>CBFIII010000010.1:0-99511 GCA_965662645.1 Bacteroidales bacterium
GCACCAAATCAATGATTGAAAGAAAATCAAAATATGTAGTGTACCATTAATTTTGCAACATGCTGATTTTTAGTCTGATTTTTTATCAATGATACAAGTTGGGTTAAGTTATCAAGATGGGTGATTTTCCGAAATACGTGAGGTGCTATTTCTTGTTCTTCTGTGCTATAATTATTTCTAGGCATAGTTGTATGATTTGTAAATAAAAAGCTCTAGCGCAAAGTTAAGCACTAGAGCTTTAATCGGAAAGGTTAATCTTATTTAAATCTAAACCTATTTTGTTATTTTAAGGGAACGATGCTAAATGAATACTGATAAGCTTTGTCGGCATAGAGTAGATAGGGGGCGTGTGGTTTAGCACCCCAGCTATTATCTCCACCTAGCCCCATCATTTTATGGTCAATATGCAGTTCTACAAAATCACCTTCTTGAATGTCTGCAGGTGTTCGTATGCCTTTTTCTAGTCCGTCATCCAAATCTTCAGTAGAATAGTGGAGTGCATTAAAACCTATAGCTTCTTTATTCGCTGCTATTTTGATGCCTATTTCATTATGGTTGGTTAACTTGATAACGCGTACGTCTGTTTTATGTCCGTTTTCTTGCGGACGACCATAAGCAAAATATTGATCTGACACTTTAGATGTGTATTTCCCAATAAAGGCGGCTGTATTACGATCAGAGTAATTTTCCCATGGTCCACGACCAAAATACTGAAGGTTATTTACTTCTTTAGGTAGTTGTAGTTTCATACCTATACGTGGTATTTCTGGTAATCCTTCCTTTTTTGCCTCAAAATAGTAAGCTACATCTATTTGTCCGTTGCCAAATATCTGGTAATCAATTTTTATATTGCCTTCTACTGTTGGTAATGATAAGGCTGTACTGATGTTGATCTGTGTGGGTGAAATTTGATGACTCTCAATAGTAGTGAGTAGAGCTGCGGATACGGCATCTTTCCATACCTGACAACGTTTTTGCATGTTATTACCAAAATCGTTATCGGTAGGAGCACGCCAGAAGGTTGGTGTTAAAGGAGCTTTAATTAGTTCGCTACCATTGATGATGTACGATGATAATGCGCCATTTTTCTTAGAAAAGCTGATGTTAAAATTAATACCATCAATTAATACGTGATGGTCATTTTCTGAAAGGGTAATGGCATCTCTGGAATGGCTAACAGGTGCTTTTAATGCTTTGTGTCCTAGTTGAAATTGCTCGCGAGCTATTTCGTGACCAAAAGTTAATAAACCTGTGTTGTCTTTATTTAGCGCATAAACATTTAAGAAATAAGCTTCTTCTTGAGCTAATTCCCCTAATTCAAGTGAAAAATCCTTTTGGGTTTGAGGGGCTACACTATCAGGACGAAATTGTCCTGTTTTTATTATTTTGCACCCCATATACAAATCCCATTTTATGATGCAATCATCTAAATTGGTAAAGAAACGTTTATTCTTCACGGTGATTGTTTTTCCATCAGAATTAAATGCGATGTTGGCATATACTTTTTTTACTTCCATTAATCCTGGATGCGCTTTTCTGTCGGGACTTACTAATCCATTGAGGCAAAAATTGTTAGAGTTGACCTGTCCTTCGGGTTCATAAAACCCACCATAAGCCCAGAATTTCTTTCCCTCTTTTTGGTCAGCTAATCCTTGATCTACCCAATCCCAAATGAAACCCCCTTGTACTTGGCGTTCTCTTTCTACTAAGTCCCAGTATTCTTGAAAGTTGCCATTGCTATTCCCCATCGCATGTGAATATTCACACCAGATAAATGGACGCTCAGGATCAGTTCCTAACCAACTTTGTTCTATGCTGCTAATGGTTCTGTACATATCGCCTTGGATGTCGGTGTGGCGTTCTGTTACAGTCGTTTGTTTCTCGGCGCGCTCGTAGTGTACTGGTCTGCTACCATCACGTAAATGGTTGGCTTTGTAGGCTGCTAAAAAATTAGGTCCAGTGCCAGCTTCATTACCCATACTCCACACTATTACTGAAGCATGGTTTTTGTCTCTTTCTACCATATTCATGACACGGGATACATGCGCTGCTTCCCATTCTGGTTTGTTAGCCAGTGTGTTTTCTGGCTTATAACCATAACCATGAGATTCTATGTTAGCTTCGTCATAAAGATACATCCCATAAAGATCGCACAACTCGTACCATTTAGGATCGTTAGGGTAATGGCAGGTACGAACAGCATTTATATTGTGTTCTTTCATTACTCTAATATCTTCTATCATAGATTTTTCGCTGATCACATGACCGTAAATTGCATCATGTTCATGGCGGTTTACTCCTTTGATGAGTATGGCTTGTCCATTGACTAAGAGTTGACCATTTTTTATTTCAGAGGTGCGGAATCCCACGTTGATAGCGGTGGCTTCTGTAACTACTCCGTTATGTTTTAAACTGATGGTTAGTTGATAAAGATTAGGTTCCTCTGCTGACCAATGTTTAATATTTAAAGCTCCTGTGTTAAAGATAATTGTTGATTTTCTTTCACTTTTAATAGGCTTTATTACGCAAGTTTCTTGTGCTATTGTTTTGTTTTTGTCGAGTAATTGATAGCTTAGTTCGTAATCTTTAACCGTTTTGTGGTTCAGATTAGCGACTTCTACTTCTAAAGAGAATAGACCTTTATCATAATTAGCATCTAAAGTAGGTCTGGCAAAAAAATCACGGATATGGACTTTAGGTCGGGCGTAGAGTGTGACATCACGTTGAATGCCAGATAGACGCCAAAAGTCTTGATCTTCAAGGTAAGTGCCATCTGTGAATTGAAATACTTGTATGGCTAATTTGTTTTTTCCTTCTACCAGATAAGGGGTGAGATTAAATTCACTAGGAAGTTTAGAATCTTGGGCATAGCCAATCTTTTCGCCGTTGAGCCAGATGTAATAGCCCGATTTTACAGCACCTAATTGGATGTATATTTCACGGTTGTCCCAATATTTTGGAATTTCAAAATAAGTGACATATGAACCAACAGGACTGTATTTGTCTTCAATAAATGGCTGTTTTTTCTTGATAGGATAAATGACGTTGGTATAGTTAGGGAAGCCATAGCCATACATTTCCCAGTTACCTGGAACGGTAATGTCATCCCATTTTGAGTTGTCGAAATCTATTTTGTAAAAATCGGTAGGCCGTTTGGATATTTGTCCTACGTAATAAAACTTCCACGTTCCATTAAGACTTTTTATATAGTCTGCTGTTTGTGTTTTATTTGCTAATGCTTTTTCTATGCTTGTATAAGCATTAAAGGTGGCGTGAGCATCTTCACGATTGTATTGGAATATTTCAGGATTTTCCCAATCATTTTGAGCTGAAGTCCAATAGGTCAATCCTAATAAAATTAAAAGAAGCGTTGCTTTTTTCATTTCCTTTTCTTTTTTCTGGTTTATATTAATTTGCGTTAGGCAAAGAAAGATGAAAAAAGAGAAACGAACTATGAAATATCAATAAAATAATAGAAGAAAATGGTCAAAAAGGTATAACAAACACGTTCTTTTATAGTTTTTTATGTTTTTGTAATTTACTTTTCAATGAGGAGCCAGTAAATGATTATTTCTGTTGACTTTTCTAAGGCTTGTGGTGTAATACTCAGATTCTCTTTTGTACTACCTGTTCTTGCACTATTAGCTGTTGCGAAAAATGCTTTTTCAGTATATGGGCTAACACTTATATTTTCGTTAACACCATAATTAATCTTGATGATGCGTCCTAGTTGCTGATCGGTTGATTTGGCTATGATGATCGCTTTTTTTCGGGCATCCTGTATAGCCGATTCTATCAGCTGGTTGTTGACACTATCTTTTAAGTCTTGTGAAAGCTTGAAGTTGACGTTTATTTCTGCTTCTGAATTAGACTCGCCAATAGCATTGATGATTTTATTAGCTAAATCGTTGTTGTTTAAAAATTCTAATTTGATTTCTAAAGTGGCATTATAACCTTTGAATACCTGTTGACGATTTTCGTAAACATAGGTCTTGTTTATATTGAAGTTCTCTGACGTGATGTATTCCTTAGTGATGCAATTGTTTGTCAGAAAAGTTTTTATGTTTTCAGATTTATCCTGTAGTAAATCAATTGATTTTGCGTAGTCCATATTCACAGCACTCAAAGAGAGATTAATAACTGTAATGTCTGGCGTTACTTCTGTTGTCGATTTTCCCGATATGGTGAGAGTGGCGTTAGTTTGTGCCATTGACAATAGAGGAAGAAGGCATATAAGGTAAATGAGTTTTGTTTTCATACTGAAATTATTTCTTTGTCTTTATGCAAATCAATTGCCAATAGGATGAATTGATTAATTATGAAGTAGATGGGTTTATTTAATCCGTTTCATTATTAGAGCACTACGACTGGGTAAGTAAATTTTGAGTTCGTGCGTTATTTCTTGACCATTGCTATAGTTACTAGTCTGATAATTTTGGGGTTCCTGGACGATACCTTGTCCGCCAAAAGTTACATTGTCAGTATTTAAAATCAATTCATATTCACCTGGTAAACTATTAATGCCGTAATCGGGATAAGAGTTCTTAGGATGAAAATTAAAGAAAAAGAAGAGACCTCCACGTTCAAAAGCTATGATTTTTTTATCATTATCAATAGATAAGGGTTGAATGCGATAATCGATTGTTTGATGTTTGCGTATCAGTCCAATAGCAGCTTTGTCAAAGTCATTAAGTGCTTTGAAACGTAAATTTTCGTTTTCAGCTAATGACCATTGGCGACGACTTTTCTCATAACTCCAATTGTTGCCTTCACGGGGAAAGTCTATCCATTCTGGATGTCCAAATTCATTTCCCATAAAGTTAAGGTAACCATTACCTGAAGTGCTTATGGTAATGAGACGAGACATCTTATGTAGAGCAATTGCACGTTCTATGACTAAGCTTTGTGAGCCTTTTTGCATATTCCAGTACATCTCAGCATCGGCCATGGTGAAAAAAGCGGATTTGCCACCTACTATAGCTTGGTCGTGACATTCTACATAACTGATGGTGGCTTCATCTTTTCGTTTGTTGGTGAGTTCGTGCCACAGACGCCACATATCCCAATTTTCATCTTTTATATCGAATAATTTGAACCAATAATCCGTGATGCCCATAGCTAAACGGTAGTCAAAACCACATCCTCCTTGTGCTATGGGAGCGCCTAATCCTGGCATGCCACTGACGTCTTCGGCTATTGTGATAGCTTCGGGTCGTACTTCATGTATGACTTTGTTGGCTAAAGCTAAATAAGTATAGGCATCTAAATCAACAGAATCGTCAAAGTAACGATCGTAATGATCAAAGGATCCACCTAGGCCGTGGTGTAAATAGAGCATGCTTGTAATGCCATCAAAACGGAAACCATCGATTTTGTATTCATCTAACCAGAAGCGACAATTAGAAAGTAAAAAGTGTATTACTTCATTTTTATTATAATTAAAACAGTAACTGTCCCATGCTGGATGTTCTCCACGTTCTCCTTCATGAAAATACTGATAGCGTGTACCATCAAAGTTCCCCAAACCTTCTATTTCATTTTTTACGGCATGCGAATGTATTAAGTCGATGATAACACGTAGGCCTAGTTGATGTGCTTCGTCCACCAAAGCTTTGAATTCTTCAGGAGTACCAAAACGTGATGATAAAGCAAAAAACCCTGAGACGTGATAACCAAATGATCCATAATAAGGGTGTTCCATAACAGCCATAAGCTGTATGGTATTATAACCGCTATCTTTTAATTTTGGTAAACGGTTGATGCGAAATTCATCCCAAGTGGCGACTTTGGGTTCTTCAGAACTCATGCCTACATGAGCTTCATAGATAATGGCTTGTTCTTTATTGGGACAATCTGGAGATTTCCATTGATAAGGTGTTGGAGGTTCCCATACTTGAGCATTAAAAACATGGGTAGTGTGGTCTTGTACTTGGCGTCTGCTCCAGGCTGGTAAGCGGTCGCCGTGGCCACCTTCCCAGTAAATAGACAGACGATAAAGCATCTGATGTTTAAGGGTTCCTTTAGGAAAATCTAAAGACCATACACCATTTTCCTCTTTGTGCATTTCAAATTCTGGCTTTTCTTGCCAATCAGAGAATTCTCCTATTACTACTATTTTTGTGGCATTAGGCGCCCATTCCCTTAATATCCAACTGTTTGTCGTTTTATGTAAGCCGAAGTGCTCATGACCAGAAGCAAACTCAAGCAAAGATTTTCCATTACAAAGGTGTTGTTCTGTTTCTTCTCTTTTTCTTATGCGATAGTCTATTAATCCTTTGTAATTATATAGCATAGGGTCATTCATCAGAGGTTGAAGTTCTGATTTAATAATCTGATGGATCGGGTTTGTCATTGCGGTAGTGGCTGTAAATATTAATTATAGTTTCTGATATATTTCAATCAGGAGAACTATAATTTTTTTAAAGAAATGGTGACCTCTGTTATTGATTGAAGATGGGTTTTTTTAATATCTTTTCGTAGAGTTTTACATATTCTGCGGCTGTTTGTTCATGGCTGAATCGTTTTTCACTTTCTTCCATGATACGTGATATTTGTGTCTCTTTAGTTTTGGCATCTAGCTTATAGAAATCCATTGCTTCGTCAATGGCCCAAGTTAATGCAGGAGAGTCATAATTATTAAATTTGAATCCATTTCCTGTGCCTTTTTTCACATTGAGGTGTTCTACTGTATCACTTAGGCCTCCAGTAGCATGAACTATGGGTAATGTGCCATAAATATCACCAATCATTTGTGGTAAACCGCAGGGTTCAAACAATGAAGGCATCAGTAGAAAGTCAGAGGCTGCAAATGCTAAACGAGATAAAGGTTCCGTAAAATCACAGACGGCAACATTTTCGTATATGCCATGAAAATTAACAATATCTTTAAATACTGATTGATAAACACCATTGGCAATAATAGCTACCTGTAGGTTTTCAGTGTGATATTTTTCAATAGTTCTAAATAAAATTTCGGCAAAAAGTTGACATCCTTTTTGAACAGGATCAAGACGTGATGGCCAGAATAATATAGGAGCATTAGGATCTACTTTCAACCCCACCTTCTTTTGAAAGGCTGCTTTATTTATTAATTTTGCCTCTTGATGTGTTGTGTGATCATATTTTTGTTCTAAACATTCATCTACACGAGGGTTGTTGGTTATATCAGGAGCATTAAGTATTCCGCTTGCTAGGCCTTTGTTGCGTTTGTTGATTATTTCTTCTCGTGTCTGTTGTGGTATGAAATTGTGATAACCTTGTGATATTTCATCGAGAAAAGTAGGACTAACCGTATTGATGTATGATGAAGCAAAAATACCTGAGTTTAGTAAATCAACAGGGTTCGATGATCGAGATTCTTCGTAACTCAAGGGTTTGTTTTCAAAATATAAGTTACCCCAAAATTCTGCAGCATCAATACCCCGATCTTCAATTATTTCCATGGGTACTTTATTGGTATGTATATTATGTACTGTAAATAAACATGGAATACCTACGCGTTTAGCATAAGCTGGTATTAAGCCTGTCATCCAGTCGTTACAATGAATGAGGTCAGGTTTTACTGCAGGGATAATGTTGTTAATAACTTCACGTTGAAAGGCTAATGCTATTTTGTAATTTTCGTTGCTATAATTACTATACACCGAATCGTTATAATAAAAGGCACGATCTTCGGCCAAGTGTATGCGTTCAGACGATAGGTTGTTAAGGTAAACACGAAGTTCATTTTCCATTAATTTACCTATATCTATATTAAACATTTTACGGTAGTGGGGTAGAGCTACATGAACATCAGCTCCGTGGTTATATAATTCTGTGACTAAGGTGGCAGAAACGTCAGCTAAACCCCCAGCTTTAGCTTTCATCCTATTCGACATATTTCCCATGCCATTGGGCAGATAGGTAATCTCAGGTGTGATAATAAGAATACGGATTTTTCTTCTTTTCACTTGTTGCTTTCCTTTTGAGGATGGATGAGTATCTACCATAATCTTTTGTCTTTTTAAGGTTAGAATATTTCTTGTAAATAAACTATTTACTCTTTTAAATAAAGAGTAAATAGTATATAAATAATATGAGCTAATTAATTTTTAGTCAGCCCATTTAATGAACGTAGGTATGCGATGAGACCATTCTTCAGAAATTGATTTTACACGAGCTGTTAAACCAAAACGTCCTGATATATTACAATGTAAAGTTTGTTTGTAAAGGTAGTTCCCGTTTTCGAGTTTTTTTACCATTTCCATTTTTTCAGCTGTGCCTTCTGCTATATTGCTGTTGGTATCTACCTGACCATAATAGATTTCTACTTTTACTTCTTCGGGTTTTAGTTTTTCTAAATAAACTTCCGTTTCCACAACAAAAGCATCTCCGATGTGTTTATTTTCAGTATTGTCTGTTATTTTAGGTTGTCTAATGTAAATATTTTCTTTGTATTTAGCATAGTTATGCTTTTGAGTCACCGCTTCTTTTGCTACCTGTTGTTCGTTGCTGAAATATCGGTTATAATTAGCAATTGCTGGTTGGTAGAATTTTTCATAATAATCGGTTACCATACGAGCACTTGAGAAGTTATATAACGACATACTCATTGATGATTTCATCATCATGATCCACTGGTTTGGCAAGCCTCCGTCGTTACGGTTATAAAAAGTAGGAATAATTTCTTCTTCTAACAAAGTGTAAAGCGCATTAGATTCAAAATTATCAATATCTTCATTTGATAATGAGGCATTTTCATTTTTTATAGCCCATCCGCTTTTATTGTCTATTTCATATCCTTCTTCCCACCAGCCATCAAGGATACTACAATTTAAAGCACCATTGGCTGCCGCTTTCATGCCAGAAGTACCACTTGCTTCTTGTGGACGTATGGGGTTATTTAACCATACATCTACTCCTTGAGTTAAGAAACGACCCAATTCTATATCATAATTTTCAATGAAGACTAATTGATTACGAATGTCATTATTATTTGCAAAAGCAATGATATCTTGAATCAATTTTTTACCACCATCATCTGCAGGATGTGCTTTTCCTGCAAAGATAAATTGAATGGGACGTTCTTCATTTTTTAGTATTTTAATCAAGCGTTTTTCATCTCGTAAAAGTAGAGTGGCGCGCTTGTAAGTCGCAAAACGGCGTGCAAATCCAATAGTTAAAGCGTTAGGATCAAGAATTTGATTAACACGGTTTACTTGACTATTACTAGCATTGCGTTGCAACAATTGGTTCTTTATACGTTTACGAGCATGTTGTATGAGTTTGTTACGTCCCATTTCACGTGCTTCCCATAATAAACTATCTGGGATGTTATTAATTTCTTCTTTAAGTGTCCCTTTTTGACCTAATAAATGCCAGTTTTCAGAAAGGTGGTCTGATAAGATTTTTTTATTGTCATAAGACAACCAGCTATCAATGTGAACGCCGTTAGTAATAGAACTGATAGGTAATTCTTTGTTTGGTAATTCGTTCCAAAGAAAAGACCACATTTCACGTGCTACTACGCCATGTAAGCGACTTACTCCATTTGAGAAATAAGACATGCGTAAGCCTAATATTGTCATTGATAGCTCATTGCTATTAGGGCTGTCTGGTGCAAATCCCCAAGATAGCATGCGTTCTACGTCTAGTTTGAACTCACTTTGCAATGATTCGAGATAAGGGCGCAGAAGTGCTATGTCAAAAACTTCATTACCTGCTGGTACTGGTGTGTGTGTGGTGAATATGTTTGAGCTCCAAACAATTTCTACTGCAGCATTAAGTTCTATACCGCGACTCACCAAATCACCAATGCGAGCAAAGCTAAGAAAGGCGGCATGTCCTTCGTTAAGGTGACATGATTCTACGGGGTAACCCAAAGCGCGAATAGCATGATAACCGCCTACTGCTAAGACTAATTCTTGGTGTAGTCGCATGCGTTTGTCACCACCATAAAGACGTGCAGTTATCTCTCTAAGGTCTTCTGGGTTTTCTGATAAGTTAGAATCTAAAAGAATAAGTGGAATGTTACCTACGTTGAGTATCCAAACGATTAAACTGACTTCTCGATCCAGTAAGCGCACTTTTACTTTTAGTGTATTTCCTTCAGCATCGTGTGCCGGTTTTATAGGCATGTTCTGAAGTTCGTTTTCAGGATAACGTTCTCTTTGCCAGCCATCTTTGTCGAGTTGTTGAACAAAATATCCTTCACGGTAAAGTAAGCCAACAGCGACCATTGGAATTTTCAGGTCGGAGGCAGCTTTTAGATGGTCTCCTGATAATACGCCAAGACCTCCAGAGTATAAACGCAAACTCTCATGAATACCATATTCTAATGAAAAGTATGCTAATTTCCGTTTGGCAACATCTTCAGGTGTATCTAAATTTTCAATATCTACAGCAGTTTGAAATGCCGTTTCAATTTTTTTTAATTGTCTTAAAAATCGCTTATCAGTTGCGAGAGACTCTAGCTTTTCTTGACTTAGGCTGTTTAGGAATAATTTTAGATTGTTTCCTGATTTTTGCCATAGTTGGTTATCGATGTTACTAAAAAGGTCAATAGCATCATGTTGCCAACACCACCAGATATTCTCTTTTACAGTATCCAAAAATTCCAATTCACTGGGCATTTTAACGGATACGTTATATAAATTTATATTATTGATCTTCATTACTATCGTTTGTTTGTTTGTTTTATATCTAAGAGGAGCAAATAATTTTTCTTATTATTTGCTCCAATGCATTTTACTTGGTATCTACTTTTACCACACTGTTTAATGTGCCTATTTTATTTTGGTTGAAATTAGGATTTTCAGCATCTATAAGCCATTCGCCATTAATGACAAATTTATACTCGTACTCTCCAGGTGATAATAATAAAGTCCCGGTATAACATCCATCACCATTTTTCTCTTTTAATGGTTTTGCTGTGTCACTCCATTCGTTGAATGATCCCGCAAGAAATACTTTAGAAAGAGGTTTTGCTAAGACTTCAAATTTCACTCTTTTTCTTTTTACTGTTGTTGACTTTTTCATAATGTTGTTTGTTGAGTGGTTAGTATTTTAAAAACTCTATAATACTCTGTAATACTCCAAGCTTGGGCTTTGCAGCCTCGCTGGAGGTGTGGTGTATTGCCATCACAAATCTCAGGTAAATGGTTGATGATGCCTTTACTCATTTCTTGTTTCGCTGACATTAATACCGATAAACTGTTCTCTTTATCTTTGGTATATAAAAATAAGGCTTCGCAATAGCTGAAGAAAGGCCATGCCCATCCCGTACCATTATGATAGGCAGGTTTACGATGTGTATCTTCATCACCGCAATAGTTACCCCAATAGGGGTGACTTGGATCATTTAGCAATTGTCCATCTCTATATATGGCTAGTGGTGGTTGTATAGGAGCATCTTTCAGACTTCTTATTGCTCCTGGCATTATTAGAGATTGTGTTGCTAATAAAATACTCCTGATAAGAACGTTGTCTGTAACGACACCCAAAGTTAAAAGAAATATTTGATTAGACCTACACGTATTGTCTTTTTTTGCATCTTTTGCTAGTTTAAATTTATCAGTATGTAGGCAATCTGAAAAACCATTACCCTCTTTTAAAGGGAAATAAGTAAGAATGCTTTGTTCTACTTTAATAGCTAGTTGTTGCCATTTTTCATCATTAGTGTAATGAGCGTAATTGTTTAATGTGGCGCACCATAACGCTTGTATTTCAATAGGATACCCTTCTCGTGGCGTGCCTGCTGGATAGTTGGTATCCATCCAAGTAAAGTGTGATGGACTATAGATCAGCCCACTTTCTTTATCCATAATAATACCATTGGGTGTTCCTTTAATATAGTTGTCAACTATGCTGTTAATAACTTGTAATATAGTGCGTTTTCCACAGCGCATCTCCAATATTGAAGAGTCGTTAAAGTGATCTATATAATCTTTTATGGCAACATTAAACCAAAGAGGGGCATCGCTCGTGTCTCTATTGCTGGCATTATTACCTCGAATCATATTCGGTAATGAGCCATTTTCTTCATATTTAGCAAAGGTGGATATAATATCTCGCGCCTCTTGTTTCATGTCGGCAGTAATAATGCCGCGCAGACATATTAAGGTGTCGCGTCCCCAATCTAAAAACCAAGGATAACCCGCTATTACGGTTAGTCCTTCATTTCTACGGACGATGAATTTTTCGATAGAACGTTTTAATACCTCATCTCTATCTTCTTCAAGAGGAATTGGAGTATAGGCTTTTTTGTCTATTTCATTAAAATCAGCATCAATAGTAGCGTTGAGGTAGATGTTTTCTCCTTCTTTGATTTCGCATGTAAAATACCCTGGACTAAATAAGTCGGTGTGTGCTTCTAACCCACGATCAGCCTCTACAGGCAAATAATGCATGTATTTCCATTCTGGCTCCGTATGAAAAAGACCATTACTGATTGTTAGTTTTAGCGTTTGTTGCTTGTAGGGGGCAAAGCTAAATCCTGTTTCATTAGAAGTAATGCTTTTCGGGAATTCTTTTTCGGCTCCATTAAGTGCTTTTGTTACTTCATGGTTGCTGCGGTATTCTATGTCGGGACGTATGATGATTTTTACAGCGGTATCCTTGTTGAGTAGGTTATCCTGATTTTCGTCATGACGTCTGCTATAAGTTAAAAATATTTGGTTTTTGTCTTTTACAAGATAGAGATGTACATCTAATAAGATATATTTTCCTTGTCCTGTTGGTGCTTTAAATGACCAAGTAGCACGGTCCGATCCATTAGAGGCAAAGCTATATTGTGATTTCTCTCCCAGTTCGTGTGAGAAATCTTCACTAACAACCCAGCATCTGAAACGACTCAATAGAGTTGTTCTATCTACAGGTACGTCGGGGTTCATATTTACTGCAAAGAAACTGTCGTATTTGCTGTTGTATTTTCCCCAAAAACCACTCACTTGTGCCATGGTGCCATGGGTATTGGCACACAAAGCATATAAGTCTTTTTCTTTTACTTCTTTGAATGAGAAATTTTGTTTGAATGTAGGACTGTCGCCTTTAGGAAGTAAAGCTAATTGTCCTATCCTTCTTTCTGTCGTGCTTTGATGTATATTGACTTGTATGTCTAGATATTGAATGTCGTCTTCTTGTTCTAGCGAAATAGGTACTAAAGCAAAATATGTGTTGTCTTTTTTAGAAATGGCATAGCCAGAATATAAGTTTTTCCCTTTATAGCTTATTTTGAAATTAAAACATTCCTTATTTTCTATGAGAATGATAGAACCTTGATTGATCATTACTGTGCGTTTATGATCACTTTCTGCATCCCATCGTACAATCTGAGCAAAGCTAAGACTTTGTTTTAGACAATAATCTATAGGTTGACTTAAAAATAATTCTGTGTTTTCACTGATAAAATTTGAATCAATATTAGTGTAGCCATTAATGTGTGTGTTAACGTTTAATATCATTTCGTTACACCGTTGTAATGATAAACGTAAATCATCTGTTAAGGGAACGTAATGTTGTAGTTTTTTTAAATAAAAATCACCACTTTCAAGACATAAAGCTTCTCCAGCTAGCAAGGTAAATGTTTTGTCAATAGCCTGCAATGAGATCAGATCATACAGCGGGAGTTGCGATTCGAGGTATGGTGTAACGTCAAAAACTTGTTCTTTCTCACAATTGAGATTTATCACTATGAGCAGACAAGAACCTTCAGTAGCTGTTCTTTTACAAACAAGAAGATCAGGAGTGTCTTGATGAATGATTTCTATTTTAGCATCAGCATAAAACGCCGGATGTACTTTGAAAACATGAGAGATCTGCTTGAATAAACTAATCATATTCTCAGGGTTATCCCAATTTAAACTACTCGCATGATGAACACTTATTTTTTCTTCTGCAAAAAATTCCACACCATTGCTAATGCCAAAACCACCGGCAGGAGCAGTAAGAGCGCAAAGTAAATTACGCATCTTGGACCAAATATGAGATTTTGCCGCTAGTCGGTTGTTGTCGTGCGTTTCGCTAAAATTTAGCATGCCTCCTTTAGTTTGTGTGGTATCAAGCATGCTATTTATGTAATTGGTGACTTCTTCCTTACTATAATTTTGGAAAAGTTCGGAGTAAGCCCACGAAAAAGTTCCTTTGGCTAAGAGGTGCTGTGTCGTTTCTTGTGGACCGCCAAGACCTTCGAGCAAAAAGAGTGTGTTTGGATATTGGGTTCTTACTTTGGCAATAATATATTCCCAAGCATCAAATGGAATCATATAGCCCGCATCACAACGAAACCCATCAACCCCTTGATGACACCAATATAAAAAAACATCAGCCATCATGTGATGTACTTCTTTTTTACTAAAATCTAATTTGACTAGATCTTCCCATACCGTGCCCCAAGCACCTGGACTCATGAAATTTCCTTGATCGTCTTTTATGAAATATTCGGGATGGTCTTTTTGTAAAATAGAAGCCCAACCAGTATGATCTACAGGTATGTCAATAAAAATTTCACCTTTACGACGATGGACTTCATCTATTAATTCTATAAACTGATCTAAGGGTGTTGCTTGCTTATCAAATTCAGCTAATGAAGGGTTTACCGAAAAGAAATCTAGGGCTGCATAAGGGCTGCCAAAGCGTCCCATACGTGCATATGTAGTAGGTGTGGGGTGTATAGGGAGCAACTGTAAGATGCGAAACCCCATATCATCCATGATGTGATCCAATTCTTTTATAAGGTCCCGAAATGTACCTGAAGGAGGAATGACGTGATAACCTTTGTCGTCAAGATGTTTTATAGTTTCTGCTTCTTCGTCTTGAGAAAAAGCTTTATCCTTATTGGGGCCAAATTGACGGGTAAAGACACTGTATATACTATTGTTGGCAATAGTTGACGCTGGCTCTATTTTAATGTTTATGTTTTTGCCAGGTGACCAAATAATTTTATTATCCTCATCTTTGAATCCTATTTTTGCTTCAAAATACCCCACCTCTGTCATGGGTAAATTGATAAGATATTCTTTATCGGTTATTTTTTCAAATGATAAATCTACCCAGTTATTAAGTGAGGTGATGAGTTCTTCTTCGCTATGAGAAATGAGAGCGTCTCTTTGTTCCTGAGCACTTCCTAAATTTGTCCTTAGAAAAGGGGTGTTGGTGTGCCCTTCTACAATCAGTTTGAGCTGAAAGATGTCACCACATCTATATATGTTAAAAGAACCTGAAGTGGGGGTTTGTGTCAATGTCATACTTTACAAATTAAATGAACTGTCCCGCTGCAAGCAGACGGAGTATCAATTCGAAATATTTTTTTATTCGCAACAAATTGCGGGGAATAAAACCCACAATGTGGGATTTAAAATTAGACTCCTGTTATGATTATTTTTTACATTTACGACCCATTATGTAAAACTGTTTTTTTACAGTATTAAAAAACTAAATATCGTTTTGATAAAATTTCAATAAAATTGTATAAAATATATCAATATGTTGCAAAAGTAGAAATAGTTTTTATAAAAAGCATTTTTTTAGGTAAAAAACCACACAAAATGTGATGTGCTTTGAGTGGCGTTGCTGAGATTGCATTTAACAGTTTGAAATGCACAAAAAACAAACTGTTATGTTCTGTACTATTCTGGTATTTAAAATTTTGGCACTTTGATAGTTCTTCTTGTATGAGATTTTTTAATCGCTATGTAAACATAGTGATTTTTTTTGTTCTTTAATATAAAAAGGTTGTTTTTTGGACTTAATATTAATTTTTAATGTATATTTTTTTAAATATTTCAGAAGTTAAATTTTAGGCAAGGGTAAAATGATGAAAGCAATTGTGAAAGAATATGTTGAGAAAGACTTATGGCTATTCATGTATCTGATAGTATTCGTTTGGCTAAAAAGTCGGATGTTATCCTTATTTATTTCCTAATTATATACCCCCTTTAGTAGCTGCTACTGGTTTTAAATTATTGAATTATTAGAAGTATCTCATGCGTTTAATGCGAAATTAAAAGAAAATACTGTTTACTTTGTAAATCAGATGACGTCAGCGCGGTTTGATATTAAACTGATGCAATCAGCTATTTGTGCAGTGATGATATATGATGCTATGTTGTCACCTGCATTTTTACCAATTTAGCCGAATAAGGTATTTTTGTAACGGGATTTTATTTTCCTGTTGTGCCTCGTGGTAAGGTATATATTTGTGTGTAGTTATCTGTTGCACACTAGAAACAAGATTTAGAAAAGGCGATCGCCGCCTTTGTAAAAGTTAAACAAATATTAGAATAACATGATTATTGGTTCATTAAAAAACACAGCACGCATTGAAGCGTCGCATCCTGGTATCAAAGCTTTTTTTGATTATGTAAAAAAACATGATATGTCTCAAGAAGCTTTAGAAACAAAGGTTTTATCTGCTGATGAAGTCTTTTTTACACCTATGAAACTGAAAGGAAAAAAACCACAAGAAGCGTTATTAGAAGCGCATAAAAATTATCTTGATATTCAGTTGCTTTTAGAGGGATCCGAACGTATTGGTTGGAAAGCTTTAGAAGATGCTGAAGTAGTAGAAGCACCTTATAATAAGGATAATGACATCGTTTTTTATGCTGATAAGTCTGATAGCTATATCCAACTTAAGCCGGGGCAGTTTGCTGTGATTTTTCCTGAGGATTTGCATGCGCCAGGTGTTAGCGAAGGTGCTTTGCATAAAGTTGTTGCAAAAGTTAAACTTTAATTAAGAGCGATCTTGAATACCGTTTTAATACATAATGTCAATATTATATCACCACAGGTTAATATAGTCTGTGGTGCTATTTTGATTCATAATGATAAGATTGAAGAAGTCTTTGAATCGTGTAATGACTTACCATCTGCGGATATTACTATAGATGGTCAAGGTTATCTGTTAGTGCCTGGTTTTATAGATATGCATACCCATGGATGTGGTGGATATGATTTTTGCGATGGTACTTTGGAAGCTGTTACGGCTATTTCAAAACTCAAATTGGAAGAGGGAACTACGACGTTTTGTCCTACCACACTAACATTGTCTAATGAGCAATTAACAAAATCGTTAGAAGCTGTGGCAGTGTATAAAGAGCAAGAGGAATATGCTAAAATTGTAGGGGTGCATCTTGAAGGGCCTTTTGTAAACAAAGCCTATATTGGAGCGCAGAATCCTAATTTTGTTCGTTTGCCTGATATTCGTGAAATAGAACAGTTAAACGCCATTACCCCAGTGGCTATTGTTTCTTATGCTCCTGAATTAGAAAATGGATTGCAGTTTACCAAGCAGTTATCCACTTTAGGTATTATACCTTCTGCTGGGCATTCTTCTGCTACTAGTGTTTGCATTCGTGATGCTGTGAAATTAGGCTTAAAACATCTGACTCATTACTGTAATCAAATGAGTCCTCTACATCACCGTGAAATAGGTATGGTGGGTGCTGGGCTGATGGATGATGATTTATTGATAGAAGTAATTGGAGATAAAGTTCATCTGTCTGAGGATATGTTACGTTTAGTTTTTAAATTTAAAAAACGGGATAAAATAGCTTTGGTTACAGATTCTTTAGCAGCTACAGCTTTGGCTGATGGCGATTATGAACTCGGTGGGCTTCCTATTTATGTAAATGGAAATGAAGCAAGACTTAAACATAATGATCATTTAGCGGGAAGTACTCTTCGTATGAATGTAGCTTTGAAAAATTGTGTTGAAGTGACACAACTCCCCTTAGAAAAAGTAATACAAACGACTTCTTTTAATCAGGCACAGAGTTTAGGACTCGATTTTTTAGGTAAAATTGAAAAAGGTTTTATTGCCGATTTGGTTTTATTAGATGCGGCTTTTGAGGTTGTTTCTGTTTTTAAGGATGGAATAGAACATATTTTTTAGGTTTACTTTATAAAAAAAAAGAAGTAAATATTGTTTTTGTTTATACAACAATACTTACTTCTCTTGATTTTGTTTTTTTTGAATCAGTTGGCGTAATGAAATATTGTTTTTCAAATTGCATTTCACCATCCTTACCTTTTAATCTATTAATTCAGGCTTGTTAGTTTTTATCGTCCAGATCTGGATAGTAAAGACGGTAATGGCTACAACGGCTTTCGGTTCGCATCAAGGATGCTTTTAATCCCACATTGTGGGTTTTCTTCTCCGTAGCTTGCTGCGAATAATGAAATGTTCTTCAACTAAATGCCCCGAGGTTGTTGACTTTCATTTAAATGACTATCTTTTACGTTCTTCTCTTTTTTTCTTGAGATAAGCTTCGTATTTTTCAATCTGCTCATCGTCAAGTAATGCTTTTACTTTTGTCTGTAACTTAGTGTTTAAGGCTTTCATCTCTTCACGTTTGGGTCTATTATTGCCTGATGTCATTTCTTCCATAGAAGCAAAGTGCTCTGTATATAATGCTGTAACGTCTTTTTTTTGTTCGTCTGACAATGAGATTTCTTCTGCTAAAGTGGTCATCATTTTCGTTATTTGTTTGGCCGTAGGTGCGGCTGGGGGGCCTTGCTGTCCACCTTGTCGTTCACCTTGTCGTCCACCACCTGGAGGTTGAGCAATAATTAATTGAGCAAAAATGAGGAGCATGCCAATGAGACTTGTTTTTAAAGCTTTCATAATGTTTTGTTTTAATAAATGAAAATTAAAATGGTTTAATTAAAAATCTAAGTTCGACTTCTAAAAGTAGATATTACAGAGTGCTTGATGTTATTTGGCAAACTATTTTATCAACGCTTTAAGAATAATAATTGTTTTGTTGAAAATGGATTTCTCATTATTTAATGATAAGCCGAACTTAGATTTTTGGAATTATTCAATGTTACACATTAAATACAAATAATTCTAATACAAATATAGAAGTTGTCTGTCGGTATAAATAATAAAATTAATGAATTAG
This sequence comes from Bacteroidales bacterium, assembly GCA_965662645.1. Lineage (GTDB taxonomy): Bacteria > Bacteroidota > Bacteroidia > Bacteroidales > UBA5342 > UBA5342. The sequence continues at coordinate 18,882 of CBFIII010000010.1, forward strand.
AGGATATTATCGACAGATAACCTTTTTTTATCTCCAAAGTTTTAAACTTGCTTCTTGAATAAATTAGTTTTTGATAATTAGAAGTAGGTAATGTGTCTTATTAAGAGTGGTTCTTAGCTTTATACTAATACAAAATATAAAGAAGTCCCTATTTCTAGGACTAATATTATTAGCGTTTACAAGTTATACCAATTAAAATTTAAAATGAGCCTTAACAGTTGGTGGTATTATGCCGATATAGAATTGATTGAGTTTTATAAGCGAAGCGAAATAAAGCGCATTTCAATTCATAATCGGTATTATCGATGCGCCCTCGAATAAGTAAAAGATAATGGATGTAGTGATTGCTGAATGAGCAAATGACTCAGAATATCTCTGCAAATGAGCGTTTTGGTATCCCTAAGATGCAATATAGTGAGTGTTTGTCTGGTTTCTGGCTAGATGACACTCCTAATTGTTTGTAAACTAGTGTTTAGGTTTCGTTTGGGATTTAGCCTTAATACAAAAATGATAAGTTCTCTTGCTAAGAAAGAGTGCGCTGTGGGCTGAATTTCCCTTTACTCATTCATTGAAATGGAATGAGTAAAGGGATTTTGTTTGTGGCAGGGGAACAGGGTAAGTATGGTCATGAAATGAACCTTAAAACACCTTCATATAGGTGAACAATACCCCAATAATTATGATAGTAATTGTTTCTTTAGTCCTTGTGATTTTCACGGTACTCTCTTGGTGTTTGTCCGTATTTAGCCTTAAATGATCTGATGAAATATGAGCTAGAGTTGAAGCCTACATAAGTTGCTATTTCATCAATGTTAAATTTATTGGTTCTCATTAATTTGATGGCATTCTTAAGTCTTACGTCGCGTATCAGTCCCGATGGGTTTTGGTTCGCTTGTTGTTTGAGTTTTCGGTCTAGTGTACTCTTGCTAATGTTGAGTTCGCTTAGTATGTCATTGAGTGAGAATTTCTGATTTTGAAGGTTCTTTTCAATGATCTGTTCTATGGATTCTATAAAAGTCGTATTCTTATCAGAGTTCTTTTTATCTGTTGCTTTGCTCGTTTGATATACTTCCATACGTTGAAATACGTTGTTAATTTGTGCTAGCAATATAGAGTCATCAATAGGCTTGGTCAGGAAGGAGTCTGCACCCTTCAAAATACTTTCCTTCTGGTATTGCTTTTCAGTAAAGGCTGTCAGTACAATTACTGGTATATGCTTTGTTTCATCATTTGCTTTTAATATGTCGAGTAATTCTAAGCCACTAACATGAGGCATAGAGATGTCAGTAATGACAAGGTCTAGTCTTACTTCATTTAGGATTTTTATTGCCTGTTGACCATCTTTAGCCGTTACTATTCTAAAGAATGTACTTAGGAAAGTTTTTAGATAAGATCTTAATTCGTTATTATCTTCAACTAGTAACACCGTTTTGTGTTTGCTTTTATTGTGTTCTGCAATTATTTCTTCAACAGTCTCTGTTTCTTTTTCTATCGTTTGGGTGATGATTTGTTGCTCAATGTTTTTGTGCTTCTCTATGATTGCTGCATCCTGAATAGGGAGGTTGAGAATAAAAGTGGAACCAATGCCTTCGTTTGATGTTAATAGTATGTTTCCATTGTTTAGTTTTGTATATTCTGTACATAGGTGTAGTCCAATGCCACTGCTGCCTTTATGCTCTTCTGATCCTTTAGAGAATCGTTCAAAAATATGAGGTAGTAATTCGGCTTTTATGCCTATTCCTGTATCGCGAAGTATGACTTCTACTGCTTCACCATAAAATATGTCACCTGAGCGTATATATCCCTTGTAGCTTTCATCTGTCATCACCTTTTTTTCAATGGATAGGAATAAATTTCCGTTGTTGTCGGTGTATTTTAGAGAATTTGAAATTAAGTTATAGATGACTTTCTCTATCATGTCTCCATCTATCAACATGTCTAATTCTTTAAAGTTGGACGTGAATTTGAACTTAATTTCTTTGTCTAATATTTGTTGTTCAAAACAGTGATATACTTCTGTACAGAGTTGTACGATATCTATTTTTGCAAACTTAGGTTCTAGTTTTCCTACTTCTAATAATCTAAAGTCTAATGTTTGGTTAGTCAGTCTTAATAGGCGTTGTGTATTACGTTCTAATACATTTAAGAGATTTTGAGCTTTTTCGTCGCCTGCAAGCATGGTCACGAGATTATTAATGGGAGATAGTATCAATGTTAGTGGGGTGCGTAGTTCGTGTGATATATTTGTGAAAAATCTCACACGTTCATTGTGCATCAGTTCACTAGCTTGTGATTTGTAGCGTTCTTTTGATATTTCTTTTTGTAACTTTATTTTACTTCGTATTTCTTTTATGATGACATAACCAATGGTTAATGATATTATAAAGTAGATAATTAAACTATACCATCTTCTCCAGTAGGGGGGTAGTATCTTTATTTTTAGTTGATATGGCGTTTTGCTCCAGACCTTATCATTATTAGATCCTAGTACTTCGAGTGTGTATGATCCTGAAGGAATTTTGGTGAAAATAATGTCTTGTGCCGCCGAAATCTCTAGCCATTCATCGTCATAGTTTATTAGACGATACTTAAACTTGTTTTTTGCTGACTTAATAAAATTATTAGTAACAACTTTGAATAGTAATGTGTTTTGCTTGTGATTTAAGGTGAGATCGCTTATCTCTTTTGTTGACATTGAATTGGCTGAAATGATATTGTTTTCAGATAGAGGTTCATTGTTGATTTCTATATCAGAGATGAACACGCGGGGCGCTGTTGTGTTTTTCTTTATAATACTAGGATCTATGATGTTAAAAGCATTTACAGAACCAAGAAATAATTTGCCGGATTTACTTAGGAAAGCGGTGTTTGGAGCTAGGTGTTCATTTGGTAAGCCATCAATGTCATTAAAGTAGCTTGTGTTTTTGTCAACGGCATTATAGCAATAGAGTCCTTCGTTGGCATAGTACCATGTGTTTTTTTCTTGGTCACTTATGATGCTATATATATCAGCATCTTTTGTTAATTCGTAATCTGGTGCTTTTTTTAGTATATCTTCATATAGCGAATAAATAAATATACCCTTGCCTTTTGTCCCTATCCACATGTCGCCATTTTTATCCTCGCATATTGAGTAAATAGATTCTTTATCTAAATCATATTTACTGTTTGTAGTAAAGCATTCTCGGAAAATATGAGTGCCTTTGGGTTTTAGGTAAAGGCCATTGTCGGTACATATCCATAGATTGTGAGACGAATCCAAATAGAGGTACCATATTCGACCGTCTTCATTGTAGGAGAATGTCTTTTCGAATGTTTGTTTTTGAATGTCATATTGAAAGACAGTTCGTCGTTGTGCTATAAATACATTTCTTTTATTGCCTTTAATGCTTAGTATATCAACATTTTTTGCGATTGGTGTGTTGATTTGTTCTTTTCGCTTAGTGTCATATAGGAAAAGTCCATTCTTGAAAGTGCCAATTGCTACAATGTTATCTATAATGGCTAGTGACTTGATTTTTTTGATTTGACTTAATTCTTTTTCTAGGGGATGGTGTATGAAATTGTGGGTTTCAGGGTTGTAATAGCGCAAGCCACCTTCTTCATCACTTCCTACCCAGATAATTCCATTTTTATCTTCAGCAAAGCCAGAAACTACATTTTTCGCAGGTTTTCTGTTGTAGTCAATTTCTACTGTTTTGAATTTATAGTTACAAGGTTTATAATATGCAACACCTCCCGCCCAAGTGCCTATCCATACACCTCCATCTTTTCCTTGTTCTAATGAAAATATACTGCGGTGAGGAAGACCTCTTTGTGGATCAAATCCCCAAGATGTTTGTGTGTCATATCCCAAAATGACGAGTCCTAAATGGGTGGCTATCCAAATTTCACCATTCTCTTTTCTTATTATTTTCCTAATGTCATTACTCTCAATGTGATTTTTCCCTGTTTCCGATTCATTTATTTCATATATTTTTTTCCCATCTAGGCTTATAACTTCTATGCCGTTTTCATGGTAGCCTACTATGTATTTATTACCATCTTTACATATAGAGCTAATTAAATTTTTTTCTGAGGTATAAAGAAGCTTAGCTTTAGTGTCTATGTTTGGGGTAACAAATATACGTCCGTCTGTTGTTCCAAATACGATACTTCCATTTTCGTCGCGGTGCATATGTGCAATACGATCCACGTTAGCTCCGTTGTTTATGATGTAAGGTTCTAATGTGGCGTTATAGAGCTGGTATCGATAGGCTTTTGTTGTGGTGTTAATGATGTATTCGGTTTCACTAACTTGTAATATATCAGTGATGGGGGTGTTTTCTAAAATTCTTCTATTGGGTTTTAATAGTTTAATCTGTTCGAAGGTGTTCGTTTTTATGTTGTGTTTAAATAGTCCATCTTGTGAGCATACCCATTGTATTCCTTTATTATCTTTATAGATATTGTAGATCTTAATAGAGTGTGAGTTTTTGTTGTCGTTGTTATATAGTTTTATTTTTTTTATGCTGGAGTTATTGCTATAGTATAAACCATTATCACAGCCAAACCATAAGAACCCATTATCGTCTTCAGATAGTGTATTTACAGGGCCAAATGTCAGATCGTATTTTTTTGTGATGTCTTGAAAAAAATAGTTTTCATTTCCTGATATTCCTCTAAATGAAAGACTAATAAGGATGGTTACAAGTGTAGCTGTTTTTTTCATAATTAAGATGATATAGTGTTATGAAAACGTTTCTTTTGAGCTAATAATGTTAAAATATCTAGTGTTATATATGAAGTGTATAATTTCATATATTTTTGGAAACAAATGTTACATAATTGACTTTTATGTCTTATAATTAGTCGATTAAGGCATTTTTATGATGTAATAGTGATGGTTTCTGAGTGCAAATAAACACTTTTGTTTTAGCAATGACAAAAAAATATTGAACTTATACCTTTAATTGAGGTCTAACTTCAACTTCGAGGTTATTTTTAAATTTTATGACTTATTCATTCCATAGGGCTCGTGCCTGCAACGGTAGTTTTGTATGCTATATATTGTAACAGTAATAATTGTGACATAAAAATGGATTAATTTGTGATTTAAAGTTTTTCTATCTATGCATTATTATTGGTTATTGCATATAACGTTTAATTTTTAAATATACACATATGAAGCATTTACTATTTTTTCTTCTGGGTATTTATCTTTTTTCTTCTTGTGTTGATAAACATTCTTCTACTGATAAGCCAAATATTGTTTTTATTTTGACAGATGATCAGCGTTGGGATGCTTTGGGGTATGCTGGTAATGATATTATTGAGACTCCTGAAATGGATAAGCTTGCTTCAGAAGGAACTTATTTTAGTAAAGCTTTTGTAACTACCCCTATATGTGCTGCTAGTCGCGCTTCATTATTTTGTGGCTTGCATGAGCGTACACATAATTATACCTTTCGACGTGGTGCATTTAAGGAACCTTATATGGCTATCAGTTACCCTAATCAACTCAGAAAAGGAGGCTATTACACCGGTTTTTTTGGTAAATTTGGGGTTAAATATTCAAAAGTAGATGAGCTTTTTGATGTAGTGGAGAGTTATGATAGACCTTTTAAGTACAAAGATAGACGCGGTTATTATAATAAAACAATCAATGGTGATACTGTGCATCTAACGCGTTATACAGGGCATCAAGCTGTTGACTTTATAGAAAATGCACCTACGGATAAGCCTTTTTCTTTATCCTTGAGCTTTAGTGCTCCACATGCTCATGATTCTGCACCATTACAATATTTTTGGCAAAAGAAATCGGATAGCCTTTATGCTAATGTGACGATACCTGATCCTAAATTGAATGATGATAAGTATTTCAATGCACTACCTCAAGAAGTGAAAGATGGCTTTAATCGCCTGAGGTGGCATTGGAGATATGATACTCCTGAGAAATATCAACGCAGTGTGAAGGGGTATTACCGTATGATAAGTGGTGTTGATGATGAAATAGCTTTAATACGTAAGGCGCTCGAAGATAAGGGTGTTGCAGATAATACGGTGATTATTTTTATGGGTGATAATGGTCAATATTTAGGTGAACGTCAGTTGGCAGGTAAATGGCTGATGCATGATAATTCATTGCGTGTGCCTATGATGATCTATGATCCACGTGCGAAACAACATCATGATGTGGATGATATGGTATTGAATATTGACGTGACAAAGACAATACTTGATCTTGCAGGTGTTGATATTCCTAAAGAATATCAAGGTATTAGTCTTTTGCCCTATGTCAATACAGGTGAGAATGAAGCTAAGCATGAAACTATATTGGTAGAGCATCTTTGGGAGTTTAATCCTATCCCCTCTAGTGAAGGTGTTAGATCGGATCGTTGGAAGTATTTTAGATACCGTTTTATTGATGCACCCGAGGAGTTTTATGATCTGGAAAGTGATCCTATGGAGACTCATAATTTAGCTTTAGATCCACATTTCGAATTTATTTTGCATTCTTTCCGTAATGAGTTAGATTATAAAATACGACAGTTTACTGATGCTAAATTAGTGTCAGATTTTACTGCCCCAGAGAATATTTCAAAATAATATAGTCATTAGAGGGCTTTGAGCGTATTAATTTAAATGCAGGAGAGTTCAAGGTTTTTACCTTGATATTGACGAAGAAGACTTCGTTCTTTATGATGTGAAAATGAATAAAATTGTTGAGTCCGGAAAATTTTCTATCTTTGTTGGAGCGTCATCAATGGGGAAGGAACTTCAGAAAATTCAATTATCAGTGCGTTAAGTTGTATAACTGAACTTATGACTCAATTCGAGTCATAAGTTCAGTTTTAATTTAAAACTTCAATTTATTGAGGTATGCTTTCAATTGTTTTGCGTTTAGATTTCTCATTTTTGTTATGTCGTTAAAAGTAGTTGAATATGAGTAGCGACAATTTTATTTATTACTTAACTTTTTATTAAACGATTATTTTAAAAAACAGACTTTTTGGTGTCTTTATGTTTGTGCTAAGGGGGTGTTTTTGCAACTTTTCATTATTATTAATCAAATATTAAATTATTATGAAAAAAATCAATCTATTATTAATTGTTTTTGTCCTGGCACTGACAGGTGCTAAGGCTGAACGAATTAACATTCCAGGCTTAGATTTGCCTCAGTTGATTATTTCCGAGGTACGCCCGGCAAGTGAACAAGAGGCTTATGTAGAGCTTACTAATGTAGGTACAACAACCTTGGATCTTTCTGAATTTCAGATTTTCTCTGGGTGGGGGAATACTCGTATTACAACCTATAATTCCACTGAATTGACTTGGAATGGACTTACCAACGATGCCATTCAAGGTCATTTAGGTCGTGTTCCTCTTAAAGGGGAATTGGCTGCAGGTGAGTCTTTTGTGGTTTCTACGGCTTGGGATCAAAATGATGCTAATGGTCGTAATATACCTATTCAAAATACGGCTGTGGCTGCATTGTCTGATCAATTAGTTCATAAAAGTGAAGCTACAAATCAAAGAGGTTGGATTGATAGACCAGACTGGCAGTGTTATCCATATGATTCTATCTCTCCTATTGTTTATGAAGAAACTAGTAGGTTTCCACAATTGTTCGGTAATGGTACTGCTTATGGTTTAAGCTCTACTTTCTATGTATTAGCTTGGACGTATGCAACGGATAGTGCTGCTTTCGATTCTGTTACATATATTGACAACTTCAACTTTTACTTAAATTTGGAGAGCTCTACATCTAAAGGAGTTAATATAAGAACTTCAATTGCTGGTATGAATGAAGAGCATGTTAACTATGTGATGCTTCGTAAGCCAAGTGTGCAAACAGGTAACATGGATTGGTCACAATCGCGTGGAGTAGATGCTGCAACTTCAGAGTGGATTGTTCTACCTGAGCCGTCTTCAAAACAGTTTGCATTTACTACTGTGGGACATTTTGGTGATGCTACATTAAAAGTAGAAGCTAAAGATCCTACTTTCATTCAAGTGGATGAGGCCACTAAAACCTTATCAGTACCTGCTGAGATCTACCGTTATGACTCATTATCATTTTATTTTGATTTAGCACCTAATATGACGTGGTCTTATACTTTGAATAACTCGTTTGAGGATTCTGCTAAATATACTGTGTGTACAGGTGATTCGATCACTTTTTATGCTGTTGGTAATGAATTACAGTCAGAGTCATACCGTATTAATGTATTACCTTCTAAAACAAGTTTAGCTCAAGTTTTCCCTACTAAACGGTTAATTGAGAATTTTAACGAAGCAGGCGATTCAGTTATTAGCCGAACTTGGTCTAACGGTGCAGTATTTGGTGTTACTAATAATCTGCCTGTTGATTCTATTACTGGTGTTGGCTTTGCTACACGAATAGATACATTGTATAAGTATTTGCTTGTTCCAGAAGGTGCTGAGATGGAAATCATATATCACGATAATGAAGAGCGTTTAGATTTACAGCTTGGTGATGTGCTTCGTGTTACCTCATCAGATAAGTCTAATTATAAAGATTATGCTATTGCTGTTAATGATTATTCGCCTTCATCTGATGCTAAATTAAGAGTGGTAACATGGCCAGATGTTAATACGTTTATGAATCCTGATTGGACTCAAGGTGATACTCTTGTAGAATTCTCTTCTAACAAATTAGTCTATAAGATTCTTTTATCGCCGATGGCTAAAGAGGTGCCAGCATTGCAGTTTAAACCTAATAATGTAAAGTCAACCATCACAGTAGAACGCGCTGAGAATCTTAAAGGATCGATAGCTGAGCGAACAACTACTGTTAATGTATTGGCGCAAGATGATAGTACACTTATCACTTATACGTTTACTTTCGAACGTTTAAGTATTGACGGAGTACAGCCTTACAAAGCTGAACCATTCTTCTCGGAATTTATATGGCAAAATGGTCAACAAGCTTGGGCTCTTGAAATATTTAACCCAGGAAGTGTTGATCTTGATTTAAGTCAATATGTTATTCTAAAGAATGAGTCTGGTACCTTAACATGGCAAGAAATTATCGAAACCCAGCCTCAAGCGTGGAATAGTACAGGTGGACTTCGTATGTATGAAAACTTCTATGTGCCTTCTATGCGTTGGAAAAATGATGATTCTCAGGAAAGCTGGGATAAGACGCCTACAGATGAAAACCCAACTTTGGGTGCTGGTTTCTTAATATCTGATAACGAAACTGATGCTATTGTTTCCCCTAAAGATGTTTGGGTAGCTAGTGTAGGTACTAAGGATGGTCAAAAGCCAACAGTTGCTCCTGCCGATTTTGTGTTTACTGGCTGGGCCGGTGGTAGTGGGGTTCCTCTTTGGGATCAATATGCTTGGAGTGATTCAACAGCACTGTACTTGCAAGCTAATCCATGCTGGAATGATGCACATGGTAATTATTACCTTGTTAAGATTCTTAGTGACTCTATAAGGAATGGTTTAATGAATGTTAATACTGATGTCTATAACAATTATGAGTTAATTGATATGGTCGTTTTCAAAGGTGATTCAGTAGCTGGTAAGTGGACGAATGAAAAAGTAGATAACAAGCAAAAATACTGGTTCTGTCGTAGAAAACCAAGTTCATATTATCCTATAAAAGAAGCTCGAGGTGGTGCTTTTGAAACTGCAGAATCTTCGGATTGGATTGCTTATAGTTCGAAACATGCCGATTGGGCAGATTTACCTGCAGGTACAACTGTTACTCAAGATTTAGGACAACACATTACAGATCCAATTACTGGTTATATTTCTACTGTTACCTCATCTAAATTTGATGTAGATTTAGGGTATGAAGGTGATTTGAAAATTGAAGGTGATGTAGCTGCTTATACACCAACTACTATATTAGAAGTGATTAATAAAGCAACACCTGGTCAAGTATTAGAGTTTAAGCGTGGTGATGTAGTCGTAGGTGCTGGTGAAGCGTTGGCTGGTAATGATTCGTTAATTGTCACTTCTGAAGATGGTCTTAACCAAACATCTTATACATTAGTTAATGCTCCATTGAATGATGATGTTTCTTTGACTCCTGTAGCGGGTTCTGGTCTTACAGTATCTGGAACTGTTGTTTCTGGTGTAGAGAAAAATTTAACTGTTAAAGAGCTTGTAGCTAAGTTACAAGTGAATGCTAAAGCTGTTCTTGAGATTGAAGATGCTAGTGGTGCATTGATACCTAAAACAGTTCATAACTTAGATACTTTGGTTTTTGATCAAGTAGTAAGCGACAATGTGAAGTTGGCAGTTAGGGCTGAAAATGGTGATAAGAAAGTGTATAGTCTAGACTTTGGATTTACTGCTAGTGATGTTTATTTATTCTCTACCATTTACCCAATTGATCAGGAAAAGGAACTTTTAGAGGTATTTCCTGAAGGTCTTACTCCTAAGAGTATCAAAGACTATGTGTTTGCTAACGAAGGATCTACTTACCGTATTTTGGACAGGAATGGTTATTTGCGTGAAATTGGTAATCTCGTGTCAGATGATGTGATCGAAGTTACGTCAAAAGATGGTTCTGTTAAAGTTATATATACCTTCGTTTATGAGAAAGTTAGTGGTATTGAAGAGGCGCAGGCACCTGCAAATCAGATCATATTATCTCCTAATCCAGCGAAAAACAGATTGAATATATCAGGTGTTGATGTGAAGTCTGTAGAAGTTTTTGCATTGTCTGGAAAGCAACTGTTAAGAGATGATGTGTTTACAGGTTCTCTTGATGTAAGCGGTTTGGGCGACGGTATTTATATTTTAACTGTTGAGGACAAACAAGGTTTTGCAACTACACTTAAGTTCGTTAAAGAGTAGTAGTTTTAAGATTTTAATATTAAATAGGTCAGGATTTATCCTGACCTATTTTTTTAACTTTTTAGTTTTTTATGACTAATTATTTTTTTAATATTCTCAATTTGTATGATTCTAAATGCATCCTTTTTAATATAGAAATCATTCTCTAGTTGTCTAATTGATAGTGTTACTGCTGCAGATAAGGTGATGCTGTATGGTATTTTTTGGTGATCTATAGATGCAGATATAATGAAATGATGTCGATATCTAAATGATAGTATATTGTTTATGTCTGATTATAAAGTACCCGCTGAGTTTGCTGAATAGGACATATTTATACATAATTAGTATTAGGCTTCTTTATTAAGAAATTTTCGATTATTTATATTGAGTTTTATTTCACGTTAATGATTATAAAAGTAGCGTTAGGGATATGCCTACTGCTAGATTGATAACAGTTTGATTTTCTTTAAAACTAAAATGTTGCTTTTCTTTATAGTAATAGTGTTCTTCCGAAAGGGCTTTATGGGTAATGCCTTTTTTTTATGACGTTAATGATGTACTGATTGTTGTGATATTCAGATAAAATTTCCTTTATATGATCATCTTATTTAAGAATTGCGATAGCAATTCTTATAGGTACTCTAAATAGAGGTTTTATATTTTGATTTTCGAGTGAGATATTATAGTCTCTATTTATTAATAAAGGTTATTTTTTTTAAAAAAAGTTTAACACTTAACCCATATTGGGTTTATGTTTATATTTTGATTGTTTTGTTCGATAAAGTGATGTATGGATGCTATAATTTATAGTCTTTAATACTTATTTTTGTTCAATCAAAACACGAAGCGGTGTTGATATTTCAGTCACACTGGAATTTCACTAAGCTGTGATATTATTTTAAATACAGTTTATTACAAATTACGATACCAATTTATATAACAATGAAATGTTCTCAGATTGACTTAAGAAAACGTGTTAGTATTCTAACAGTTTTAATGTTTATTTTCATGACTTCTTGTATTGACAAATACGAGAATATTCCAAAATATCAACGACCAGAATGGCTCACTGGTAAACTTTATACTCAGATATCTAATCAGGATAATATGGGGATGTTTACTCAAATGCTTATAGATACTAAGTATGATGAAATAATTGATAAAACTGGTACTTATGCTGCTTTTGTTCCTAATGATGATGCAATGAGTGCCTATTTAAACAAAAATGGTTATTCTAGTGTTGAAGATATTCCACTCGAAATAAAAGAAGGTCTTGTGAAATTTCATATACTTCAAATGCCATGGAATAGTGAACAATTACAGTCTTTGTCTTCTCAGGGTTGGATAAGTGCTGATAATATAACCAATGATGAACCGACTGCTTTTAAAAGGAGAACTCTCTATAAGGAACCCAATAAAACATATCATATAAAAAATTATAATGATGGCGATCTTCGTTTAGAAATGATTGTACCTGAAAGTGGTATTGATCGCACTGTTTTTAATGATGAAAATAAACAAGTTCCTTTGTTTTTTGATGATTTTCTTACGGCTGCAGGTATTTCAGGTGATGACTACACATTTTATTTTGGTCGTGCTTATGAACCTGGTAATATTTATTATGCGAAAGCTAAAGTCTTAGGTGATGAATTATTTGCTGAGAACGGTTTCCTTTATGAAATTGATTCTGTTGTTGATGTTATGCCTAATGCAGAAGAGATACTAAAAGCGGATAACTATTCTATCTTTCTTGATCTGATTAATAATTTCTCATTATTCAGTGAAAATGCAGATGCGACCAATAATCAGGAAGGAGCCCAAGACGGTTTTGATGTCGGTAAGTTATATAACTTAGCTACTTATCTACCTATAAATATATATAGTGAAGTGGTAGGTTCTGCCAAGATAACACTTGAAAATAATATTGGTTTAATCGCACCTACAAATAAAGCGATGGAAGCATTCTTTGATACTTATTTTAAGGACATATTTTCATCATGGGATGATGTTTCTTTATCATTGAAACAATTAGTCCTGACAACCCACATGGGGTACAAAGCCTTATATGAGAAAGATTTTAAGAAAGGTTTTTTTAATTATCAAGGTGATGAAATTACTTATGATAATTCTAAAATTATAGAAAAGGTATATGGCAGTAATTGCACTTTTGTCGGTGTTAATGAGGTTATAAAACCACAATCTTTTTCTAAAGTATCGGTTCCTTTGTGGCTTGATCCTGCTTATTATTTCTTTTCTATTGCTTTTTCTAAAACAGATTTATCTTCGGTGTTGACGAAGAAAGATGCTGATTACTCATTTTTTATGATAGATGATGCTACATTTGTTCGAGATTCATCGTTGACGTATGATCAGTTGGCTGGAAGTTATAGTTTATATGCTTTCGATCATACGCAAGGTAAATATGTTAATTTGCTTAAGGAAGACGAATTTTATTCTTTGCGTCGTCGTTTATATGGTCACATTGGTATAGAACCTATATTAAATAATGGGGCAACTAAAGAATTTATAGAGACGATAGACGGACGACATATTCAAGTGTATCAAGAGTCTGGTTTAGATATGATTAGTGGTGGACAACCCGCTGAGTATGGGTTTAATTCTGGGCGTGATACTTTTATCACATATTCTCCCTATGATTCTGAACGATTTGGTGTTACAAATGGGCATAATTATAACTGTACTGGGTGGCTAAAATTCTCACAAAACAGATTGTACACCTTATTAGATGTTAGTCATAAATTTGTTGAGATTCTTGACGGACTTGGAATGGCTGATGTTGATACTAAACGTACATTCTTCGATGATCCTTCTGAACGTTATACCTTGTTTTTACCTTCAGATGATGCATTGACAAAAGCGAGGGTAGATACCCTTACCGACGCAAAATTACGAGAATTGGTTCAGTTTCACATTGTCCGAGGCGACTTTATATTTACAGATGGTAAGGCGCGTAGCGGTGCTTATAAAACATATAATGGTAAACAATTGAATATAAGTGCTGAAGTTGATGATATTAAAATCTTAGACCAAAACGGACAATTGTACACGCATGTACCTTATAGTAATTTTGCTAATAAAATAGCTACAGCGACAAAGAATATAGATGAGGAATATTATACGACCAATGTGGTTGTTCAGCCAATTGATACTGTCATTTTTCCTTATTAAATTAAACCCTGCATTAATCAATTTTGAAAACTAATTTAAGAATATGAAACATATATTGTTGCTGTTATTAATAACAATGTCATTAGGTTCGCTTCAAGCGCAGCAAATTGTGCGTGGTAAAGTCAGTGATGACCTAGGAGGCATTCTGGGGGTAACCGTTGTTGAGCTGGATGAAAACGAAAGGGTCCTGCAAGGTACAATCACCGATATTGATGGTAACTACACCATCAAAGTATCTTCTCCTAATGTGAAAATAAAGTTTAGTTTTATTGGCTATAAGAGTGTTGTGGAACAAGTGAATGGACGAAATGACATTAGTGTTATATTAAAGTCCGATGCCAAATTAATGAGTGAAGTTACTATTGTAGGACAACGTTCTTCATCATCCCTTACTGGTGTTGATGTACGTGATCAAACTGGTGCCTCTTCTATTGTAAAGATGGATGCTGTACAAGGCTCTGTAGTGTCATCTGTAGGTGATGCTTTGCAGGGCGCTGTGGCTGGTCTAGATATTGTTGGTGGAGGTAGCCCTGGTAGTGGTTCGAGTATTGTCATTCGTGGTTTAGGTTCACTAGGGGGGAGTAGTCCGCTTTTAGTTGTAGATGGTGTCGTGCAAAAAGTTTCGACATCAGATGTGGATTTTGCTTCTGCCGATGCTGATGATATTGGAGAACTATTGAGTATTGCACCCGAGGATATTAAATCCGTTCGTGTATTAAAAGATGCTGCAGAAACCGCAGTTTATGGTACACAAGGTGCTAATGGTGTATTAGAGATAGAAACAAATAAGGGTACACGTGGAAAAACCCTATTTGACATCACATATAAAAATTCCATGTCCTTTGAGCCACCATCTATTCCTATGTTGAATGGTGATGAATATGTTATGCTTCAGCAAGAAATGTTTCATAATGCCTTAGGTAATGTGAATCTTCCTGATGAAATAGCTAATGATGTTGATTATAGTGAATATCATAATTATGCACAGAATACAGATTGGATAGATGCTATTACACAAGTAGGGAAAATTAATGATCTGGGTTTTAAAATATCTGGTGGTGGTGATAAAACGAGTTATTATGCTTCAGTCAACTACCAAAAGAATGTGGGTACAGTGAAGAATACCGCTAGTGAACGTTTCACTACACGTGTTAACTTAAGTTATAACATTTCGAATAAATTAAAATTGACTACCAGTATCAGTTATACTAATATTTATAAAGATGATAACTGGTTTTACGATGGTAATGATAACTGGACTTATCAGAATACTAGTGATATTAAAGCAAGGACAATGGCTTTCTATAAAGCCCCTAATATGGCCATTTATGATCATACTAGTGATGGTGTTAAAACGGATGAGTTTTTTACACCTATAGTTAATTATCAGGGAAATTCTATCCTGTTTTTTAACCCAAGTGCTGTTGTTGCGCTTAGTGATAATGATCAGGAAAATAATGATTTTCAAACCAATTTTGTTTTAAAATACTTGATTAATGATTGGTTAACTTTTAAGGAAACTGTTTCTTTTCAGTTTAAAAACAACCAGAAAACACTATTTTTACCTTATAATGCTATAGGTGCTGATTGGTTAGATGATAATAATAACTTGTCAAAAGAACGTAACACAAGTGGGACTTTGATTTCATCTCAATCGATGTTGAATTTTACTCCTATACGTACAGATGTACATACATTATCCGGACTTATAATGTTTGAAGGTCGTCAGAATAGTGATGAATATATAGAAAATAGTACTGGTAAAAGTCCTAGTAGTTATATTACTGATCCTGCTGCCAGTCCTATGCGATTGGCGTTAAAGTCTAGTTCAACGCTTATAAATGATGTCGGTATATTAGGCCAGGTGCATTATAAATTATTAGATCAACACATCGTGCAGTTCAATGTAAGGGCTGATGCCAGTTCTCGATTTGGTACGAGTTCGCGTTGGGGGATATTCCCTAGTGCTTCTTATGCTTGGCGTTTTTCGAGTGCTAAGTTTTTGCAAAATCTGACCTTTTTGGATGATAGTAAGTTACGCATGAGTTATGGTCAGTCAGGTAACTCCAATGTAGGAGCATATGATCGTCATGGCTTATATTCTTCTGATGGTACAAAAGCTTATATGGGTATTCAGACTAATTTTCCTACACAAGTAGAATTACAAAAGCTTAAGTGGGAAACATCTACACAATTAAACATAGGTATAGACTTAGCAATGTTTAACAACCGCTGGACAATTCAAGCTGAATACTTTGATAAAACCACGAATGATGTCATGTGGAAGAATTATAAAATACCAACATCATCTGGTTATACGACCCTTAAACGATATAATGACGGACGTATTCAGAATACTGGATTTGAATTTACGACTTCAGTAACGGCTGTAAAGGCTAAAAATTGGACTATGCGCGTTGATTTTAATATTTATACCAATGAGAATAAGTTCCTCGATTTTCCTGCTAACGTAGTAGATGAAAAGACCAATATTTCTAACGGTAATTATCCGCTAAAAGCAGAAATTGGTAAACCTGTGGGTTCATTTTTTGGTTTCCGCTATCAGGGGGTATATCCTACTACAGAAGATGCTATGGCACACAATGCTGATGGAAGTGTTAAAATTGATTCTTATGGTGATCCTATTCCAATGAGTTATAATGGTACTTACGTATTTAAAGGAGGTGATGCTAAGTATCAAGATATGAATAATGATGGTATTATTGACCTTGATGATGTGGTTTATCTAGGAGATTCTAACCCATTGTTTGCTGGTGGTTTTAACCTTATGGTAAAGTATAAACGACTTCAAATGAGAGCTAGTTTCCTTTATCGTTATGGTAATGACATTGTAAATGCTGTTGCTATGTATTCAGAGAGTATGACAGGAACGTTAAACCAGAGTAAGGCTGTACTTAATAGATGGCGTGCTCCAGGGCAGAATTTCGATGGTATGCTTCCTAGGGCATATTATAATCACCCAGCTAATAATTTGGGTTCTGATCGTTATGTTGAGGATGCTAGTTATATTCGTTTAAATAACCTATCTCTTGATTATTCTTTGAATCCTAAGGTGCTGAAACCCATTGGATGTCGTATGATGAAAGTTGGATTTCAAGCACGTAAATTGATAACCTTTACGAATTATACTGGTCAGGATCCTGAAGTAACTATGAAACAAGAAGATGCACTTTGGTTTGGTAAAGATACTGGTACTGTACCTTCTCCTATAGTCTTAGCATTAACTGTAAATGTGGGTTTTTAATTTTGAATGTTGATATATTAAAAAAAATACTATGAATATTGTTTTAACAAAATATAAATCATTAACGCTTTTTGCAGCCTTAATTCTATCTTTAGGTTTGCTTGTGTCTTGTGATGATTTTTTAAATCAAAAGCCATCAGATGGTCTTGTTTACTCTGAATATTGGAAAAATAAAGAAGAGGTGTTATCTACTTTAGGCGGTGCTTATCAAAAATTTGCTGAATTAGATTATCGGTTGTTTGTACTTAGTGAGTTACGCGGTGATATGCTTCAGAAGAATGGGACATATACTACGGGTGATGTGCTGAACATAATGGAGTCAAATATTCTGGAAGGTAATTCATATGCTAAGTGGGATATGTTTTATAAAGTGATTAATATTTGTAACCATGTCATTGAATTAGCTCCTGCTGTACAAGACAAAGACCAAACGTTTTCGGATATACTCCTTCAACAGTATGTTTCAGAAGCTACTTTTTTAAGATCATTGACTTATTTTTATTTGGTTAGAATTTTTAAAGATGTACCCTACATAACACAACCGACCTCCAATGATCAAGTTGATTTCTTTATTACTCAAACATCTGGAGATACCATTCTAGCAAGAACAAAAGAAGATCTCAAGGCTATTAGTAAATATGAGTTATCTTATCCAACTTTAGAACAATCAAGATCACGTGTTACAAAAGGAGCCATTAATGCTCTCTTAGCTGATATCTGTTTATGGAATTTCGAGTATGAAGAATGTTTAGCATATATCGATGAGGTAGGGGATGATAAAGACTATTTTTTAATGGAGCCTGTAGAATGGTTTGATAACTATAGAGATGGTTTTACCAAAGAAAATATTTTTGAGATTTATTATGATGACGTAGCTGGTCAGCCCAATAGTTTAACTTCAGATAATCACACATATCATACTTCAGATGCTAGTAAGGCTTTATATTATGTGAGTGATTATGCTGTTAAAATATTAGGACCCGGTATAGATGAGGCAGGTGAGGTGACACGTGGTAATGGTACTCTTTCATATGATGATATTGATTATTATCAAATATGGAAATATATTGGACAAAATGGTGATCGTACGACTAAACGTGCAGATGCAATTCAAGGTAGCGCCAACTTCATTATTTATCGTCTTGCTGATATAATTCTTATGAAAGCTGAAGCTTTATCACAGTTGGGAGAGTATGGTTTGGCTACAGAAGAATTTAATAGGGTAAGACTACGCGCTAATATGCTTCCTCTTGACTTATCAGCAGGGACAGCTGAAGGTCTTATTCTCGAAGAACGGGCAAAAGAGTTAGCTTACGAAGGTAAACGTTGGTTCGATTTATTAAGAATGGGACGACGTACTGCCGCTGGTAAAGCTGAATTAATTGACAAATTAGTGAGTAATGTACCCTCTACACAACAGCCAGTGATGCGTTCTAAGCTGAGTGATCCCAATTCTTGGTATATGCCAGTACATAGTGATGAAATTGATAGAAATAAAAATTTAAAGCAAAACCCTTACTACGATGAGAATTAAAAATAATATATTTCCATTTGTTTATATAGTTTCCTTGCTATTAGGCTTATGGTCTTGTAAAAATGATGAACCTGATGAAGTCATCTTTTTCAATGGAGATGAATATCAGAATATTATGCAGTATATTGATCAGAATAACGAGTATTCTTCGTTTGCTAAAATTGTTCGATCTGCCTCTATGGCTGATGTTTTAAGCTCGTATAATCATCATCTTTTTGGTAATGGATATACCTTGTTTTTACCCGGCAATTCGGCTGTACAATCCTTTATCGATCAGAATGCAGATTATTCTAACTTAGAAGCGTTATTGTTAGATTCAACTTATGCACGATCTATAGTGCGATACCACATCATTAACGCTGAAACTTACTCTTATGAATTTCCTAATGGTGTACTTCCAGATAGAACACTCTCTAATTTCTTCTTAACGGTCGTATTCCGTACCTCTGGAGATTCTGTTAAGTATGCTATAAATGATGAATCTGCATTGGTACACACTAATATTGTTTTATCTAATGGTATTGTACATACCCTAGATAAGATGCTTACTCCTGTGGTATATACCTCTTATGATTTATTAGCCAAGGATTCTGAGTTTAGTATATTTACACAAATGTTAGATGAGGTTGGACTTGTAGCGGAGCTTAATGACTCAAGTTATAGTGATGAATTACGTCGAAATGTATATAATGAATTCACGATGTTTGCTGAGTCTAATAGTTTGTATGCCGATAATGGGATTCACTTTTTTAAAGATTTAACTAATATGATAAGTCCTAATCAAGAGGATTATACTTCTGAGGACAATCCTTTAAATATATATGCAAAATATCATATTTTAAAGCAAAGTTATTTCTTGGATGAGTTCTCTACGTCTGTTTATAATACTTATGCTAGTTCTCCAATATCAGTTGATTTAGATATTGATTTAAAGTTTAATGTGGGAACTGAGATTTTTGATACCTTATATGCTGAAGGTGATACGATTCTTGTTAATTATTTATTATTAGATTTGGATAAGAGTAATGTTGTTTCAAAATCTGGTGCAATTCACCAACTCAATCATATGTTGAAACCATTTAACCCTTCACTCAAGAAAGTTGAGTTTGAATTTTATGAAGAAGCTTATATTAATGAACTGAAGGATATCTCTGGTACATATTATATTGATTCTAGTGAACTTGATTTTGTATCATTTAAAGGTATTGAGGTAATCACTTACGAGCGACAAGATAAAGCAATGACTATCAGGAAGCTTGATCCAGTCACTAAAGCTTATCCTAATGCTGACGATATTGATAATGATTATATTACATTCGATGGTAATACCGAGCTACTTTACACCTTACCTAAGGTATTACCTGGAAAGTACACTTTACAATTGGTCTGTAGAAGAGGAGATGATGACTTTGCGAGTATTAAGGTCTTTTTTGATGGTGTACCAGTAGGTGATATAATAGATTTAGCCGTGTCACCTAAAACAGAAGGATATTATTATATTGATTTAGGAACAGTAAGATTTGACGGATATGAAACGCATGAATTTAAAATCGAAACTGTAATACCCGGGATTGTTAATTTAGCTAAAATTGTTCTCCAGCCTTAATATTTAAGATAAAGTTTATAGCAATGAAATATATAATTAATCAAGTTTCAATATTACTATTACTGGTATTTGTATTTACTGCATGTCAGCCAGAAATAGATGAATATTACTACAGTGAAAATGAGCCATATGTGGATACTGATGTTCTTTCACTATTAAAGGAAGATTCGAGTTATTCAAAATTTTTACAACTCATTGAGGATGTAGATGGTGATTCAATTTTAAATAATGGTAACGTTTTTACATTGTTTGTACCCAAAAATGAGGCTTTTGAAAACCTTTCTCCTTCAGTTTCTAAAAAAGATCTATTTAATTATTTGGTGACTGAGTCTTACATCAATATAAATCAAATAGGCCAAAGTTCCATGTTGCAGTCTTATGGTGGTAAATTTGTAAAGTTTAATGTGCTCGGTGATACATCTTTTTTATATGATGGCGTTGAGGTGTTGAAAGGTAGTCCTTTGACTAACAATGGTCGATTTTATACATTAGCTGATATTGTTAATCCCTGTCCTAATATTTATGAGTATTTCACTCAGACTAATCCTTTTTTCAATTCTTATTTTTTGGCTCAGGATAGTGTTGCCATTGATTTAGAGCTTAGTACACCTCTTTACTATAATGATGATGGTCAAACAGTATATGATACTGTACTTATTGTTATTAATAAATTCGAAGAAGAGTATTTTGAAATAAGTGAGGAGTTTAGAGCTAGAAAAGCAACAATGCTTGTTTTCTCGCAACAACAATATGACGATGCTTTAAATCAAGTATATGATGAGTTGGGCATCGACTCTATACCTCTTGCTTGGCAAAATGATGTCTTAATGCCTTATGTGCTTGATCATGGAGTTTTTAGGAATGCTGTTGATTATAGTTCTTTACTACAAGGTAGAGTTAAAAATATAAAAGGTGATAGTGTGGATATAGATCCAGATATAATTGATAGAAATTTTTACGATTGTAGTAATGGACGTGTTTACAACTATAAAGAAGGCGAGTTTAAAATTCCAGAAGAACTGTATAAGGTTTCAGACACCATTTTTTTAGTTGATCGCTTATATAAGCGTGGTACTAATCTCTATGACTGGGGTGATGAATTTGAAGTTACAGGGACTAACTTTCCACCTCAGGTTTCTAATACAAATTCGTTGATAGTGGATATGCTAGACCGTAATTATTCAGGAGTTTTCTCTTTAAGTTATAAGCATTATAATGTGTTCCCTGGAAATTATCGATTGAAGTTTAAGGTGAACATTGTTGGTAGTATTGGGGTTTGGAAAATTTTTGTTAATGATGAGGAATTTCCAGTGAAATCTTATCTAGGTGATTACTGGGGGGGATATGATCTTAATAATCTACGAGGTGGTTTTATAAGTCCTTTCCCGAGTGAAGATAATCCTTACTTTTCAGTTTATCCATTTGAATTTACAAAAGGAGGAGATGGCAAAACATGTGTTTTTGAAACTGTAATGATGGATTATATTACTGATTTTGCAGATGTGGATGTTCGATTGGAATACGTTAAGCCTAGTTCAAATACATCAAAAAATGCGGGTATAAATATTGAGTTCTCTGCATTAGAATTTTATGAAGGACAGTAATTTAAACCAAAATTCTTAACACTATAATTAAAGAAAAATGAATACACATTTTAAGATATTTTTTATAACATTACTTGGTTTTATATCGGCTTTTAGCCTTCATGGACAAAATGAAAATTCATTATCGGGTATCGTTTTAAATGATGCGAAAGAACCCATTAGTCAGGTAACAATAAGTATTCCGGGAACTGATCCTGTTTATACTGGAGAGGATGGGAAATTTACCATACCTCGTGATAAAGATGTGGAGTGGTTATATGTAACACCGCTTGAAGGTTATGTAAAGAAAAAAGTTTTACTGCGTAAGCAAGATCAGATAACGATTTATTTAAGCTCTTTAGATATTGACTCGCGTTATGACTTGGTATTGAATCAAGGAGATGATGTAGAACGTCGTGATTTGATATCTTCTTTTAAAACCTTGAAAGTCAATGATTTTGAAAATGAGATGAATGTAACTGTTGATCAATATATTCAAGGTCGAGTTGCAGGTGCACACGTAGTTCAAAATTCTGGCATGCCAGGTTCTGGTGCAACTGTTTTTATACGTGGGTTTTCCTCAATTTTATCTAATAATCAACCACTTTATATTGTGGATGGTGTGCCACTTGAAAGCAGTAATGTTCACAATTTTCTGATTGAGGGTAATAATACTAGTCCAATTTCAACAATAGATCCTCTGGATATTTCTGAAATTACAATTTTAAAAGATGCTGCTGCAACAGCTATATATGGCGCTAAAGCAGCAAATGGAGTTGTTGTTATTAAGACCTTAGAGCCTAAAGATACACGTACAACTATTAATTTTCTTTACCGAACCGGGTTGTCTATGGCACCCAAACAACTACCACAGCTTAATGCTAAGGAGTATAAGGCATTGGCCAATGAGGTACTCTTCTCAAGTGGCATAGATGAAGAGGTTTATAAAGAAGACTATCCTGGTTTGTTTGTGACTTCGGAAGATGATCAATATATTACCTATAATCACGATTATAATTGGCAGGATGAAATATTCCGTAACGCGATGTCGCATAACTTAAGATTTTCGATCAAAGGGGGTGATGCTATTGCTAAATATGGTTTGTCTGTGGGGTATTTAAAGAGTAAAGGAGTATTGAAAAATACGTCATTAGATCGTATTAATATACGTCTGGTAGGTGCTTTTGAAATATTTTCTTGGTTGCAGATGGATGTAGCGAGTAGCTTAAGTACAAGTACTGGTTTATTAAAAGAGTCATCTTTGTCTTCAGTAACTAACCCGATATTGAGTTCTCTTTGGAAAACCCCAATGCTCAATCCTTATGAATATGATGCTTACCGTGATCCACAAACAGGAGAATTAAAGCCTAACTTGCTTAAAATCATAGATGAAGTGGATGAGTTAGGAACATCTAATCCGACATCTATTATAGAATTGTCAGAAGCTAAGGCAAAGAATTATCGTTTCTTTACTTCTGTTAATTTACGTGGAGATATAACAAAGCAGCTAAAGTTTAGTTCTTTAGTAGGTCTCAACTCCAATACAGCCAAAGAATATATGATTATTCCTGATCGTGGTTTCGATTTGCTTTATAGTGATGAAGTGTCTCGAGAGTCTAAAGGACAAAATAATTCATTTTTTTCTGTATATAATGATAACAAAGTGTTTTATGATAATACCATTAATTATAAACACCACTTATATGCTTCATTAGGCTTGCGATGGCAAACTAATAAATATGCTCAAGATTATGGGTACTCTCGTAATTCAACCAGTGATTATTATACTAACCTCAATAGAGGAGAAGATTTATTATCAGAAATTGGTGGAGCTAATAAAGAATGGAACTGGGGGGCTATGTATTCAAATTTATCATATGCTTATGCTGATAAGTATTTGTTATCAGCCACCGTTTCTTCAGATATTTCATCGCGTATTGGTTCTGAAGCTCTTAATACTGTTAAGATTGCTAATATGCCAGTTGGTCTCTTTTATGCTATTTCAGGGGCATGGCGTGTTTCAAATGAAGACTTTTTTAAAGGTTTTGACACTGTTGAGGAGTTTAAAATTAGAGCATCATATGGCAAAACAGGTAATGATGATGTAGGTGAAAGTAACGGTTTCTCAAATTATAAAGTTGACCAGTATCGCTCTATGGCTGTATTAGTACCTGGAGGTTTAGCCAATAGCAGTTTAACGTATCAAACAAAAGATCAATTGAATTTAGGTGTTGATTTAAGTTTCCTTGCTAATCGTTTGTACTTTACGTTTGACTATTTTAATAATAAAAGTTCTAATGTTCTGATAAATGAATTGCAAGATAGTTATTTAGGGTACGAAACTTTTCCTAATAATTCAGTGGCTTTTACAACTAAAGGCGTTGAATTTGAAACATTTTACCGTGCTATTAGCAAACGGGATTTAAAAGTGGACTTTGGCTTTAATGTTTCTAGCTACACATCTATTATAGATGAGATTACAGGTGACGAACAAGTGCTAGATGGTCCTGCTGGTTATTCCGTCATTAACCGTGTAGGAGAGCCTGTAAATAGTTTCTATGGATACAAATTTTTAGGTGTTTATTCTACTGTAGCCGAAGCTCAGAAAGATGATCTAGTTAATGATATTAATAGATCATTTAAAGCTGGAGATGCTAAATACTACAACCAACCTGATCAGAATGGTGATGTTGATAATATTATTAATAAAGATGATAGGCAGTTGCTTGGGTCTTTTGAACCAGAGTTTTTTGGAGGTTTGTTTGCCAATGTAAGATACAAGAATTTTAGTTTTAACATGTTTTTGCAAGGTTCGTATGGGAATGAGGTCTTTAATTATGTAAGACAACAAAATGAGAAAATGTCTGGTTTAGAGAATCAAAGTGTAAAAGTGCTACAGCGTTGGCAATATGAAGGTCAAGAAACGTCTGTTCCAAAGGCAACTTGGGGCGATCCTCAAGGAAACTCTGATTTTTCTGATCGATGGGTGGAAGATGGTTCTTATATACGACTTAAGAGTTTGACTTTGTCTTATGATTTTGATCAAGACTTAATAGGAGTTTCCAGTCTAAATGTTTTTATGACAGCTAGTAACTTGTTTACCTTGTCAAAGTATAAAGGTTATGACACAGAGTTTAGTTATAATCAATCATCTTATACACAAGGTGTAGATTATGGGAATACTCCGCTTACTAAACAGTTTATGGTGGGTGTTAAAATTGGTTTATAAAACGTTTTATATAGATAATGCTTAATGAATGAACCAAATTGAATACAATAATTATACGACTTTATTAGATTGTTATTAGTGTATTCGACAAAGGTTATTCCGATTACTATCGGAGCAAATAAAAAAAATATAATCGAATGAAAAAGTTATCACTATTTTTAATTTTATTATCACTAGGATTTATGTCTTGTGAAGATTTTTTGAATCCACAGCAAGCTCTTGTGGTAGATGAATCAGGCCTTCCTAATGATGAGAGAGAATTATTAGCTATGGGGTTGGGACTCTATGCTATACAACAAGATCTAGTTGATCAGATTGTTATGTTAGGAGAATTGAGGGGTGATTTGCTTACTGTTACGGAAACTGCAGATCCTGACCTTCAGGACATTAACAACTTTACGATTGATAAAACAAATCGGTATGCTAGTCCAGCCAATTTTTACAAGTTAATAGCTGCTTGTAATAAAATGATTAGGGTTTTGGAGGCTAAATTTCCTGAATTGTCAGATGAAAAATCGCAGATCTCAGATATACACCGTATGTATGGTGAAGCCGTGACTATGCGTTCTTGGGCTTATTTTTATGCTGTTCGTATTTATAATGAGGTACCATATATTCCTGAAACTCTAACTTCGATTGATGAAATTGTAAGTTATGTTAATTCAGCAGGTACTTATATTGATTCTTCTTTTATTGATTATTCACCTTTTGGTTACGATAATGATAGTCTTGGTACAGATACATCTTTCATATACACTGATCGAAATTTTCTAGATCAGGAATTTATGACAAGGCGTTGTTTGAAAGATTTAAATAAAGTTCGTGCAGTAGGTGTGAATTATTCTATAAAAGATAATATAAATGACGACACTTGGCAAGTAACAGTTTGGAATGATAATGCATTTTTAGCTTTTAAGGTACAAATGTATATGCATATTAATGCATTTGATGATGCAAACGATATCCTTAACATCAAAGACAGGCTGATAAATTTAAATTATGCTTCTACAAGAGATAATTATATTCAATATTCACTTGATTATCAGTTTTCAGGTTCTAGATGGGCAAGTATTTTTAAAGATTTAAATTCGGGCGAGCATCTTTTTGTTCTTGATTTTGATAAGAGTGCGTCTTCTTGGCAGCAGAATAGTTTACAGTATTATATGTCTGTAATACCTCCTAATGTATATTCTATAAAACCCACAACAAAATCAGTAAATCTTTGGGAATGTGTTTGGAAAAATTATGCCATCGAGTATAACGACAATCCAGCTAGAACTCAACTTAAAGTAGTTAACGGTATTATTAAAAGAGGGACTCCAGCAGATAGGTATAGAGGTAGGGGAATATCCTTTGAATACATGCGAAATGGAGAACCTATCACTGACGAAGAGTATGCCGAAATGTTAAAAGTTAGGACTTTAGGTTATTTAGATGAAGTTCAGGAGATAATGCGTGGTGTTGACACTGTAGCTTATAAATACACTTTGGGTAAAACGAATTTTTCTAAAGATGCTGATTTTATTCTTTACCGTGCAGCTGCACTTCATCTTTATGCCGCTGAGATTTATGCTAATGATAGAGGTATCAATAACTTGAACAAGGCTGACCAGTATATCTATACAGGAGATTTATTGGGTACCGGTAAGAATCTCGCTGCCAAATTGGGTGTTGCCGGTCGTGTTGGTTTAAAAACCTCTTCTGAGGGTATCAGTTTAGATCGTGATTATGCTTATAAATTTGATCCATATACAAATGACATCATTGGATATCAACCTATACTAGGTCTTAATGCAAAGGTGAACTATTTTGATGATGTATTGATGGATAATCGTGCTCGTGAGTTAGCATATGAAGGCGAACGATTTTTCGACTATGTAAGAATAGCTAGACGACGAAATAAGACTGGAAATAATGGGACTGAATGGTTGGCAGACCGTATTTCAGCTACATTTCCTTCTGCTGAGAGAGCAACTATTAAAGCACGCTTGCTGGATGAGAGTAATTGGTATTTACCCTTTGTCCTTAAGTAGTAAGTTTATCATATTGACCATTATTAGTTAAACAAATTAATTGGTCAATTTAGATTAAATTATATTTTAAATAATTCAAGGTATTGTATTTCGACTCTGTTCGTGATGTACCTTGTTTTGTTTTTTATATGGTTTTGAGTTGTATTGTCGTGTAGCTGATTTTTATTAAATGAGCTTGGTTGCCTTTTTGTTAAATAGATAACGTTCTAAGTATAACTTTTTTTATATTGTGTGTTTAACTTATATCTCATTATGAAATACTGTTTCATTGTTGGGGTAATTGTTCAATAACACAAAGGTTTTTTTCAATTTTATTGGAGGTTTGGTTGTTACTTTTGTATCGTTTATTATGGCTTTTGAATACAGAGTGCTTTATTTTTATTTTACTTTAAAGATTTAATGATGATAAAAAAAATTACAAGGTTTTTTTATTAATCGTAATTTACAATCTATTGCATGCGTTTTTAAGGTTAAGGATGTTGAAATGGAAAATGAATATTTTATTCTGGTTAGCGTAGTTCTATTTTCGTCGATAATGTTTTTTGTATTGTCTTAGAGAGTTTTTTTAGTTTTGAGTAATTTGTGAGAGATTAGTTTTTACGAATAAATTCTTATATTCGAGAATTGAAAATTAGCTTTGCTAATGACTGTGTGGTCAGTTCTCCCGAAATATGTTTGGGAGAAACTAAGTGTTAAAAAAAAATAAATTTATATGAAAAAGATTTTAATTACCCTATTTTTATTGAGTTACTTATCTGTTGTTTGTTCTCAAGAGCATAAACCAAAATCGGAGGATGTTATAGCCATTGCAGATAAAGTAGCTGATTTTCAGATGAAAAACTTTGATAATCATAATGAATTCAGAGCTTTATCTCAAAGTGTTCAAAATAAGTTGAAGCAACAGGGGCTAGAATTTCCTGAAAATCATCATGATCTCACTTGGCATATGGGAGCTTTATATGCAGGTATGGATCAGTGGAGAACTATATCTAGTACTGATGAAATTAATGCTTTTCTTATGGGGATAGGAGAGCGTAATGGTTGGAATCTTCACCAACGACCTTACCATGCCGATGATCATACTGTAGGTCAGTTTTATCTTTCATTATACGAGGAATTTAAGGATTCTGCTATGATGCTTCCTACAAAAGAACGCTTTGATTGGATACTAGATAACCGCAAAACGGGCTCTTTAGTATGGTACACTTCATCACAGCTAAAAAAAGACTCAACATTAAAAGAAACCGATTGTCATAATCGATGGGGTTGGTGTGATGCCTTATTTATGGCTCCTCCAGTATGGGCTCGTTTGGCTAAGGTGACCGGTGATAATAGATATTTATCTTTTATGGATGAAGAGTATCATGCCACTTATGATCTGCTTTGGGATAAGAAAGATAAACTCTTTTGGAGAGATTCCGGTTTTTTCTCAAAACGTGAAAAGAATGGCGAAAATGTTTATTGGGCTCGCGGTAATGGTTGGGTATTTGGAGGTTTAGCATTGATGATTCCTGATCTTCCTAAAGATTGGTCGGGTCGTAAATTCTATATCAAACTTTTCAAAAAAATGGCTAAGAGCATCAAGAATTGTCAGCGTGAAGATGGTACTTGGAGTATGGGATTGCTTGGTGGAGTTGAGGGGTATCCTATCAAAGAAACTAGTGGTACATCATTTTATGTATTCGGCCTTTCTTGGGGTGTTAATAATGGTATTCTTGATAGAGCAACTTATGAACCTGTCATCTATAAAGGGTGGCAAGCTTTAACGGAATGTGTCACTGATGAAGGTCTTTTGGGCTATGTACAGCCAGTGGGAGCCGCTCCTGGTGATTCGTACGCGGATAAAACAGAAGTCTATGGCGTTGGTGCTTTTTTAGCTGCCAGCACTGAAGTTTACAAACTCGTAAATACGAACAGTAAGTAAGTATTTAAGAGGTGCGATCTTTTATTCTGTTTATGTAGATGAAAGTCAGAATAATGAATAGTTTTATGGCGTTATTAGATTATCAGAACTATGTTTGATAGTTTTATAACGTATGTGGTTGTAGAGGTATTGGATGTACAGCAACTAAATATTCAAAAGATTGTGAATTTTTAAAATTATAAAAATGAGAGCTGACTTTATTTTAAGTCGGCTCTTTTTATTTACCTTTTTTTCTAGTGAATTAGTGTTTAATGGATACTTTTGGGGAGACGGATACATATAGAATTGCAACTAGTGATCAGTTCATTTATTATGCCTGATCCTCTTTTTTACCTGATTCCAATTTTAAATTCTGTCACAGTTAGAATTTTATTTGAATCGAAATTTACTCAAATTAGAGAAGCAATAGTGGGGTATTGTGGTTGAATTTATGCCAAATAAAAGCAAATACATAGAAAAAATCACTTAAACCACATCTTTGTACATATGATTTACCGAAATAGCCTATTATTACTGCTAAATTGCAAGCATAAATGGACTATTAATGTATCTTTTCTTGGCTAGGATTTAATGTCGAACTCAGGTTTTAGGTGCATTATCTGCGAAGTGATATCTCCCTTGGTCTCGCCTATCCTCTGGCTGAGATTATCATCGTTTAGATTTAGGTGTGAGGTTCAAGAGGCAGAAGAAGCGTGGGGTGAGAACCTTAACTGTGGACGTGATTAACGGTTATAATCATGATAATCCATCTACCATTTATTATTCCTATTATTTTAATGATCATTTGTTTTTAAAACACAAATCTTATTTCTTATTCTTGTAAGTTGTAAACTACTTTTAGATAGTTGTTAATTCTTGTTAACCAGTGGTTTGGTTTGCTTTTTTTTATTTCACTATCATTAACTGATATGTTTACGAAAGAGTTATTTGTTCAATAAAATGATTTATATGTATTGTTCTAATTTTACTAATAACTCTATTTTTGTTGTGAAAAGTAGAGTTCAATAGATAAATATTAGTTAAGACATTATGAATTACCAAAGACACCTAAAATAGTAACAATCTTGGTGTTCAGACTTTGAAAAATGGTCTAAAGAAAAAACATTACACTTATAGCTGTTTTTTTACTAAATGCCCTGAGTTTGTTGTTTTAGCTACATTTTATTTAGTGCTAATTTGGTAGTATAAGAGGTGGGCATGTCCGATCTACATATTCGCATGTTTAATGATGTTTTTTTATTTTCTCAGAACAAAAGCGTAGTTTGTGGAATATGACAACAAATAAAAATATGCTAGATTAAATGTTCTTCAAAGCATCATGTTTTGGCGGCATTTAAAGCAGAATCAAAAAGTATTTAGATTCAAGCATTTATAATTTTTTTTAAAAAATGGATAGATAAAAGGCTACCAACTAAACATCGAAATAATCAGATCAACTATATATTAAAACAATTATGAAAATTCAATTATCATTTAAGAACACATTTTTATTCTTAGTATCGTTAGTTTTTCTTCTGTCGTCGTGTCAGAGTCAGAAAACAAGTGCTGATATTCCAGCCGGAAATCGTACCAAATATAACCTTAATCCAGATTGGAAATTTCTACGTGATGATCCTGGAGCAGCAGAGGCTATCATTTATGACGAGTCGGGATGGAAAACTGTAAGTTGTCCTCATACTTTCAATGACGAGGATACGTTCGATGATTTAAGCCATGGACACCATAATGGTGAAGACAATCAATGGCGTGGTACTGTATGGTATCGCAAACACTTCAAACTCCCTGCTACTGACGAAGGCAAAAAAGTCTTCATTGAGTTCGAAGGTGTACGTCAGATAGCTGACTTGTACATCAACGGACAATATATTGGAACCAACCAAACAGGTTTTATACCTTTTGGTTTTGACCTTACACCATATATAAATTATGGGGACAAAGGAAATGTGATTGCTGTAAAGGTAAACAACGACCGTGGTGATAATTTCCGCGATAACTTCCCATTGGTATGGAACCATGAGCATTGGCATCCTGATCATGGTGGTATTTATCGTAATGTGTATTTATATACTATGGATCCATTACACATCACTTTGCCACTTTATGATAATATGAAGACGTTGGGTACTTATGTCTATGCAGAGAATATTTCTAAAGAAAATGCTGATGTAAACATTGAAGCCGAAGTGGCGAACGAATACGCTGAAGCTAAGCATGTTTCTTTAGAGGCTCACATCGTAGATAACGAAGGGGGTATTGTTCAAACTGTAAATGCTCAACATGAAATTTCAGCAGGGGAGACTTTTAATTTTTCTATGGTAGCTAGTGTCAAAAATCCGAATCTTTGGTACACACGTCATCCTTATATGTATAAGGTGATTACTGTGTTAAAAGAGGGTGATAAGGTGATTGATACTTATGAGACTCCATTAGGAATACGTAGTTTTGAATTTAATAATGATAAAGGCTTTTTCAATAATGGCGAATATGCTAAACTCCACGGTTGGGGACAAAAACCAACGAATTCTTGGGCAGGTTTAGGAGCTGCTTTACCTGATTGGTTACGTGATTTTACCTACCAATTGATGGACGAAGCTGGTGGTAATTTCGTACGGTGGGGACATTGTGCTTGTTCTCCTGCTGAAGTCGCTATGGGTAATAAATATGGCTTTGTAACTTTGATGCCAGGGGTTAGTGGGGAGTCTGCTGACGAAGGCGAAACATGGAATATTCGTATTGCTGCATTTCGTGATATGATTGTAGCTTACCGTAACAATCCCTCTATTTTCATTTGGGAAGGTGGAAACTGGGCTGAATCAGAAGCTCATTACCAAGAAATCCTAGATGTCATTGCCAAATATGATCCTAAAGGAAAACGATTAATGGGTAACAGACGTTCTGATACCAAGAATTATTCTAACAAGTATGTAAGCATTGAGATAGGTACTGAAGGTTGGGAACGTGAGTTTGCAGAACTACCTCTTATCGAGAGTGAATATGACCGTGAGGAAGGGCCTCGTCGTATTTGGGACAAATATTCTCCCGATGATAATTTTTTCAGTCATCCCAACTTTAAGAAGAATACTTATAAGATTGGATCAGAAATATTTGCTGTAAACCAAGCTAGTCATTGGTGGCAAAAGATGGGTAAGAAGCCATTCCATTGTGGAGGTGCCAATTGGGTATTTAGTGATGGACCTCACGGGGGACGTTGTCCTACAGAAGTAACACGTGCTAGTGGAGAAGTCGATGCTGTTCGTTTACCCAAAGAGGCATTTTATGCTTTGAAAGCGATGTGGCGTCCCGAACCTCAGGTGCATGTGATTGGACACTGGAATTATGCCGAAGGTACAGTTAAAGATATGTATGTGATTTCTAATTGTGCAGCTGTAAAGCTTTACATTAATGATGAGTTGATAGGCACTATGGATACACCT
Organism: Bacteroidales bacterium; assembly: GCA_965662645.1. Classification (GTDB taxonomy): domain Bacteria; phylum Bacteroidota; class Bacteroidia; order Bacteroidales; family UBA5342; genus UBA5342. Next base: position 51,479 of record CBFIII010000010.1, read on the forward strand.
ATTAACGGCTATGTATATACTTTCCCAAAAGTAGCTTATAAAGCCGGAACGATAAAAGTGGAAGGTTATATTGCAGATGAGTTGCGTGTATCACAAACCAAAGAAACTGTGGGAGACGCTGTCGCTATTAAATTGACACCTATCACTGGCCCACAAGGCTGGCGTGCTGATGGTTCAGATATTGCCTTGTTGGATGTAGAAGTAGTAGATGCAAAAGGTCGCAGATGTCCTTTGGATGCTGGTCGTATTGATTTCACCATCGAAGGTCCAGCTATCTGGCGTGGTGGTTACAATAGCGGCAAAGCTAATTCTACAAATAATCTTTATCTAGATACCGAAGCGGGTATTAACCGTGTGGCTATTCGTTCTCTTTTAACTGCTGGAACAGTAAAAGTAACTGCATCACGCGATGGTCTTGAGATGGCAAGTGTAGAGCTTACTTCTTTGCCAATTGATCTAAAGAATGGTCTTACTACAGAGATGCCACAGGTGTATAATGAACCTTTGGGCGAACCAGAGATGCTGCCCGCTCACACGCCTGATATGCCAGAATATATACCTGGTGTGACGACTCGCAGCAAACTTTTTGTGAAGTTTAGTTACACAGGCGATAGTCCGGCTATGCTCCGTACCACTATGGATTGGGGTAAGAAAGCTTATATGGATTTAGATCAAAACTACACTGTCATTCCAAGTTATCTAAGAGGTGCTGAATATGTGCGTTTGCCTAACTCTGATAGAGGTTATTGGGCACGTGATCTACTGCAATTTGTAGCAGGTGCCGATATGGAAGTCTATGTATGTCATGATAACCGTGTTGCTGTTCCTGCATTTTTAAGAGAGGATTTCAAGGATACAGGTGATGACCTGAAACTTGGTGATGTGCAGATGTCAATTTTTAAACGCACAGCTAAGGAAGGCGAAAGCATCATTATGGCTGGTAACAGTGATGGCGATTTACCAGACGATTGTCGCATGTACACTGTCATAGGTAAGAAAATAAAATAATTTGGGCGGCTTTTCGGTCGCTGAGCGAAGCTGAAGTGAGGCTATCAGCTCTTATCATATACCCTGCTCTGCTCATTTTTGTAAGGTCGGTACGTTGGCTTGCTTCGCTCCGCCTACGTTCTCTCACAAAAATGGCAGACCAGAGCATCTGATACCGCTTCTATCCTTGCTGCGCTGGCGCCTGTCAGTTCACTCGTAAAAAATAAAAGACAGCGTCGTTTACAGCGACGCTGTTTTTGTAAAAAAAAAGCATTCAAATGATAAGAATAACACAATATATATTTGTCCTCTTACTCTTCATTGGGTGTAGTACAAATAAATCAGAGGATGATTTAGAATCTAATTTCAAAAATACTCCAGCATCATGTAAACCCCAAAATCTGGATGCATGCCCTTAGTGGCAATATGAATTCGATTTAAAATATGATCACAGTTTGAATTTTATTTGAGTAGAAATTTATGCCAGATAAAAGCAAATAAGTAGGAGAAATCACTTAAACTACATCTTTTTACTTATGGTATTTTATAAATAGCCTGTTATCATTGCTGTCCCATTAAAACGAGAAGCGACTCTTTCTAGTCACTGAATACCTAATACTTACACTGCATTTAAAAGTAAACGGACTTGAATTCAAAACTTTCTATAATTGCGATCTGGTTGTGTGTTTTCAATTTAAAGAAGAATGATATTTTTCATTTCCAAATAACTATTACCATGTTAAGGCTCTGTATATGTGTGTATGATAAGCTTAAGTCTCAAGTCGACAACAAACAACATGGCCTTAACTATCCAGTTAATTAATAATTTTTCAATCATCCCATTTTTATGGGACACTAGTGGCCTGTTATTATTTCTAAAGTAAAAGCATAAAGGATTAATAATATAACTTTCTGTGGGGCTAAATTAATGTGGAATTTAGGTTAACATCAAAAAACATTATTTATGCCACAGTTTGTTAAATTTACAGTTCTATTATTCTCACAAGCACAAGGATGTTAAGGATATCTAGTCCTTTGCAAACTCAAGTAATGAAATAATTAATAGTGAAGTGCTAGTACGAGGAAAACTGAAATTATAAAGTTGGAATCCACATAATGGCACTACTGTATCATTGAAAAATGTGTCTTATGTGGAAATGAATGGTCAGCATTATACCAAAGGTCTGTTAAATTTAAAGCCTGTGAGTTCTATGTTCTGGGTTGAAGAATAAAGCTTTATATGAATTTAGCTTGTAAAAGTGGTATTGTTATCTTATATTTGATTTAATTATTTACTTCTGTTCTAATAATGAATTTGTATAAAGCCTTTTTTATCCCCCGTACTTTACTTTTAAACCTTAAAGGGAATCCAGCTCACAACGCAGGTTTTCCTTTAGAGAAGTGAAGGGTGAGCGGAAGGGAAAAGACTTTTTTACGGTTAATTTTAGACAACTTTAAAGTATAACCGTTATAATCAAAAATAGGCTTAGCCAATGATGAGGTTTCTGTGTCTTATCCCTTTCGTTTTAATTATGGTGTCCTGCCAACAAGCTGGCATTAGCGACAGCTTACCTCCCGATCTTGTGGAGACATTAGCAGAAGCTGAAGAACTTAGGTTTAGGCGTCCAGAATATGTGGATGTGCTATTGAGTCAATCTCTTGAGGCTATTGAGCATGCTGATAACGATGAGTTATGGGCTCAGTATTATTTTATACAAGCACACGTAGAGATGTCAAAAGGACATTTTGATCACGTGACCCACCTTGTTGATAGTATTAATATCTGTAAAACTTTTCAGGCTAATTATGAGGATAAGATAATCCTGATGAATGCTTTGCTATATGAAAAGATGTTGCTCTATGAGTCATCTTATGGGTATTATAAAAAAGTAGCCAGATTAGATAGGGCTGTGGCGTTGACTAATGATGAATTGCTAATCGCTCTATTAGGGAAAGTGCGAATTCAATTTTGGCTTATGTCTGATTATAAAACGACATTTAACCTAGCGACCTCTTTTGTAGCGCAGCATGATGATGTGGACCTCTGTATTTATCATTCTAATGGCGCTTTACTTGATGGCAATGATAATCGCTCTTGGCATCTCAAGATGAGTGAGCAATGTGCTATGGCTGATAGTTGTCATTATCAGCTTTTGCAAAGTTATATTCAACATGCAGCTTATTGCCGAGAACAAGATTCTATAGCCCATTATCTGGGTAAAGCTACGCAGTGTCTCGAGAAGCATCGTTTAGATTGGTTATTTAAAAACACGATTATTGAAGCCAGTTATCTCGAGATTAAAAGTAAATCATTAAAAGCACAAGGCCAGTTTGATGATGCTATGGTGTTTGCACAAAAGGGGATAGATTTATCTCTTAGGTTGCGATTGGAGGATAAGGCCTACCGTATGTGTGTATTGTTGTCTGATATGCAGTTTGCTTTAGGGCAATATACTCAAGCTATGGCATCTAAGGATCAGGCACTTAATTGTCGTTTGGCTTATGCGCAACGTATTAATTCTTATAAGATTAAGTATCTTGATGTAAAAGAGAGGGCTGACATACTGAAAATAGAGAATGATGATTTATTAACTGATAAGAAGAGTAAAACACTTCAAGTAAGATTTGTTCTAGTCTATAGTTTTATCGTTTCATTTATCATTTACTTGTTGTATAGTAATAGGAGAAAGATCAACGACATGCTGAACGTTGCTAAACGTACGATGCGTGTGAAAGAGTCTATCCATGAAAGGTATAAAGAACGTAATGACGCAATTCTAATGAAGTCTCAGGAAGAGATTCATAGAAAAGATATGATGCTAAAGGATAAAGAGGAGCGTTTAACGAAAATAACTTCTTTGGTTAAGGACTCTCCTTATAAAGATAAATCAAAACTCATAAAAATTGAAAATCTTGTTACTTCTGTTAAAACGACAGAAAGTTGGGATTTATTTTATGAAGTTTACCAATATAAATATCCCAAAGGTGAAAAAAGTATGAGAACTATTTTTCCCAGTTTGGCACCTAAGGACTATCAGTATCTGATGTGTGTACATTATGGTCTATCGCATGAAAAAATGGCCGTCTTATTTTCCATTCAAAAAGATTCTGTTAGAAAACGAAGTCTGCGCCTAAAGAAGACTTTTGGTATTTCTCCTAATACAGATATTAAGAATTTCTTATTGATTCATATTTCGGAGTAAGTGTATTTCGTTAACTTGTGTCAAGGTTTTGTCCTAAAAAACCTTTATTAGTGCTTGTAACTCTCCTATTATGAGTATTTAATGTTTTGTCCCGTTTTGTCCCGTCTATTTATTTGTCTTGTGCTTCTCTTTTTCACACATTTGTAATTGAGAAATGTAATTGTGTTAGCATTACAGTCTAATTAATAAAATCATACGTTTGTCATAGAGTGATGAAGCAAGTGTTTTTTTGCTATTTATGTATTTGCGTATTAATTTTTAAGCCTATGAAATCGCTATTATTATGCCTTCTTTTAGTGATGGGGTCAGCCCATGTACTTGCCGAGGATGTATTCCAAAACCCAGATAAGGTTTATTTACATCTTGATCGTCATCTTTATGCACAAGGGGATACTGTGTGGATTAAAGGATATGCTTTGCACAGAGGGAATAATACCCCAAGTGATAACAGTTATGCGTTGCACGTGCAAATGTTGGACGAGCGGGGTAAAGAAGTGCATAGCTATAAGATGCTGATCGTTGATGGTATGGCACAGGGTCAAATTCACATAAGTAGTGTACTAGCACCAGGTTTTTATCAGCTGATTGCTCATACTGGTTATATGAAAAATTTTGATCAACGTTTTTTTTATAAGACGACTATCGAAGTGAGAAAGCCTTTTAGGCACAGTACTATGAGTGTGCTTTTTGATAAGTCGGCTTACCAAGTGGGTGAAACAGCTATGGTAACTTTTACGATGCTGAATAAGAATAAAGTTCCCATTGGAGGTGGGCGTTTCGTTTGTGATTATCTTGAAGGTGATGAGCCGCCCAAAAGGAAAAGCTTACATTGTTATGATGATGGAACAGTCACTGTGCCTTTTTATATTACGGCTGGTTCTTACGCACAAATGCCTATGCTTGAGTTGTCTTATTATGAGACTCCTGGCGATGAACATCCATTGACTCAAGAAGTTTATGTGCCCATGTATAATGATGAAATTCACCTTGATTTTTACCCTGAAGGAGGTGATTTGATACAAGGAATAAATAGTAAAGTGGCCTTTAAAGCTACTGATGTACGGGGGGCTCAACTTGATGTCACTTTTGATGTGTTTGAAGATGGCAAGAAGATATGTAGTGCCTCTAGTATGCATGAAGGGATGGGGATGTGTACATTCTTGCCTAAGCAAGCAGAATACACGGTAAAAATCACTTCCTCACAAGGGGGTGAGACTATTTATGACTTTCCAAAAGTAAAAGATCGCGGTTATAACTTGTCCTTGCTTAGTCAAACAGAAGAGTCAGTTAGGTTACGTGTTAGTCAGAATTATGGGATGATTAAATCCTGTCAATTGTGGATTAGTCATTGCGATAGTTTATGGGGGGTAAAATCATTTGTTGTGGAGGGGACGCATCAGTTAGTGATATCTAAAGCTGATTTGCCTCATGGTATTGTCACTTTTACGCTTTCGGATGAAAATAATAAACCTCAAGCAGAACGTCTTGTGTATGTTGATAGTGATGTGTCTAGTTTGTCGATAGACTTAGCACAGTCTGTGTTTGAATCTCGTCAAAAAGTGGATTTTTCACTTGCTTTAGATAGGCCAAAAGTCGCTCAATTGTCGTTTGCTGTGGTGGATTCTACTTATGCTAATAGTCCCAATTTGAGCTCTGCTACTATTAAAGCTTATGCCGAACTTGAGTCAGAACTTAAAGGTAGAATAAATAATCCTAACCAATACTTAGGTCATAGTCGTAGTGTGGCCAATAAGCGAGATCTTTTATTGTTGACACATGGCTGGCGCCGTTTCGAGTGGATAGATAATGAGAAGGTTTTGAGTCATCTGAAGGTGCATGATTTTAACCGTGTAGTAGGTCAGGTGACCCGCTTGAAAAGGCCTTATGCGAATGCTAAAATGAGTGCTTTTATGTTGGGTAAAACAGTGGTTTCTACAGAGTTTGAGGCCGATGAACAAGGGCGTTTTTACATTGATCCTATTTATGAATCGCGTATAGATCAGAATATCTTAATCATGTCCCGAAGTCGGCGTGGGAATAAGGGCGTGACTTTGAAATTGACCGTCACAGATACCTTGCTGTTTTCCTCTGTTATTCAGAATAATAAATACAATCTATTGCCTGTTTTGCATACGAATGATTTTACAAATAGAGATAAGCAAAGCACTACGGTAGAACAACCTTTTATGAGTTACGAGAGTATCTTACTCAATGAATTTGAAGTCAGTGCTGATAAAAAAGAGTTGGGTATGTCCGACTATTTTAAGGTCGCTGATGATGTGGCTTTAGGAAAAGATTTGAAAGAGGCTAGTTCTTTTTATTGGCTCTTAAGTCAGTTCTCGAACCGAATAGATGGAAATGTTTCAGGTTTTGAGGGAGTTTATAAAAAAGATGAAGCTAATATGGGTTTGCAGGATAATAATGAAACAGATGGAATGGATAGGATTAGAATAGCCACCTATGATTGTTTGGATAGAAAAGATGTAATTTACCTTCCCGATGGTGGATGTGTGTCGATATATAAGGAAGATCTGAGTTTGATTTTTGATGAGATTAATACACCTGCTGCTATGATTTATGTCAATGGTGAACCTTGGGGCTACGAAGCAGCACCGTTAAGCTATTTGAAAACTTCGGATATTGCTTCTATAGCTATTATGGATGGTGCTAAAGGATATGATCATTTTGGGATTGAAGCCTATTACGGCGCTATTATAGTAGAGACCTATGATAAGAATATTGTTGATCAGTATAAATTACATCTTAGTCATGCCATCTTTGGGAACTTTATTAATGCGCGTCAATTTGCCAAAACACGCTACGATATAAAAGGAAAAAGTAATACGTTAGGAGATGATAATCGTGTGACTTTGCATTGGGAACCATTACTAGAGACGGATGAAAATGGCCAAGCCAAAGTTTCCTTCTATACAGGAGATATCCCAGGCAAGAAACAGATTATTGTTCAAGGTTTTGATGATGAGGGGAACTTATATTATGAGACGGTTAGTTTTATGGTGAAAGACATTTTAAAAAGATAAGATATGTTTAAAAAGCTATTTGTTACACTTCTTTTATTTCTATCGGCTTCTGTTGTAGCAGCCCAAGAAAAGTTCCACGCTCCCGATAAAGTCTATCTACAGCTCGACCGCAACCTCTACGCACAGGGCGATACAATATGGATAAAAGGCTATGCTATGGAGCGAGGCACAAACAAGCCAAGCAATAATAGCTATGCTATACACGTGCAAATGCTCAACGAAGATGGAGCACAAGTAGGAGCTTATAAGCTTTTAACAATAGACGGAGTTGCTACGGGGCAGATAGAACTTTTAGGTGTTCAGAAGCCAGGCTTTTATCAACTCATTGCACACACAGGCTATATGAAAAATTTTTCGCAACGATTTTTCTTTAAAACCACATTTGAAGTGCGAGAAAAGGTACGACGCCGCACCATTAATGCGCTTTTTGATCAAGTGGCTTACGAAGCAGGCGATACGGCAAAAGTCACCTTTTCGGTCATAGACCAAAATAAAACCCCTGTTGGCGGCGCACGCTTTGTCTTTCAATATATGCAAGGTGATGAAAAGGTAATGCAAAATGGTGTACACTGTGCCGATGATGGCATGATGACAGTCAAGATTCCAATTATTGAAAACAAAAATAAAGCAAAACAATTCTTGCACTTAAATTACTATGCAGAGCAAACGGATGCTAAGCGTAAAGTGCAGGAGATTTCGATTCCTATAAAAAATGATAAGATTAATCTCACTTTTTTTCCAGAAGGAGGTGATTTAATAGAAAGCCTTAGTAGCAAGGTGGCTTTTAAAGCTTATGATGACAAAGGGAACCCCATAAACATAAAGGGAAATCTGTATAGGAACGATGAACTGCTGAGTCCTTTGGCTACCGTACACCATGGAATGGGGATGTTTACCTTATTGGCAGACACAGCTTCTTATACCTTTACTATTACTCAACCTTCAGGCATTGATTCTATTTATCAGTTGCCTGCTGCTAAGAAAGAGGGGTTCGTATTATCTTACTTATCTCAAAATAAAGAAAATCTTGTATTATCTGTCAAGCAAAACTATGCCACACCTCAAGATTGTAAATTATGGATTAGCTATTGCGATAGTTTATGGGCAGTTCACGACTGTGAGATAAATGGTGAATGTCAACTCCCTCTACCTAAAGATAATTTACCTCAAGGCATCGTCACTTTTACCCTGTCCGATGCCAATGGTGTACCTCAAGCCGAGCGGTTGGTGTATGTGCAAAAAGAAGAACCTGACTTGTTACTTTCGCTAGATCAACACGTTTTTTCTGCTAAAGAAAAAGTGGATGTTAATATAAATCTTGATACACCACACTTAGCCAATCTATCATTTGCTGTGGTCGATTCTTTATTGTCTAACAGCCCAAAACTGCAAACGACAAGCATCAAAGCCTATGCCCAACTCGGCTCTGAATTGAAAGGCTATATTCCCCATATCAATCAATATCTGGGTAGAGACAGAAGCATCGCTAACAAACGTGATCTTTTACTCTTGACGCACGGCTGGCGGCGCTTTGAGTGGATCGATAATCGAGAAAGCTTATCGACGATGAAAGTACACGATTTTAACCGGGTGTATGGGCAAGTCAAACGATTGGGTAAGCCTTATCCTAAAGCCAAGATTGGTGCTTATATGTTAGGGGAAACAATAGCCGCTACAGAGTTTGAGGCAGACAAGGATGGTCGTTTTTTCTTAGATCCCGCTTATAAGCTTAGGACCTATAATAACCTGATGATTATAGCACTCAATAAAAATGGAAAAAGAAGCGTTTCATTATTTATTCAGAATACCGATACTATATTGTTTGATGCTATAGGAAAAAATAATAGTCAGGGTATTGCTCGTGTTTTGTTTGAGCCGATTCAGTTACAAGAAGAGCAGTCTCCATCAGTGGTGGAAGAGTCTTTTATGCTTTATAACACACAGATCTTAAAAGAGTTTGAAGTAAGTGCTCAACGAAAAGATTGGGATATGTCAAAGTATTTTTCAGAAACCTCAGAACAAAAATTGGGTGAGGAGTTGGAGGAATTTATTTCATTTTCTTGGTTATTGAAACAGACGTCTAATCGCGTTTACATAGAAGGTGAGTATTTTGCAGGAGACAGTGAATCTTTAGTTCCAGAAAACAGGGTCTTAGTAAAGAATTCATTTAATGCCCCTTCTTACTTTTATGAATCTGATCTAATATTTATTTTCAATGAAGATAACCCCATGGGAGCAATGATATATGTGAATGATAAACCTTGGGGCTACGATCTTCATGCATTAGATTTTCTGAGAAAAGATGATGTAAAGGCTATTGCAATCTTAGATGGAGCAGCAGGATGCGAACATTTTGGTTCAGAGGCCTATTATGGCGCTATTATGGTATATGTACACGAAGAAGCCTTGACGCGTGCTGTAATGAGTAGGAACCAGCTTATGTATGGCGATTTCGTCAAAGCCCGTCAATTCGTAAACCCCATCTACGAAACCCAAGAACAAATAAAAACCGTAGGAGACGATAATCGCATTACCCTCCATTGGGAACCCTTGCTAGAAACGGATGAGCATGGCCAAGCCAAAGTTTCCTTCTATACAGGAGATATCCCAGGCAAGAAACAGATTATTGTTCAAGGTTTTGATGATGAGGGGAATCTTTATTATGAGACGGCTAGTTTTATGGTGAAAGACATTTTAAAAAGATAAGATATGTTTAAAAAGCTATTTGTTACACTTCTTTTATTTCTATCGGCTTCTGTTGTAGCAGCCCAAGAAAAGTTCCACGCTCCCGATAAAGTCTATCTCCAGCTCGACCGCAACCTTTACGCACAGGGCGATACCATTTGGCTAAAAGGCTATGCCATGCACAGAGCTAGCAATACCCCAAGTGAGAATAGCTATGCTATACATGTGCAGATGTTGGATGAGGATGGTCAGCAGGTGGGCTATCATAAGATGCTAATTGTTAACGGTGAAGCTACGGGGCAGATCGAGCTTTTTAGTCTGATGAAGCCTGGTTACTATCAGTTGGTGGCACACACTAGTTATATGAAGAACTTCGATCAGCGTTTCTTTTTTAGAACGACCATCGAAGTGCGCGAAAAAGTAAGAAACCGAAGCATACAAACTACATTTAATAAAAATGCTTATCAATTTGGTGATACAGCTGAGCTGAATTTTACGGTGATTGATGGATACCGTAATGCTGTGGGGGGTGCTCGCTTTGTTTATGAGTATATGCAGGGCGATAAGGTGCTGAAAAAAGGGAGTGTGCATTGTGATGATGATGGTACTATGGCCGTGAAATTACCTTTGTCTCAGGATATCACTATCAAAGAAAGTCCTCAACTGCGTTTTAGTTATTTTGCTTATGATGGGGCCAATCACAGAATGGTACAAAAACAGTCTATTCCTCTTTCTATTCCAAGTCTTAAGGTGGTGTTTTTTCCTGAAGGTGGTGATTTGATAGAAGGCCTACAGGGGAAAGTAGCGTTTAAAGCTTTTGATAATAATGGAGAAGTTATAGCTGTAAAAGGAGAATTGTTAAAGGACGGAGAAGTCCTTAGTCAACTGACTACAGTACATGATGGGATGGGATTGTTTGGTCTCTTGCCTGAGTCGTCATCTTATGCTTTTAGAGTGACCTCTCCTATGATGGGTGATTCTTTATTTTATCTACCAGAAGTAAAGAAAGAAGGTTTTGTTTTGTCTTATCAAGGACAAGATGAGGATAATGTAAATCTGAGTTTACGACATAATTATTCGCAAAATCAAACTTGTAAATTGTGGATCAGCTATTGTGATAGTTTGCTTGAGGTGCACCAACTGCGTGTGGACTCAGTGGTTAGTATTCCTCTGTCTAAAGAGGATTTGCCCAATGGTATTGTCACGTTTACGGTGTCGGATGAGCAAGGCGTGCCACAAGCCGAACGCTTAGTGTATGTGGAGCAGGATTATCCTACCATGGAGATAATGACCAATAAAACGAGCTATGAACAACGAGAGCAGGTCGTCATGACTGTTGAATTGGACGAACCTAACGTCACACGTTTATCCTATGCTGTGGTTGATTCTGTATTAGGCATTAGTGCTCGCTCATCTCGTTCTAGTATCAGAGCCTATGCAGAGTTAGAATCGGAGCTCAAAGGATTTATTCCTAATGCCAATCAGTACTTAGGAGATGATAGAAATACTGCCGTTAAGCGCGATCTTTTGCTGATGACCCACGGCTGGCGACATTTCGAATGGATGGATCGCAGAGATAGTCTGTCTTCTATACAACTACAAGACTATAATAGGGTAGATGGTTGTGTCACCCGTTTTGGTAAACCCTATCGTAAATCAGATATTGTTGTTTTAGACTTAGGTAACATCGAATCTTATGAAAGTTTTAAAACAGACAAAATGGGTTGTTTTTCTTTTACGCCTGAATACCTTGTGAGGCGAGATAAGAATCTGATGGTGGTGGCTAATGCCAAAAAAGTAAATTTATACTTAAAAGTAAGTTTAGAAAATACTGATACCATAGGCTTGGGCCAGATTGTTAGGAATAGTTCCATAAGTCTTTTGCCCGAAGCACCAAAGCCAGTGGATGTACCTGAAAATAGTCCTTTTATGCTCTATGATGCGTATGAATTGCAAGAGGTCGAGGTTAGTGCTAATAAGCGCGATTGGGATATGGAGCGTTACCTTAACTATGCGAGTGATATGATGTTAGGTACTGACTTGGATGATTTCGATACTTTCGAATATCTATTATATCAGGTATCTAACCGACTACTGCTCGAGAGTGATGGTAATATGCAAGGGGCTTCGGCCTTGGCAGATCGTACTATTGTGAAAACGAATATATACGATAGAACAGATATTATAAATTATGTCACAGGAGAATCGGCTATTTCAATAGAATTATCTATTTACTTTAATCAGAGTAATCCTAGAGCAGCTATGATATATCTTAATGATCATTCCTTGGGGCATGAGTTAAGTAATCTGGATTTTCTTCGGAAAGAAGACATCGCGGCGATAGCTATCATTGATGGAGCTAAAGGTTACGACCGCTTTGGGATCGAAGCTTATTATGGGGCGGTTATGGTATATACCTATTCTAAGGATATTCTGAAGAAAAGAAATTTGAATATGAATAGGGTGCTCTTTGGTAATTTTATTAAAGCGCGTCAGTTTCCTGAACAGCTATATAGTGCTGAAGATGTAGCAGGTACTATTGGTTACGATAATCGGGTAACCTTACATTGGCAGCCTTTTTTGCATACTGATCTCGATGGTCAGGCCTCTAGTTCCTTCTATACGGGTGATGTTCTAGGTAAAAAAGAAATAATTGTCCAGGGCTTCGATGACGAGGGGAATTTGTATTATCAAAAGGCTAGTTTTGAGGTTAAGGAAAAAATTGATCCGTGATAGCTTTTGAGGTTAATGGATTGAAAATTTCATCATTGATTTATGGCTATATGCATTGGATATGTATCGCTCCGCTGGAGCTCTAAACGGCATTTTAACTAAATGTTACGCTACCATACTTTCGCACCTCTGGTGCTCCGTCATGAAAATAATAGTCGTCATAATATGTCCACAGTATGGTAGGCAGATTAACAACAGTAAGTTAGCGCCAGAGGTGCGCCAGTATGGTAGCATATTAGAAAAGCATTAATAAAAAAGAGCGCCAGAGGTGCGACAGTATGGTAGAACAGAGGTGCGACAGTATGGTAGACAATGGTGCGAATCAGATAAACAAATAAACCACAAGACAATGGCAAACACCTACACACAAATTAATATTCATGTTGTTTTTTCGGTAAAAGGACGTGAAAATATGTTGACGAAGAATTTTAGATCCCGTCTTTTCGAGTATTTATCAGGAATAGTCAATAATAAGGGCAACTACTCATTAGCTGTTAATGGTTATAAAGATCACGTCCATTTGTTTTTTGAATTAAATCCAATGTTGGCTCTTTCAGATTTAGTAAGAGATATAAAATCAAATTCAACGGCGTGGATAAATGATAATAAATTTGTTAAAGGAAAATTCTCTTGGCAAACAGGATATGGAGCATTCTCGTATTCAAAATCACAAAGGGATAAAGTCATCAATTATGTAAAAGGACAAGAAAAACACCATGCTGAAAAAACATTTAAAGAAGAATATTTTGCTCTATTGAAGAAGTTTGATATCCCATTCAAAGATCAATATGTTTTTGAATTTTATGATTAGATGGGAGGTGAATATGGGGCAAACGCATAGGAAAAATTATCATTGGTTTATGGCTATATGCCTAGAACATGTTTCGCTCCGCTGGAGCTCTAAATGGCATTTTAACTAAATGTTACCCTACCATACTATCGCACCTCTGGTGCTCAGATGAAAAAAGTAGCTAGTATGATTTTTAAAGAGCCACAGCGTGGCGATAGTATGGTAGCACACAGCGTGGCGAAAGTATGGTAGAACCAGCGGTGCGAAACCTATTCCATATATGGTCAATAGGTTTATTGTTAGTGTGTTGTAGATTTAAGTTGCGCCGATTATAAAATAATAATAAATATAAGTAAATGAAAAACAAACTAATAATAAGAACAGTATTAATAATGTTGAGTTGTTTGTTGTCAACAGTTTCGTTTGCCCAAACCACCCTAAAAGGCAAGGTTTTGGAAGATAAGAGTCAAGCGCCCATTCCTTATGCCACCGTGTATATCGATGGCACCAGTAACGGTACCATTACGGATGAAAACGGTACGTTCGAACTGACGGATGTGCGCCCTCCGGCTAAGTTGGTGGTGAGTCATCTGAGCTATCTTCCTCAGGTGAAAGAGGTGTTTGTTCAGGGTGATTCTCATATTAACTTTTCCTTAGAAAAAAGAAGGCAAGAAATAGACCAAGTGAAGGTAGAGGCAGAGAATGCAAGAGCTGAAAACGTGGCTGATTTTAACCGACTATTTTTAGGTGATGATTATTGGGGGAAAGAGGGAATTATACTTAACGATAGCGTGTTGTATTTTAAAAGAAACTATAAAGATGTTATTGTTGAACGAGAGGATACAACGTTTACACGTCGTATATGTACCAAGTTCGAAGCTCAAGCCTGTGAGCCTTTATTGATTGATTTACCAGTTTTGGGTTATACCATTCATGTTGATCTGGTGTCTTGCTATCAGGATGTGAAGACATTCTACACCAATAGTTATATCTATTATATTTCATACCAAGATTTGAGCAGGCATAAAAGACGAAAAATGGAGAAAAACAGGCAAAAGGTGTATTATAATTCCATCCAGCATTTTTGTCGTGCTTTGTATTCCAATACTTTGGAAGAAGAGGGGTATGGAGTCTATCGTAAGTCGATACACCCGTTAACACGTGAGATTAGCTACCCCAAAAAAGACTTGACAGAAAACTTAGTATTTGAATCTGGTGATCAGATGTTACTGATGGGATTAAAGGATAGTAGTTATCGCATTAGCTATTTTTATAATTCAAAAGGAGCGCCTGATAAAGTAAATGAGGATTGCTTTGCATTGCCTAATGCGAGGTCTGTAATTATTGTTGACAGTGATACTTGTGCTTTGAGCAAGAATGGATTATTGCCAGGAACTCATATTTCTTTTGGAGGCACTTTGGGGCGAAAACGAATAGGAGGCATGTTGCCCAAGTATTATCAACTGCCGACGAAGTGATCGGTGTCATTTCTTTTTCGAATTAAACCCAACGTTGGCATTTTCAGATTTAGTGAGGGATATAAAATCAAATTCAACGGCGTGGATAAACAATGATAAGTTGGTCAAAGGGAAATTCTCTTGCCAAATTGGATATGGGGGGGGACGCATTGATAAAATTATCATTGATTTATGGCTATATGCCTAGAACATGTTTCGCTCCGCTGGAGCTCTAAACGGCATTTTAACTAAATGTTACCCTACCATACTATCGCACCTCTGGTGCTCCGTTAGGAGAAACAATAGTAGTTATAGTATGGACACCGTAGAACAATAAAATACAAACACAAATCCAAAGCAGTTGTCACGATGAAGATTGCCTATGGTTGAGAATAATATGGCAAACATTAGAGCCACAGCGTGGCGAAAGTATGGTAGAGAAAAAACCTACGAAGAAAAGAGCCACAGCGTGGCGACAGTATGGTAGATAAAAATTAGACATAGATCAGCAAGAGCACCAGCGGTGCGAAATCTATTTTAGATGTGGTCAATATGTTTATTGTTAGTGTGTTGTAGATTATAGTTGCGTTAATTATAAAAAAATAAATATAAGTAAATGAAACGAGCCATAAAAATAATGCTCTCACACACGTCCCGAAAGCTTACGGGAGACTATTTGGCGAGTTCTCCCGAAATAAAATCGGGACAGGCTATCTGGCAATTAAAAACACAATTATAGATACATGAAAAACAAACCAATAATAAGAACAGCAATAATAATGTTGAGTTGTTTGTTGTCAACAGTTTCGTTTGCCCAAACCACCCTAAAAGGCAAGGTTTTGGAAGATAAGAGTCAAGCGCCCATTTCTTATGCCACCGTGTATATCGATGGCACCAGTAACGGTACCATTACGGATGAAAACGGTACGTTCGAACTAAAGGATGTGCGCCCTCCGGCTAAGTTGGTGGTGAGTCATCTGAGCTATCGTGCTGTAATGGTATTAGTGCAGCAAGCTAGTACGTTGAATATAAGCATCGAGATGCAGCCCAAAAATTTAGAAATAAGTCAAGTGAATATTGATGCATCAGATAATAGGGCGCGTAACTTGGCGCGTTTTAAAAGGGGCTTTTTAGGTGTTGATTCTTGGGGCAAAAATGCCGTGATTCTTAATGATAGTGTTTTGGTATTTCAGAAAGAGTATCAGGAGAAAAAGGTGTTAGTTGCAGGTCAGGATGTCGATAGTGTCCGCCTTGTGGAATCGAAGTTTGAAGTGAGGCCAACTTCTACCTTGATAATTGACATGCCTAAGTTGGGCTATACGCTTTATGCTGATTTGAGTTATTACCGAGAAACACTAGGACATACCAGCGCTTATGGCTACTATTATTATAAACCTTACGCGATTACAAGTCGTATGAAGCAAAAAAAGATAGACAAGAATAGGCGAAAGGTGTATTATAACTCGACCCAACATTTTTGCAGGGCTTTGTATTCCAGTTCATTGCCAGATCAGGGGTATGGGATATATGCGTCTAAGTTTAGGAACGAAAAAGAATACAACCTCGATTCTTGTCTTGTTTCTGTCTCAGAATCGCTTATGGCAGTGAAAGGTTTGAATGATATGCGCTTTATTGTTTTGTATTATTTCGATTCTAAGGGAGAACCACTTAACCTCAAACAAGATCCTAGCGCTATTCGTCGACGCCATGCAGGCACTAGTAGGTCTTTCATATATTTTTATAATGACAGCTGTGCTTTTAGTAAAGATGGTATTATTCCAGGGAATGGTATTTCTTTCCGTGGAGCTATGGCTGATAAACGTACGGGAGCTACTTTACCTCGCGATTATGAGGTGAGCGCTAAATAATAGTTAATGAAAACAAAAAGTCCCATCGTTACGGTGTAATTTTACGTAAAAATATAAAACGTATTATTAAGGGATACGATTTATCTCTACTAAACAACATAGCACTAATCTTATTTAATATATTTACATTTACTGACGCAAAATAATAATCTATGAAATCTATTCTTATTTCCTTCCTTTTTCTTGTAGGAGCACTTACCGTTTTTTCTGAAAATACATTTCATAATCCTGATAAGGTCTATTTGCATTTAGATAGAAGCGTTTATGCACAGGGTGATACTGTTTGGATTAAAGCTTATGCCATGCAGCGTGGTTCTAATAAACCGAGTGATAATAGCTATGCCGTACACGTGCAGATGATCAACGAGGATGGGGTGCAGGTGCGCAGTGCTAAGCTATTGGCGGTGAATGG
This sequence comes from Bacteroidales bacterium, assembly GCA_965662645.1. Lineage (GTDB taxonomy): Bacteria > Bacteroidota > Bacteroidia > Bacteroidales > UBA5342 > UBA5342. The sequence continues at coordinate 68,655 of CBFIII010000010.1, forward strand.
TGAAGCTGTAGGGCAAATAGACCTTTTAGGGGTGCAAAAGCCCGGTTATTATCAGTTGGTAGCGCATACGGGGTATATGAAAAATTTTGATCCTCGCTTCTTTTTTAAAACGACTATAGAGGTGAGGGAGCGTGTGCCTAGGCGTACTATCAATACATTATTTGACCAAGTACGCTATGACGTTGGTGATACAGCCGAGATTACCTTTTCCGTGATCGATCAAAATCAGAGCCCCGTACCTAAAGCGCGTTTTTATTTTGAATATATGGTCGATGGGCAGTCGCTTTCTAAACGTAATGTGCGATGTGCTGATGATGGTACTATGACGTTGAAATTACCTGTCGTAGGTGATAGTTTAGCCCAAGGTGCTCAGCTTAAGCTATTTTATTATGCGACTGATCAGGATGTACACCGTATGTCTCAAGAAGTTTACATCCCCCTTAAAAAGAAAAAAATAGAGCTGTCGTTTTTTCCCGAAGGGGGGGATATGATTGAAGGTCTTATGAGCAAAGTAGCTTTTAAAGCGCAAGATGCTAGTGGAACACCTGTGGATATAAAAGGTGAATTGTACCACGATGGACAAGTTGTTAATGCTGTATCCTCGATCCATGAGGGGATGGGAAAAATGGTCTTATTTCCTCAGTCGGGGTCATATACTTTTAGAGTGACTTCTCCTAAAGGTATTGATTCTATTTATCAATTGCCGCCAGTAAAAAGTCAAGGCTATAAGCTGTCTTATTTATCGCAGGATGATGCTGTTGTTAATTTAACTTTGGCGCATAATATGGGCGGTAATAAGTCTTGTAGGTTATGGATAAGTCAGTGCGACAGGCTTTTGTCTAGCTATAACCTGAGTGTAGGGGAGGAGCAGCGTGTGCCCATTTCTAAAGCATCTCTCCCTAGGGGAATTGTCACATTTACCATCTCGGATGCCGCTGGTGTCCCACAAGCAGAACGTTTAGTTTATGTGGAGAAAGAAAGCCCTCAGTTAATGCTCAAGACGCCTCAGAAGTTCTATGGTCAGCGCCAAAAAGTTGAGCTGTCATTACAAATCGATTCATTACAAATAGCCCATTTATCATGTACAGTCATTGATTCAATATTGGCGCAAAGCCAAAATATATCGTCTTTAAATATTATAGCTTATGCAGAGTTTGATTCCGAACTGAAAGGGTATATTCATAATGTAGATCAATACATCGGACAGGGTAAAAAAGTTAGCAATATACGTGACCTCTTGTTGATGACCCATGGGTGGCGTCATTTCTCTTGGTTTGATAATAACAAGAACCTTTCAGAGATGACTTTGCATAACTTTAATCGTGTGTTTGGTGAGGTGACTCGTTTGGGTAAACCTTATCCTCATGCCAATATTGGGGCTTATATGTTTGGGGCTAGTATTGCTTCTTCAGAGTTTCAGAGTGACGAGAATGGGCGCTTTTATCTCGACCCAGATTATCAAAAGCGCGACTATAAGGATATGATTATTCTGGCTACGAATAAAAAGAAGCGTTCAGGTGTCACCCTTAAAATATTCAATACTGATACACTGCTATACCATTCTACACTTATTGCAAATGCTGATAACCTCAAGAGAGTGAGGCAAGGAGGTTATGTGGATGAGCAAAACCAAGATCCAAGTACGGTAGAAGTCCCATTTATGACCTACAATACGCATATGCTAGATGAGTTTGAGGTTAGTGCAGAACGCCAGACTTGGGATATGTCGAGCTATATTAAGCAATCTCGCGAAATGAAGATGGGGGATGAGTTAACTGATTTTATTTCTTTTGAATGGCTCTTGATGCAGGTTTCTAATGAGATTGTTTTGGAAGGTGGAATGTATGATGGTTCCTTAGTCGTCGATCCGCCTGACGATCTTTCTGATCCATTGCCAAATCCTACCGTAAAAGCTGATCGTGCTGTGGTTAGAACTTCCTGCGCCGATCGTCCCGATGTGCTCGATATTACCTCCTGTAATTCTTCGCGCTTAGACGAAGTCTTATTGGTGTTTGATGGAGAACATAATCGGCCAGGAGCTATGATTTATCTCAATGATGAAAGAATAGGCTATTTCTTGTCTTCGATGGACTTCTTGACTAAAGAAGATGTGTCTGCTGTGGTCTTGTTTGATGGCGTTGATGGTTATGAACGCTTTGGTGTTGAAGCTTATTATGGCGCTATTATGGTATATACGTATGATAAGGATATTTGGAACAAGAATCGATTGAAATCTAATCAAGCACTGTTTGGTAACTTTGTAAAGGCTCGAAGGTTCGCCGAGCAACTTTACAATACCGAGCTTCAAGATAAAACGACTGCTGAAGACAATCGTGTAACGCTGCACTGGGAACCGCTATTGCAAACGGATCAGAATGGACAGGCTAAGCTCTCGTTTTTCACGGGTGATATCCCAGGCAAGAAAGAAATTATTGTTCAGGGTTTTGATGACGAGGGCAACCTCTATTATAAAACAAGTAGCTTTGTGGTCGAGGATTTTCTTGCCCGATAAGGTGTTGAGGTGTCATTATTTCAGGATAAAATGGTACAAGGTGAAAAATGTGTTAGTTTCATTCCTTTTGATGAGCTAGTGTTTATGATGCAATATACGCTGGTGTAATATGTGCAGGTGCCGATTTAGCTTCGCTGATTTTTAATTACAATCGGTATCACCTAGTCTTAGTTTTTAGGCATTAAATTGATACAATAATCCCTAGATTTAGCTTCACTGATTTTTAATTAATTCAGACCTCACGGATTAAAAATACGCGATAGCGTACGGTTGATTTTATAGTGTGTGGTTGATCTAAGATTAAGCAATATGCGCTGGTTTTGAACTGTCATCGTTACTAGTTGAAGTGTTGAGGAATTGCACTTAAAGTAAGAATTGTAGAGTTTGCTTTCGTGCTTTTAGGTGTAAATAATTCTTGTGTAAATACCCATTACTCACTACTCGCATGCTTTTTCAAAATACCATATCACTTTGTGTATTAAAATTGTCAAATCATTAATTTTAATAATGACTTTGAATGCTGTAATTTGTATTATAAAATGATATAAAGATATGAACGGTTTTTTTATTAAAGATTTTAAAGCATTTGTCTTAATGCTGTTGTCAGTATTGTTTCTAACATCAGTCTCGTCTTGTGAGGAGAGGGTACAGGTAGCTGATTTACGTTGCGAATACCGTGTGGATCCATTGGGGATAGATAATGTAACCCCACGGTTGAGCTGGAAGTTGGAGGATGCTAAACAAACACGCGGACAAAAGCAAACGGCCTATCAGGTCTTGGTGGCAAGTAGTCTTAATAACTTGAATAAGGACAAAGGTGATTTGTGGGATTCAGAAAAAATGACCTCCGACCAATCGGTAAATGTCAAATATGCAGGTCAAACCTTAACTTCAGGGCAGGAATGTTACTGGAAAGTGCGTATCTGGGATGCAGCTGGTGTGGCTGCGGATTGGAGTCCGAGTGCTCGATTCACCATTGGTTTACTAGAAGCTCAGGACTGGAAGTGCGAATGGATTTATAAAGAAGACCAGAAAAAAACGGACCATAACTGGTACAGAAAAACATTTACCCTGACTGAAAATGCTTCCTCGGCATTGGTGTATGTAGGGTCATTTGGTTACCACGAACTGTACGTCAATGGCGAAAAAATTACTGAGAATATAATGAACCCCGTGTCGTCATATATGAAGAAAAGGATTCCTTATTTGACTTATGACATAGCAGATAAACTGAAAAAAGGAAATAATGTGGTTGCCGTATGGCACGCTGCAGGATGGGCCCGTTGGACACGAATACGAGAGTATAGAAATGTCCCTTTTGTATTTAAGGCTCAAGTAGAAATAACAGCTGGTGCAGAGCATTTAAGCTTAGGATCAGATGAAAGTTGGAAGTGTAAGAAAAGTTATAGTGAGTATTATGGCGATTGGGATATCCTTCGTTTTGGTGGTGAGACCATTGATGATAGAAAGAAAGAAGACGATTGGAATACAGCTGACTATGATGATAGCCAATGGATGAATGCTAGTATTTATGACCACAAGGTGTTGAATGCTAAAATTAAAGAAGGCGATAACATTTCATTTGCTATTAATAGTAGTAAAAGCCGAAGCCTAAGGGTTGAATATACGCCAATTAAAGCCCAATTGAGTGCGCAGATGGTTGAACCTCAGGTGCGTTTCGAAGCCATCATTCCTACTGGTGTTGTGGCGACTGATAGTGGTACTTATATTATTGATATGGGTCAAAACTTTACTGGTCAGTTTCAAATTAATTTGCATAATGGTACCGAAGGGGATTCTGTATTATTCGAGATTTCAGATCAACAAGGGGAATCTTGTTCGTGGAAACAAAAGAGTAAATATATCTTTGGATCATCTGGTGAAGGAGTCTTTGCTAACCGTTTTAATGTGGCAGGTGGTCGTTGGATTACCGTCTATGGTTTGAAATACAAACCAGAATTGGCCGACATTAAAGGGTGGATTATAACAACTAACCGTAAGCGTATAAGTACGTTTGAGAGTTCTAGTGAATTACTTAATAAAATTTATGAAGCCAACTTAGATACTTATATTGCTAATACGTTAGATGGTATCTTGATGGACTGTCCTCACCGTGAGCGTCGTGGTTGGGGCGAAGTAACCGTAGCTGCTATGTATGGCGATGCTTTGCCTAACTACGAAAGTGGTGCTTATATGGATCAATATACACAGTATATGCGCGATGCTCAATTTTCTAATGGTATGATACGTGCCGTTATTAATGAGGAAGACCGCCAATTCTTGATGTGGAAAGCCAATAACCCTATTACCATTTGGGAAACCTATAAAATGATGGGTGACAAACAGATGTTGGCTGATAATTATGCCTCTATGCAGAAATGGATGAAGTGGTTGTATGAAGCTTCGGACTATGAAACGGGCGGCGCTTTGAAAATCGGAGAAAGAGGAACCCGTGAATTTCCTGGCTTGGGAGACTGGTGTACACCAAAAGGTAAATTTTGGGACAGTAGTAACTCACCCGATGCAGCGCATTTTAATAATTGTATTTATGCTTACATGCTCGATTGTGCTACACAAATGGCATCAGCCCTTGATAAAAAAGATGATGTCAAAATGTATGCTGATCGTCTTGCTGTGCAACGCAAAGCTACTCACGCCTTGTCTTATAATCCTGCTACAGGAGAATACTTAGGCGGTCAACAAGTCAATCAAGCTTTTGCCTTATTCTCTGGTGTGACTCCCGAAAGTGAGAAAGAAAAGGTGACTGCTCAGTTAGAGGACGAGGTGCTTTACAATTTCCCTTATTACGATACGGGTAGTTCTGGTCAGGCGCTTTACACCCGTTACTTTATAGAGGCCGGCGAACGGATGGATCTTATTTATGAATTACTTCAAGATACGCGTCACCCTAGTTATGGTTATTTCATTCGCCAAGGGGCTAATGTATGGCCTGAGCGATGGTCTGCCGTAGGCAACAGCCGTATTCATACGTGTTATACGGGAATAGGTGGATATTTTGTCAAAGGGTTTGGGGGTATTCGTCCTGATAGTGATGATTTTGGAATGCAAAATTTCATCGTAAAACCTAATCCTGTAGGAGATTTGACTTACGCTAATACGTCTTATGAGTCGATGTATGGTAAGGTGGTGGTTAATTGGAAAAGAGAAGATGCTACGGCAGCTTATCACATAGAAATACCAGCTAACTGTTCTGCGAAAGTTTATATTCCATCGTTGAGTAAGGCGGGGATTCAGGAAGGTGCTGTCTTAGCTGAAAACGCTGAGGGAGTTCGTTATGTTGGTGCAGAGAAAAGTGATGCCGTTGGTAATTACATCATCTACCAAGTGGCCTCTGGAGTTTACGATTTTAGTGTAGATCAATTGCCTACTACGACTTATCCAAGTCCTAATTATAAAGGAAATAACTTAGCAATGATAGCTCGTGTAAGTGCGTCATCTATGTATATTGTGAGTGAGAAAAATCCGGGATTCGAAGCTTTTAATGTTAATGATGCAGATAATGAGACGAGTTGGCAAGCTGAGGGCAAAAATGATGAATGGATAGAATTTGCTTGGGTAACACCTCAAAGCTTTAATGGGTTGTTGATTGATGAAGTCGGAAATAACATCAAGCATTATAAGATTCAATATTTCGATGGTCAACAATGGGTAGATGTGGTAGAGGAAAGTCCTTGTGGCGATAATAAAACGCACACATTTGAAGCTGTAACAGCTACTAAGTGTCGTCTTTATATCACTGAAGCTTCAAAAGCCGTTGTGATATCTGAAATTCAAGTTTTAGCATCTTCAAAGTGATGCTAAGGCGTTATTTATGTACTTAGTCATTTCATCATTTATCTCCTTATTTGTAAATAGTAAAAATATAAAAAAATAGAGTTATGAGCACAAAAAACAATGCAAAAGTAAACGTAGGTCTTTTCGGAATAGGATTGGATACCTACTGGGATCAATTTGACGGATTATTGGATAGACTGAAAGGTTACCAAAAACAAATTGCAGATAAAATGCTGGAGTTTGGTGCCGATGTGGTGGATGCTGGGTTGGTGGACTCGCCAGAGAAAGCAAGAGAGGCCGGTGACTATTTGAAAAAGAGTGATGTGGATATTGTATTCTTATATATATCAACTTATGCTTTGTCATCTACCGTTTTGCCGATTGCACAAAAGCTAAATTGTCCTATCGTTATTTTGAACATACAACCGGTAGCTGCTATTGATTATGAGAACTTTAATAAAATGGGTGATCGTGGAGCCATGACTGGTGAGTGGTTAGCTCACTGTCAAGCATGTTCAGCCCCTGAAATTGCCAACGTGTTTAACCGTGCAGGTATAGGTTACGAGTTTGTGACAGGCTATTTGGGAGAACAATCTGTTTGGAACGAAATGCAAGATTGGATTGATGCTGCCAATGTGGCAAGTGTTATGCGTAACAATCGTTTGGGCGTGTTAGGGCATTATTACTGTGGTATGTTGGATGTTTATACCGACCTTACTAAGCAAGCAGCAGCCTTTGGTACACATATCGAATTGGTCGAAATGTGCGAGGTGAAGAAGTACCGCGACGAAGCTACTGAAGCCGAAGTAGAAGCTAAAATAGCTGAGTTTTATAGCACGTTTGAAGTGGTGGAAGCCTGTGAGCAAGACGAAATAGTACGTGCCGCACGTACGTCGGTTGCTCTAGATAAATTAGTAGCAGCTCATGATTTGGGTTCTATGGCTTATTACTACGAAGGTGCTGCTGGTAATGATTATGAGAATATTGTGACGTCGGTTATTGCTGGTAATACCTTACTTACAGGTAAGAATATCCCTATCGCTGGCGAGTGCGAAGTGAAAAATGCTCAAGCCATGAAGATTATGGATTCGTTTGGTGTGGGAGGTTCTTTCTCGGAATTTTATGCGATGGATTTTAACGATGATATCGTGATGTTAGGCCATGATGGACCAGCTCATGTGGCTATTGCAGAAGGAAATGTGCAGTTAGTACCATTACCTATCTATCACGGTAAACCAGGTAAAGGTTTGTCTATTCAGATGACTGTGAAACACGGACCAGTAACCATTCTTTCAGTGGTGGAAGATAGAGAAAAAGTATTCCTGTTAGTTGCAGAAGGTGAATCGGTCGAAGGTCCTGTCTTACAGATTGGAAATACTAACAGCCGCTACCGTTTCCCAATAGGGGCAAAAGATTTTATGAACCAATGGTCTAAACAAGGACCGGCTCATCATTGTGCGATTGGTGTGGGTCATATTGGTGATAAAATTGAGAAGTTAGGTCATATCTTAGGATTAGAGGTGGTTAAAATCTGCTAGTTTTAATTGAAAATTATATGCTTATTCTTATGAAGAGAGTAATATTTAAAAACACGTCCTTAGGGCGTGTTTTTTTGTTTCATATAAAGGCGTAATGATTGATTTGTTCATTTTTGAAATAATACTTCAATACATTGCCAGATAGTTTAAATAAGATAACTTGTTGCCTATCTACTTTTGTGAGGTGAGCTTGAAGCTTTTGTGATAATTCAGATAGTCGAGGCTCACTATTTTTTTTGTTAAATCGAGGCTTTTGCGTAATTGTAAATGTGGTTGTTTCATCTTTTATCTAATTTGAACTTATGAAAACCTTAAAATTGACAGCCTCTATCTTGTTGTCAATAATAATACTAACCGTCTTGACGAGCTGTAAGTCAAAACTAGAACCTTTAGACTTGCGTTGCGAGTACCGTATTAATCCACTAGGCATAGACAATACGACACCCCGTTTTAGTTGGAAGATGCAAGATGTCGAAAATTCACGCGGACAAAAACAAACAGCCTACCAGATCATAGTAGCGAGTAATCTAAAAGATTTGAATAGTAACACTGGCGATCTGTGGAATTCCGAAAAACAAGTCAGTAGGCAATCAGTAAACAACTTGTACAATGGTGTTGCACTTACTTCGGGTCAACAGTGTTACTGGAAAGTACGCGTGTGGGATGCCGAGGGTACAGCTTCTCAATGGAGTGATAATGCTTATTTCACCATTGGGCTGTTGAATGCTGACGATTGGAAAGGCGAATGGATTCAGAAAGCAGACCAATCAAAGATGGATCACAACTGGTACCGTAAGAACTTCACTTTAGAACAGATGCCTAATTCAGGTATGGTGTATGTCGCTTCGCTAGGTTATCATGAGTTGTATGTCAATGGTGAGAAAATAACCGATAACATTCTCAATCCAGCCTCGTCCTACCTTAAGACCAGAGTGCCTTATATTGCTTATGATATTTCAAAGCAGCTAGTCAAAGGTGATAATGTAATCGCCGTATGGCATGCGGCAGGGTGGACACGTTGGACACGCATACGCGAACACCGCAATATACCTTATGCTTTTAAAGCGCAAGCCGAAATAACAACAAAAGATAAAACGATTTCTTTAGCAAGCGATGAGTCGTGGAAATGTGCCAAAAGTTATAGCGAGTACATTGGTAAATGGGACATTCAAGATTTTGGTGGAGAACTTATAGATGCCCGTCGTCAAGTCGCTGACTGGAATACGGCTGGGTTTGATGATGCTTCATGGGATAATGCCGTTGTTTCAAAAGGCAATATGCCTTTGCACATAAGTGCTCAGATGGTGGAGCCACAGGTCAAGTATAAAGAGCATACGCCCGTTGAAATCATCAAGCAAAAGAACGGTCCCTATTTAGTAGATATGGGGGTCAATTACTCTGGTCTTTTCGAAATGAAGCTTAAGAATGGACATGCTGGCGATACGGTTACCGTGTTTGTGAGCGACATCAAGGGCGTGACCATGAATAAAAGTCAGCGCAGTCAATATGTATTTGATGACAGTGGCGAAGGCACCTTTTGCAACCGCTTCAATTATGCTGGAGGCCGTTGGTTTACGATTTCAGGAATTAATTACTTGCCAAGTCTCGAAGATTTTAAAGGTTATACTATTACCAGTAACCGCAAACGTATCAGTCAGTTTGAGTGTTCTAATGAGCTGATTAACGAAATCTATGAGATGAATATTCGCACCTTATTAGCCAATACGCTTGACGGTATAATGGTGGATTGTCCTCACCGCGAACGAAGAGGTTGGGGAGAAGTAACCGTGGCTGCTATGTATGGCGATGCTTTGCCTAACTTCGAAAGCGGAGCTTATATGGATCAGTACATGCAATACATGAAGGATGCTCAGTTTCCTGATGGTCGTACACGTGCTATTATCAACGAGGAAGACCGTTGTTTCTTGATGTGGCAAGCTAATAATCCATTAACAATTTGGGAAACTTACCGCACCTTTGGTGATACAAAGATACTAAGCGACAACTACGCATCTATGCAAAAATGGATGACGTGGATATTGAATCATTCTGATTATGCCACAGGTGGATCTTTAATTGCTGGCGAAGAGGGAAAACGACAATTTCCTGGACTTGGCGATTGGGCCACTCCTCACGGTAATGACTTTACCAGTTGTAATGCGCCTGATGCCGTTCATTTCAACAATTGCTTGTACGCTTATATGTTAGATGTGGCAGAGAATATAGCCAAAGAGTTAGGCAAAACAGAAGATGTAGCGAAATATGCCGATCGATTAAAAGTACAACGCGAGGCTACGCACGCCAATACTTATGAGGCTACTACGGGGAATTACCGCACAGGTCGTCAGGTAGATCAGGCTTATGCTTTGTTCTCTGGGGTGACGCCTGAGTCCGAAAAGCAGAAAGTATATGATAATCTTGTAGACCAGATGTTGTATGGATTTCCTTACTATGATGTAGGTAGTTCGGGGCAGGCATTATACACGCGTTATTTTATTGAGGATGGGGAGCGTATGGACCTTATTTATGAGTTGTTGACCGACGACAGACACCCCAGTTATGGTTACTTTATAGCACAAGGCGAAACCACGTGGCCCGAGCTATGGTCGAGTACCGGACCAAGTCGCATTCATACGTGTTATACAGGTATAGGTGGCTACTTTATTAAAGGTTTTGGAGGTATTCGTGTCGATCCAGACCATTATGGCTTCCAGAATTTTATCATAAAACCAGCCTTGGTAGGCGACTTGACTTATGCCAATACTTCGCACGAATCATTGTATGGTAATATCGTGAGCAACTGGACAAAGTCAGAGGGACAAGTGACTTTTCATATCGAGATTCCTGTTAATACGAGTGCAAAAGTATATATTCCAGCCACCAGTGCCGATGCAGTGAAAGAGGGGAATGTTTTGGCTTCAGCAGCCGAAGGGGTAAGTTACCTTGGTACAGAACAGAGCGATGCGGTAGGTCAATATATCATTTTTCAAGTGGCTTCTGGTGTTTACGACTTTACGTCTTCTGAGTTGCCTCAAGTATCTTATCCAGCGCCTTTATATAAGGGGGATAATTTGTCTTTGATAGCTAGAGCAAGTGCTTCGTCAATGTATTATAAAGATCATCAAAATCCCGGATTCGAAGCTTTTAGAGCCAACGATGGCGATGCTAATCGTCAATGGATTGCGCGCGAGGCAAACAACCAATGGCTCGAAATGGAATGGATAGAACCTCAAACATTTAATAAGGCTATTATTCGCGAGGAAGGCGATCGTATAACTAGTCATAAAATCCAGTACCTAAAAGATGACAAGTGGATAGATATTGCCAGTGGTACTACTTGTGGTACAAGAAAAGAGCATCGTTTTGATCCTGTGACGGCTAAAAATTGTCGTTTGTATATTGGTGCCGCTAAGGATAAAGCGATGATTTCTGGTTTTGAAATTTACAAAGCAGAGTAGATAAGACTTTTCGCTAAAACTTCTAGAAAAAATGGAAATGTCAAGGTTTAAACCTAAAATCTATTAATTTTGATGAAAATAGTGAAGATTAGGCCACAATTTATGTCAACAAAGTCAGCGACTCGTTCTATACAAGCATAAAACAAATAGGTGCCTGTTGGAGCTTCGTTTTCAGATATTAAACTCAAGGGGAAATTTATCTTACGTTAAGTTTGTTTTAAAATAATTATAATCAAATATATACTATGAAGTATTTAAGTTTATTTAGCTTGCTCTTTTGGGTAAGCCTTAACCTTGTTTCTGCTAAAGCAAAACAAGAACAACCCAATATTATTTTTATTATTTGTGATCAAATGAGAGGAGATGCTTTTGGAGCCTCTGGAAACAGTGTAGTAAATACACCAAATATTGATAAATTGGCAAACGAAGGGGTGATGTTTTCCAATGCATTTGTAAATAACCCCGTGTGTATCCCATCACGAGTTTCTATGTTCTCGGGTAAGTATCCGACTGAAACAGGGGTGTATTGCAACCGATCTAAGACGCCTTGGTTAAACTTTGAAAAGTCATTTCCTTGGTATTTAAAACAAGCGGGTTATACTGTGGGTTATGTAGGTAAAAACCACGCATTTATACGATCAGAACTTGATAAGTTTGATCAACTCAATGAGCGTAATAGAGAAAAGTGTAGGGCATATTCTAAATTTGTTCCACCAAATTGGCACTGTGATATTTTTTGGCCAGAAGAAGATTGTAATCCTGCTAAAAACTCACAAGATGCTGTTGATTTTATTAATAAAAATGATGGGAAACAACCCTTTTTCTTAACAGTCAGTTATTTTGATCCACATCCGCCATATATGGCTCCAGCTCGTGTTACAAGTAAGTATTGTTCAAACGATATCATTTTGCCCGAATATATAAATCCAGAAAATTTGGGCGAACGCATAAGTAATCAACAAAAGGCTCTTATGTACGATAAACAAACTAAATACGATTTAAAAGAAACCATGCGCTATTACTATTCGGCTATTGAATGGGGCGTTGATGAGCAAGTGGGTAAAATTATTAAGGCTTTGGAAGAAAAAGGAATTTGTGATAATACGGTAATTGTGTTTACTTCGGATCATGGCGATTTTATGGGTGAATTTAATATGGTTAGAAAAGGTATGTTTATGTATGATGCGCTGATGCATGTTCCTATGGTTTGGTACGCACCAGGCTATATAAAAAAGGGGCTAAAAGTTGATAAGCTTGTGCAAAATGTTGACATTTTTCCTACTTTGCTTGATTTGGCCTGTACTGATATACCAAAAGATATAGCAGGGAAATCGCTCAAAGGTCTATTGAATGGTGAAGATGTTGAGCTGAATAAGTACGTATTTGGAGCTGCTGCTTATAGTACGTTGCCCGAAAAATATTGGGAAGATCCAGAGCCATATTACAATCCAAAATCGGAAAAACCTTTTCATAGTAGGGTGGAGGATTTAACTTGGGAAAGTAAGTATAAAACGGCCATGGTAAGAACAAAAGATTGGAAATTGATTGTAAGCGAAACAGATAAACCAGAGCTTTTCTTTATGGATGGAAAAGGTGTAGAGCGAAAGAATTTATTTGGTGATGCTAAGTACAATGCTATTTTTCTAGAATTAAAAGCTAAAATACAGACTAACTGGGATCATGATTTTTTGTGGCAGTAGGATAATCAAATTCTTATAAAGAATCTTTGGCACAAAGCCGGATGATTAAGCAAGCGCTTTCATCCGGCTTTCTTGTTTCTGATTTTCTGTTGTTTTAGTACTTACGGTCTAGATTTAGACCCAAGAAGCATTTATCTTTCTAAGATCCTTAAATATAAAGGAAAATGTTTATCTCAACATATATGCCAACGAAAATTGGTATGCAGTGGTATGATTAAACCGCATCTAATACCAATTAATATTTGAAATGAGCCTTAATCGTTTGTGGTATTATGCCGATATAGAATTGATTGAGTTTTATAAGCAAAGCGAAATAAAGCGCATTTCAATTCATAATCGGTACAACAATCTTCTTAGCTTTTTCTTTCATTGTGTAACGATAAAATTTAACTATGTGTTCATTCAAAAGTTGCTATTCCATACCATATGTTTGTTGGATATAATCTCACTTTGTTCATTGAACTAATTGTTTATTATGGCGTCATTTTTCATTTTTGATAAATGATTAAAACGACTTGAAAGATAAGTTCAGTTTTTTTTTGTGACTTATCCTTTTCTTTGTTCTTAAAGAAAAGCCTTTATTTATTACAACACTACAGAAATGGAAAGAAGAGATTTTTTAAAGATGTCAAGCATTGCTGCTTTAGGATTATCAGTAGCACCAAGTCTATTCGCTGCCTCGAGTAAAGTGGGAGGCATGCATTCTCCTGAATTTAGAAAACTAAGCTATGACTTGTTAAAAGACTGGGTCGATGGCATGATGAAGATACAGGTCATCAAGCCAGAAGATCCTAAGGTGCACGGTATGTTGGTATGTCCTTCTTGTGATATAGTGCATACCCGATTGATGGATGCCATACACCCCTTTTTGTATATGGCAAAAGCCACTGGTGATAAAAAATACCTCGATGCAGGTATCGCTCTAATGGAATGGGGCGATAATGTTTCTCGTCCCGACGGCGCTTGGACCAATGAGCTAAAGCCACGTTCGTGGGATGGTATTACCGTATTTGGAGCCATAGCATTAGCTGAGGCTTTACATTATCATGGCGACTTGTTGGATGCTCCTCGCCGCGAAAAATGGATGACCCGTTTACGTGGAGCTGCTGAGTTTTGTTATAAAAAGTTCTACAAAATAGACGTGACCAATATCAATTATGGCGCGACTAATATATATGCGATGAACTTATTAGGGCGTGTGTTGAAAGAACCAAAATACACGGTACTGAGTAAGAAATTAGCACAAGAAGTGAAGCCTTTCTTTACCAAAGAAAACACCTTCTTGTATGGCGAAATAAAACCTACAGCTCATGAGTTGAGCGCTAAGGGATTGCACGGTATTGATTTAGGTTATAATGTGGAGGAGTCTCTTAATAGTTTGGTAATGTACGCATTGCAAGAAGATGATAAAGAATTATTAGCACTTGTAAAGACATCGCTGGAGACGCATCTTCAATTTATGTTGCCTGATGGCGGATGGGACAATGGATGGGGTACTCGTATGTACAAGTGGTCGTATTGGGGAAGCCGCACCTGTGATGGTTGTCAGCCCGCTTTTGGTATGATGGCGGGTTATAATCCTGCTTTCGGAACAGCTGCTGTCAAGAATACTGAATTGCTTAAGCGTTGTACGGCCGATGGCTTGTTACATGGTGGTCCTCACTTCGTGTCTCACGGCATTAAACCCTGTGTGCACCATACTTTTGCTCACGCTAAACCTTTGGCAGTTATGCTCGATCATTGGGATCATCTTCCCGAGATTAATACCAATACGCCTCTTCCCCGCGAAGTGGCCGATGGTGTACAATATTACAAAGAACTAGATCTTTCGCTCTTTGCACGTGGCGATTGGCGAGGAACAGTGAGCGCTTACGATGCCGAATATTATAGCCCTAAATACGATTATCGTCAGGCCACAGGTGGGTCATTAGCGATGCTCTATAACAACAAAGTAGGGCTTGTTTGTGCAGCCAGTATGGCGGTATATAAGCTTGGCGAAGTCTATAATCAGCAAGAAGCACCAGGAGAGGATATTGCCCTTACGCCACGTGTCGAAACCTATAAAGATGGCCAGTGGTACACTAATTTATTCGACCTTACCGCTACTTTTACCTCGACCGATGCCAAGGGAGTGATTGATATTACGGCCAAGGCTCAGTTGAAGAACGAAGCCCGTGATATTGTTGCAGGCACTGCTTCTGCTTTTGATATTAGCTACGTATGTTCCAAGAAAAAAATGAAGATCATAGCCACAACAGCACAAGGTATTAATGAGCCAACGACGTTTATGTTGCCTATCGTTTCTAAGAGTGGAGAGAATGTTTTTCATACCACAGACAATGAGATTAGCATTCAAAAACCCGAAGGACTCGTGAAAATAAAAGCTAACGTACCTCTTAAGATAAAGGAAATGCCACGTAGTCGCACCTTTAATCAAGTGCCTGGTGTAGAGGCTTTACCTATAATTGCCTATTTCCCCGAGGGCGAACAAGAGATCGAAATAAGCATCGAAGTACGTGCTTAGTTTATCGTTTTTTTCCCTTTGAGATACAATTTATACCAAGACCTGCGGACATGCTCTGCGGGTCTTTTTGTTTCTAATCTAAATTGTTGAAAGAGGTTTTTTTTGGGCGGCCGAGCGCGCTATCCATTATAGCAGTAACCCTGTCGTGCTCACAGTGCTCAGGTCGCAAAGAGGAGCTCACGAGATCGCTCTCTTGCTCTCAGCACTGTGGCACGTCAGCGCCACTGCTGCCATTTCTATCGCTGCCGCGCCAACACACAAGGCAACTGCTCTGCGGTATCCCATTATTGGTGTTAGCTCATCAGTGTGTAAGAGAGTGTGAAATGCTTAGTTAATACCTATTGTTATAAGCGTCTCAAGCTTAACTTATGTTTTTAGGTAGTGTTATTATAAATGAACTGCCCACGCCTAAGGTGCTTTCAATTTTTAATTCTCCTTTTAGCTTGGCAATAAATTCTTTACATATAACTAAGCCAATGCCCGATCCTGATTCCCCCTTAGTGCCTTGGGTAGAGTAGGTGCTATCGTCTTTTAAGATTTTATCAATGGTTTCCTGTGACATGCCAGTGCCGCAGTCTTTTATCGTTATTTTTATGGCATCATCACTATCAGTAGTATAAACGTCAATGTTACCATTCGACGAGAATTTTATTGAATTAGTAATGAGGTTCCGACATATAGCTTTAAACATGTTATGGTCAGATTGGATGATCAGATCCTCAGGAATGTTTATCTTTATTTCTAGTTTCTTGTCTTTTAGAGCATTATTTACGAGTTCGTTAATGGTTGTTATTTCGTGATAAGGGGATAATGATTGTATGTCAAGTGCTATTGCGGTATTCTGACTACGTGCCCAGTTTAATAAGTTGTCGAGTAGTTCATATATCGTTTTTGTTGAGTTGTTTATAATCTTGATATATTCTAGGCGTTTTTCATCTTCAAAACTATAATACTTATTCATTAATAAACCATTTAATCCGAGTACACCAGAAATCGGGTTGCGCAAATCATGGGCGATAATAGAAAAGAACTTGTCTTTGGTTGAATTTAGCTTTTGTAATTCAAGGTTCGACTCATGTAATGTTTCAGCTTGTTTCTCTATATTGCGTTGATGCTCTTCTAGCTTAGTGTTAGCTGTGTTTAGATCTTCTTTTTGTTTTTGCAAAAGGTCATTTTTCTGAGATAGTTCTATGGTTCGTTTTTGAACTTTTTCTTTCAAACGTTTTTGTTGACGTTCTAGGGAGTTTAGACGCCATTTAAAAAGTAAATATACTATTGTGATAAATGAAAGAACTAAGAGAAGGTTAAACCAAGGGGTTTGCCACCAAGGAGGTAATATGATAACTTCAATAGATGCGCCATCCTCGTTCCATACATCATCATTATTTGAGGCTTTTACTTTAAAAGTGTATTTTCCTGGCGATAAGCTAGCATAGGTTGCTGTGCGTGTGTTGCCTACGTAATTCCATTCTTGATCAACACCTTCCATTTTATAGGCATAGGCGTTTTTTAGTGCCGACGAAAAGGAGATGGCTACATATTCAAATGTGAGCATCGATTGTGTGTGTTTAAGTACAATCTTTTTGCTTATGCTGATGTGATGAGAAAGCGGGGAGTTTTCGTCGCCTACTCCAACAGGTTTATTAAATAGTTTTAATTCCGTGATGACTACATTGGGTGGCAATGGGTTTCGTTTTATGCTGTCTGGATGGAAGATGTTAAAGCCATTTCTACCACCAAAAAGCATTTTCCCAGCCTTTGTTTTTAATGCCGCATGAATTTCGAATTGGTTTCCTTGTAAACCATCTAGTTTGTTGTAATGATCAAAGATATTGCTTGCTGTCCTATACACGGTAAGACCTTCTCTTGATGAAAACCAAATATTATTATGGTCATCAATAAGCATAGCTGTTAGTTTGTTTACTGGAGAACTAAGGGAGTCGTAATGATGGGTAAATCCTTTTCTGTCTTCATTCATTTTATACAAACCATCTTGTCCTGAACCTACCCATATACAGCTGTCATTATCCATTTTTATGGAAGCTATATAGTTTACTTTGAGAGCATATGGTCTTTTTCTAAGAAAATTTGCTCTATTGTACATACGATGAATTTTACCTGTTGGTGATAGGAGGTAGAGTCCTTCTTGTGTGCCTAGCCAAATAGAATCTGCATTTTCAACGCAAATGTATCTTCCTGATTTTTTTGAAAAAATATTTTTGAAAGTTCTTGTTTTAAAATCAAACATATCTAAGCCAGAACCTGTTGCTATTAGGATTTTTCCGTTCGGATGGTTGGCTATTCCTGTAATGTATTTATTGGATATTGAATTTGGTTTGTTGGGATCAGGAAGGTAGCGTTTAAATATTCCGGTTTTACGGTCAAGAACCTGCAGTCCTTCCAAAAAAGTGCCTATAAGTAAGTATCTGCTATCTACTTCTCCAATACAAGTTATATTGTCGTCTTGTAGGCTCTGTGGATTCGCTTTGTCTGATCTGTAGTGTTTGAATGTTTTTGTTTTAGGATCAAAACGGCTTAAGCCGCCATTTTCTTTTGTGCCCACCCATATATAACCTTCCGAATCTTCGAAAAATGAACGCACATTATTGTTAAATAAACCCTTATCCCCAAAATCTAGATTGTAATGTTTAAAGGGTTTTCGTTGATTATCGATATAACTAATGCCATTGTTTAAAGAACCTATCCAAAGATTCTTTTTACTATCTGTTTTGAGGTTAATAATAGCCTTGCTACTTAGCCCGTAAGGACGATTTATTTGTGTTTTTATGTATTCAAAGCTCTGTGTCGTTTTGTCGTATATACTTAATCCTGCTTCTTTGTTGATAAGGACTATTCTATTTTTTCCATATTCACTGATATCCCATACGAAATCCGACATTAATGTGCCGTTCTCTTTAGAAAAGTAAATAGGTACTGAGTCAAAATTAAAGTTTTTATATAAATAAGCTCCATTTTCTTTTGTGCCTACCCATAAGTCGCCATCACTATCTTTGTAGAGTTTTTTTACATAACCAATTGCTGTGCTATTTTTTATTTGTTCAATTTTGTTATTTTTTCTATTATATTTTAATAGACCATTTTCAGAGCCAATGATAATGTCGTTATTAGGACTTATACAAAGTGTGCTAAATAGAGGGTTGTTTCTATATATGCGTTTATTGTTTGTGATATTTACTAAGGTAGAATCGTATTTGAATACGTTATTACTGCAGGCAATCCATAATGTGCCATTTTTATCATTTGCTAAATCACTGATACCACTTTTAGTCATTTGACCTTGGGGGTCTATACTTGGGGGGAGTGTTGAAGCTTTGTAAGTGTGGATGTCAAAAAGGTAAAGTCCCGAAGATGTGCCTATCCAAAAATTGGAAGAATGATATACTGGTGCAAAGGTGTTTATAATGCTATGAATAGAGACACTTTCATCACTTGTATAGAACGTTTTTACGGAACTGCCATCATATCTATTTAGTCCATTATTAGTTCCTATCCACATAAATCCTAGAGAATCTTCAAAGAAGCATGTGGCGCGCGTAGATGATAGACCATCATCAGTTGTAAGTTGATTAAAAATATACTCTTTTTCTTGGCTGTAAACTTGGCTGTTAAAAAGAATAAGCAAGACTAATATGCTTATAAAAGTATATTTAAATCTTAGATTTTTTAAACTATTTCTTAAGTTCATTTGTGTGATTCTGCTTAGTTTATTTTGATTTCAATGCACGCTATAAATTGTTCCAAAATTACAATTTAATTTCTAATTAGTCGCTTGTATATTTAGGCGTTGGATTTTTAGTATTTATTATTATAACACATTAGATGTTTTTTTGTTCTTTGTTTTTTATTATTTGTTTGATTTTGTGAAGTCTGGCTGTTGACGCGTGGTAGCGCGTTAGGATTAAAAACGTTATAAGTGACTCTTTAGCTTGTTTGTTAGTGGTGGTGATTAAATGAAGTTTGCGCACCGCCTCACATAGCCCTACGCTATAGTGCTACTCATAGGAATAGAAAGTCCGTATAGTCGTTTTCTTAAATATAGAATAGTGTCTTGTGTTCTTTGCTCTATAATTAAAAGTGTACATTGTTGCAATTGTTAGATGTATGTAAGATGTTTTCTTTTTTGTGGTGAATTTGTGCAACTGAGTGATGAATATGTTAAACTATGCGGTATAATTTACAAAAATAGGGTCATGTTTTAAATAAGACTTTAGCAGATTGTTTTTTCTTTGAAGTGAAATTGCGATGTCTTCTATTGAAAGAGGTCAAGCTCCTTGTTTTGTTTAATTTTTAATGTAAAAAAATATAAAATTAACACTTATGAATATTAGAGTGAAGTGTGCTTTTATTTTGTTTTTAGCGGTTTTTTTGTTTGCTAACTCTACTGCAGAGACACGATCCGTGACAGACTTTAACAAGGGATGGTCTTTTGTTTTGGATGATCAGGATGTTTTTTCCGAGGCGGATTATAATGATAACAGTTGGACCGTTTTGGATGTGCCTCATGATTGGGCTTTTGAAAAGGGCGTCAGAGATGGTGGAATGCAAGGGCAAGGTGGTGGCTATCATGATGGTGGCGTAGCCTGGTACCGTAAGTCGTTTACAGTAGCCGAGCAAAGCCTTTCTAATATGACCTACATCGACTTTCAAGGGGTGTATATGAACAGTGATGTTTATATTAATGGTCAGTTGGTTGGTCATCGTCCTTATGGTTATATTAGTTTTCGTTATGACATCACTAAATGGCTGAAGGCTGGAGAGAATACAGTGGCCGTGAGAGTTGATAATAGCCGTGAGCCATCAGCCCGTTGGTACCACCCTTGTGGTATTTATGCGCCAGTGTCTTTGATAGAATTGAATCCATTGCACATCATTCCTAATGGTGTGTTTGTGACGACTCCGGTTATTACGGCTGATAAGGCTAGCATAAATACAGAAGTGAAATTGTCAGCCTCAAGCGCTCGTAATGTAAAAGTAAAAACATCGCTTTTGTCTCCTAAAGGTGTAGAATTAGAATCTAATATTGAGAGTGTAAGCAAAACGAAATACCCTGTCAACTTAAAAATGGAAGTTCCAGCTCCACAGTTATGGAGTCCTGAGAGTCCAGTTCTTTATACTTTGTTGTCTCAGGTATTCGTGGGCGAAATCTTAGTGGATGAAGTAAGTACCACTATGGGGTTCAAAACGGTAGAGTGGAAGACCGAAACTGGCTTTTGGCTCAATGGCGAGAATGTGAAGCTTAAAGGCGTGTGCGAACACTGGGAAGGTGGCCCCGTTGGTGGTGCTTGGACCAAACCGTTGTTGCGTTGGAAATTACAGTTGCTTAAAGATATGGGCATTAATGCGATACGTCCTGCTCATAATCCTTGTCCACCTATGTTTTATGATATTTGCGATGAGATCGGTTTATTGGTTATGGATGAGATCTTTGATGGTTGGCATAAAAAAGCACCGCATGATTATGGCGCTCAGGCTTTTGATGAGTGGTGGCAACGTGATATTACCGAATGGATGACACGTGATCGTAATCACCCTAGTGTTTTTGTGTGGAGTTTGGGTAACGAGACGCACAGTGACATTGCGCCTACGTTAGTTAAGTTTTGTAATAATATTGATCCTACTCGTTTAGTGACATCTGGTTCTGGAAATACCGAAGATATGCAAATTGCAGGTATTAATGGTGGTTCAGAGACAAAGTCCTTTATTGAAAATCAACGTTTTGATGTGCCATTTATTTCTACAGAAGCTCCTCATACTTGGCAGACACGTGGTTACTACAGAACGCAAACGTGGTGGCGCGATGGACAATTGAAAGGCACTTACGATTTACCTTCTCTGACTGAGAAAGAGATTTTCTTTTATGAGTGGAATGATCCTAAGAATTGGAAGAATAAAAAACAACACTTTAACTCGTCTTATGACAATGCTACGGTACGTATTTCGGCCCGTAAAAACTGGGAAGTGATGCGCGACACACCTTGGCATAGTGGTCATTTCCGCTGGACGGGATTCGATTATTATGGCGAAGCTGGTTTGGCTCATGGTGGCTTGCCGTTTAACCTTTTTATGGGAGGGGCGCTTGATGTTGCTGGTTTCGAAAAGGATTTATATTATTTCTACCAAAGCCAATGGACCAAAGACCCAATGGTACATATACTCCCTAGTTGGACACATTCACGTATGGTTAAAGGTACCGAAATCCCTGTGTGGGTGTATTCTAATGCCGATTCGGTGGAGCTTTATTTAGATAGAGTATCTTTAGGTAAAAAGAAACCTGGTACGGTGTGGAATGAGATGCAGTGCGAATGGATGGTGCCTTATCATGAAGGCGAGTTAGCGGCTGTTGCTTATATCAATGGTAAAGAGGTGGTATATGAGGTGTTACGTACATCTACGCAGCCTCAATACTTAAAGAATAATCTGCTTGAAATGAAAGCTGAGGATGGGTTTAATGAGGCTTATATTTTATCTTCAGAAGCGGTAGATGCTAAAGGTAGCCTTTACCCTTATGGCGAGAATCAGGTTTATTATAATCTTATCGGCGATGTGGACAAAATTTCGTTAGAGAATGGTAACCCAGTAGATAAGACAAGTCGTACCAAAGCGAACTATCGTAGTCTGTTTTTTGGGAAAACTCGTGCCATTTTAGAAGCGACTAACGGGGCTAAAGAAGCATCCGTGGTGGTGGCGTCTATCTTAGGAGACAAGTCATTATTTATGAGTGATGAGGTGAGCATATCTGTTGAAGAAGTGGTCTTGAAAGGGAAAAAGAGCAAATCTCAATATGTGGTGTTATATACGACTCACAGTGGTGATCCTGCTAAAATTGGAAATGTTTATAGCGCCCCTTTTACAGTGACAGATGGCGCAACTGTAAAAGCTGTTGTGTTGAAGGATGGTAATGTAATTATAAGGATGAGCGAAACGTTTGGAAAAAAAGAAGGTCTCTTCTGGGGTGACGAACATTCCGCTGATATGTGGATAGGTCGTGGCATCACGGTGGCTGCCGAGAGTGCTTTACTCGAAGGTAGTGCTAAGGCTAGTGATAAAGCGCGTCGTTTTAAGGGGGATGGTTTTGTGGATTTTAACAATCAGGAAGGGGCCATTACCTGGTATCAGGAGAATGATGGAGATCCTGGTGAGTATGCTATTCGCATTCGTTATACCCATAACGATACCAAGAGTACACGTCCAATGACTTTGATTGTCAATGATGAGGTCATTACTACCTTCGACTTTAAGCCAACAGGGACTTGGGAAGCGGGTTGGAAATTTGTTAATGCTAAAGTGACCTTTAAATCGGGAGCTAATAATATAACCTTAAAAACAACAGGACAAAGTGGACCACACATAGATGAGTTGTTTGTGGACTAAACTGTTCAGTCAATAATTATACAATTTAAAATAACAAAAAGACTCGTGACCAAGAGGACACACGGGCGACTCGAAAAACAGCAATGTGGTTACTGAGCACATTCGACTTGCTTACGTGCGTCAGCGTCTATAGTCTTTGAGTCTATTATCTAATTTTAAACACATGGAAAGAAGAGATTTTTTACGACTATCAGCAATTACAGGCTTAGGGCTTTCGTTAGCTCCTATGTTTTCTTGTAGTTCTAATAAAGCAATTCACTCAGAGGAATACCATAAGTTGTGCTACGACTTATTGAAAGATTGGTGCGATGGTATGATAAGGTTGCAGGTGGTAAAACCTAGTGACCTTAGTGTGCATGGCTCATTGGATTGTCCATCTTGTGACCATATTCATGGGCGCTGTATGGATGCGGTATATCCATTTATGTATATGGCCGATAAAACAGGTGATAAAAAATACCTACAGGCTGCTATACTTGTGATGGAGTGGGCCGAGAATAATGTTTCTCAAGAGGATGGTAGTTGGACGGTGATTCCTAATCCAAAATCATGGCGTGGTATCTCTGTGTTTGGTGGTATTGCATTAGCGGAAGCTTTACATTACCATGGCCATATTCTGGACGAAGCATTGCGTGAGCAATGGATGAATCGTTTAGCACGTGTGGGCGATTATCTCTTTAAAACGTTTACTATTTCGTTTACCAACATCAACTATGGTGCAACAGCAGTATATGGTCTTAGCCTCATTGGTCGTGTGGTCGGAAATAAAGATTTTATTGCTAAAAGTCATGAACTAGCGGCTGGAGCTAAGGGCTTTTTTACCGATAATGAGTCCCTCCTTTTTGGTGAGATAAAGCCTAGTTCGGATAAGTTAAGTGCAAAAGGTTTGCATGGCGTAGATCTTGGTTATAATGTGGAAGAGTCATTAAATAGTTTGGTGATGTATGCTTTGCACGAAAAAGATGAGGAATTCTTACAATTGCTTCAGAAATCGTTAGATAGTCATTTGGCCTTTATGTTGCCTGATGGTGCTTGGGATAACAGTTGGGGAACACGCCAATACAAATGGAGTTATTGGGGCAGTCGTACGTGTGACGGTAGTCAACCCGCTTTTGCTATGATGGCTAAATACAATGGGGCTTATGCTACGGCGGCCATTAAAAATACAGAATTGCTTAAGCGTTGTACGGCAGATGGACTTTTGCACGGTGGTCCTCATTTTGTATCACATGGTGTGAAACCTTGTGTGCATCATACTTTTGCACATGCTAAACCTTTAGCTGCTTTGCTTGACCATTGGGAGCAATTACCCCAACAGAATACGGCAACGCCTCTTCCACGTGAAGCTGCTGATGGTATTACCCATTACAAAGACTTAGATGTTTCTCTTTTTGCTCGTGGCGATTGGCGAGGTACGGTATCAGCTTATGATGCTGAATATTATGCGCCTAAACATGATTACCGTCAGGCGACAGGGGGATCATTGGCGATGTTATATCATAATAAGGTGGGTACGCTGTTAACAGCTAGTATGGCAGTGTATAAGCTGGTAGAAAAGAATAACCAACAAGTGCTTGATGGAGAAGATATTGCGCTTACTCCTCGAGTGGAGACTTATAAAGATGGTGTTTGGTACACCAATCTGTTTGACCTGACTTCTACTTTTACATCAATTGATGATCAGGGGGAAATTGGCATTTTTGCAGATGCTAAGTTGAAGAGTGAAGCGCGAGATGTGGTGAGTGATACGGCTGCTTATTTCAAGCTGTCTTATGTGTGTTCTAAAGAGAAAATGCAGATTTCAGCCTCTACTTTTCAAGAGATAAAGGAAAAAACAGCTTTAGTGCTTCCTATGGTCTCTAAGACAGGGGAAAAAGTCACTCAGCTTTCGCCAAATGAAATGACGATTCAAAAGCCCAATGGTTTGGTGAAGATTAAAGCAAATGTTCCTTTAAGTATTAAAGCCATGCCTCTGTCGCGCACGTTTAATCAGGTGCCAGGTGTAGAGGCAATTCCTGTGGAGGCTTTTATACCTGCTGGAGAGAAAGAAGTGTTAGTTACGATTACAGTTGCATAAGTGTCTTTTTTTTTAGCGAGGGGCTTCGTCTCTTTTCAGTTAACATATAATGATTAAGTACATCTATTTCCTTTTATTTTTAGGTTTCTCTTTAGTCATAAATGCGCCATCTTTGGAGCACCTTGCCATTGGGGTGACAGCGAGTGAAAGGGCTCATGTGTTAGATCTAGTATAATATTATGACTGGTCGCAAAGCATTGTAAATCAAATGTATCAGTGTGTCGATGGAGGAGTGATTGTTCATCTAAATGAACCTAGTGCTATTTTAAATGAGATACCTGCTTTTGCTGAAAATGATCATGCCAATAAAGAGCGGGAAGCTGGTCTTGTGGCACAAGGTGCTGATGGTCATAAAGCCTTTAGGTGCATAAAGTAAAGAGGGCGTGTTTTTTTAGCCTATTCATAGTTGTTATGGTGTGTGCTCAATTTTCAATGTTTAACTGATGAAGAATTTCTATGATATTTTTTTTAAATAAAAGAGCGAAGAATACAGGTCGCGTAATGGTGTTTTTGCTTTTAATGCTGTCATCTTTGGCACTTAATGCGACAGAAAGGGAACGTCCATTTATTTTGGTGACCCCTGCTGAGCGCGCTCAAGTGCTTGAGAAAATTGAAAAGATGGAATGGGCTGCAGATATTTATGCGCAATTGTTAGACCGAACAGATAAGGAAGTGCATTTGTATCAAAATGACCCAGTGACTTATTTGAAGCAATTGCCTTTTGATTGGTCACAAGCTAAAGATGGAGAGATTCCTCCTTTTCGACTGACGGTACATATTGAAAATGGGCAGCAAAAAAATCTAGACAATGCCACTGACGAAGAGTGGCGTCCCGCAGCACTTTTAATGCGTTATTTGCAAGTAGGGGTGAATTGTGGAATGGCGTACTACCTTACCGAAGACGAAAAATATGCCCAATGTGCTACGGATATTTTATATGCTTTTGTGCAGGGGGTTTTGCAATCTGAAGTTTCTGATTGGCACCCCCGTGGAGGCTGGCTTTTTCCCTATGATGGTTTTCGCGAAGTGCGCGAAATAGGATCAAAAGTGCCTCTTATTTATGACTTTGTAGCAGAATATATTAAAGATGGCGCTACGGCTTATGATTTTGCGAAGAATGAAAATGTTGATTTTCCTTTGGCTGAGGCTCAACAGGTGTTTCGCACCTATGCCGATATCACCATCAATTATGGTCATACTGGTTCTAATCATTCTGTTTTAGAAGCTCCAAGTTTAGTATATAATGCTTTGGCCATGGATGATGCGAAGGAGAGGGAGACCTTGTTGTCTTATTTTTTAACGGAAAACACCTCCAATCAGGATGCCATAAATGTTATGGCTCAGAACTATAAAGAGAAAGGTGATATTTGGCCTGAGACCTCGCAGTACCTTAATCATTCAACGGCTATTATCGCTCGTTTGATGTTGATAGTGAACCGTTATAATCCTTCATTACAGTTGGGGGCTAAATACCCGAACGTGCTGTACGCTTTGCCCCGTCTCGATTATTTGGTATATCCAAATCAAGAACTCATTCGCTGGGGCGATGGCAAACGTTTTGGAACATCGCCCTATTCTAGTTTTGAGGATGCCTATGTTTTGGGGAAAATGGATGGATTGTCTGATGTCTGTGATAAATTTGGCCCTCTGATTAACCGCGCTTTGCAGGAAGGCAGATATAAGCGCCGAGGCATGGAAGCCATTTTCTGGTACACCGATAAAGTGGATGGAGATGCTGCTAGTTTTACCCTTGATCGCACTGATAGAGTGCCTCATGCAGGTATCTTTTTACAACGTAATTTAAGCTCGACGAAAGTTCCCGAAGATGGATTAATGTGTTTTGTTGGTGGTGCTCCGATGGTGCATAGTCATGCTGAAGGTATGAATATTGAACTCTATGGCGAAGGTCAGGTTCTTGGGGTAGATAATGGCCGGGGCAGTTATGCTCAGGATATTCATGAGAATTATTCCCGCATCTTTGCCGCACATAATACAGTGATCGTTAATGGTAGTTCGCAAGGTCAAGGAGGATGGGCTAATCTTGGTATCGACACGGTGCATCTTATAAGTATGGAGCCTCTACCGGGGAAGGCTGCTGTATCCCCAAATTATTCCTTTACTCAGACGGGTTTTGAAGATGATAGAGGCGACAAGGCCGAAGCGACTCAAGAGCGCACTTTGGCTTTAATACGCACATCACCTACCACGGGGTATTATGTGGATGTCTTTCGTTCTAAATCAAGACTTGCTAACGAATACCATGATTATATTTACCACAATATAGGAGATAAGCTTACCATTCAAAATGCCGATATGTCGTTTGTGCCTACCCCCCAGCGCTATATGGCTAGTGCTGCATTAGTCTGGGATAATAATAACTACCGTAATCCGGGGTGGCATTTTTTTGAGGATGTTTCTACCTCTAAGGCCTATAATGCTCCGGTTAATGCTCAGTTCGAGGTCACGCAGCTCAAAGGACAAGCCCTTTATATGCAGTTGCATATTATAGGATTTGAGGGACGTGAATACACCACAGTGAAGGCTCCGCATACTTTTCAGGCGCCTGAACCTTACGATGAAATGCCTACGCCTACTTTACTCATTAGGAATAAAGGAGGTGCGTGGAAAACCCCTTTTGTGGTGGTGTATGAACCCTTTAGTGCGAAGGAGAAAAATCCAAGCATTCAATCTGTGGAAAAGCTCGAGCAAGATGGAGTGTACAAAGGTTTGAGAATCGATAGTAAAACACCAGAGCAACAATTGCACCAGTACATTATTACTCAATCAAAAGGAGAGCGCTATACAAATAAGGCATTAGGCATCGATTTTTTAGGTACTTTTGCTGTTATAACTTTAGACCATAATGGGGAGCTTCAGAATATGTATATTGGTGAAGGGGAGCGTTTAGTTTATGGTAAGCATGTGCTTAATGCCAATGAGAAAGGGTGTGCTTATCAGAGTTATTAGTATTTTTAACAAGTGTATTAGATATAAACTTATGATAACTAACTGATAATTAAGATTTAAAATCTTGCATTATACATAAATGTTTCCTTTGCCTTTTTTAACTCAAAACTCAAAACTCATAACTCATAACTCATAACTTATAACTCATAACTTATAACTTACAACTTACAACTTATCACTTACAACTTATCACTTAAAATGATTCTCCCTAAACTGTCGTGGTGTCATTCCAACCTTTTGTTTGAATAGTCGATTGAAGTAGTGATCAGATTCAAAGCCAATAGCATAGGCAATTTCTTTCTGTGTTAGCGTTGTTTGTTGCAGCATTTCTTTGGCTTTTTCTGTTTTTAGCTGTAGGTAATATTGTAATGGAGAGCTTCCGGTTTGTTTTTTGAAATCAATGCGGAATTTAGAATAGCTTACACCAAAGTCCTTAGCTATTTTTTCAAGATTTACATGCGTTGTGATTTTTTTGTACATCAGGTGTTTGGCATAAGAAACCATAGTGTTGAGGTAGTCGTCCTTATCACAGCTTTGTTGGATGTTGTAGGCTTCGGCTATCAATTGCATACAAATGCCCGAGGCCAAGCGTTGGTAGCCAAAAGGCTCGTTGCTAAATAGTTTGAAAAGCGTGTCGAAGTAATTGAGCACAGAGGCACGGTTGCACTTTGGTATGATGGGCTGTTGTGCATCGAAAAAACCGTTAGACATAAAAGCATTTGCCACGTTACCCGAAAATCCTACCCATTGTTCTGTCCACCCTGTTTTTTTTAGTGGTTTGTAGCGGTGCCACACACCTGGGAAGAGAAGAAATCCATCACCTGCCGAAATCTTTTTACGCCCAGTTTCTTTACTCTCAAAGATACCTTCACCTTCGGTAATGAGTACCAGGTGATATTCGTCAAGGGTTCTGCCTTTGTTCCAAGTGAACATATAACTTCCAGGATGCCCTTTGCTTGGGTATTCTGCTCCATGTTTAATGATGTTGCTACCTAAATCATTAATATAAAAACCCCAGTTTTTATCATTCTCAAATATCATTAGGTAGCGGTGGTAGTTGTTCTCGTGCATGTGACTTTTGTTTTGAATGTGTAAGGATGATAAATGCTATCTTATTGTACCCATCTGATTTTAAACCTATCCTCATACTATTGTGGTATTATAGGAGACGCATGACAAAAATAAACAATTATATACACATGTGGCACTTTAAACAAAATTGATGGCTGTGTTCTGTGTTGCGTTCTCGCTTTGTGGGCATCAGGCATTGCCTTGTCCTAGTTTTTGAGTTTTTTATAATAACGACGTAGTTCTTTCTCTAGACCAAATAATGATGGTTTTATTCATAATGTCGAATTAAAGCTGGATGATACATAGAAATAAGGTTGAGCAAAGTGTTAGCTTTACGTACTAAGTAGAGCGAAGTCTTTATTGTCGCATTATATGCAGTGTCTAAAGTGACTAAAGTTAGGTAAGACACTCTAAATGCTTTAGCACACTTTAGACACTAAGTGCAAATGCGACATTTAATCATTCCTATTACTTATTGTTATTTGTATCTATTGTCATTGTCGGTCTTAATTTTACACTTTTGGTTCATTTTTTCTATTTATCCTTCAAAAAGCCTAATAATTGAAACTAAACCTCAATATGGGGTTTGTTTTCAATTGTGGGGTCTTTCTTCAATTTATTGACTCTATCTTTCAAGAGTTTGGGGGTTTTATTATCTTTATTTGTCATAGTCATTCTAAGGGCTTGATGTGTGATGTCTATATAAGTTAGCATTGCTTGTGTTTTTATCAGTTTAAGGATTGATTACGTTCGAGATTTATACTATTCTTTTTATGTGTATGATTTAGAGTATTATTTAGAGTATCTATTTTTTTTCTAATCTTTAAAATTTAACAAAATGAAACGAAAAATTACTAGTTTATTAATCCTACTTGTGATGGTAGGATTTAACCTGAGTGCCCAAACGGGTTTCCAAGGTGAAGGTATTTATACATTCAAAAGTGTACTTACCAATGAGTATATGACTTCACATGGTTCAAGTGTATCAACGCCAGAGCCTGTCATAACATCAGCCGCTAAATGGTTAGTTGTTAAAAATACGGTAGATGATACAAAATATAATATCATAACACAAGATAAACAATATGTTGTTAGTTTAAAGTATATTAAAGACTATGAAACAGCTGATAATTTTCAGAATGCTGTTGAAGCTTTAATGACATTCCCAGAGACAGCTAGCGGCTCAGGTGAATATTATATTCAATCCCAACTTGCTGGTACTGATGCTTATGCTGGCCTGTTTAAAGGGGTGAACTGTCCAAATGATGCTGCGATTGGTGATGGGTATGTTCCTAGTGGTCTTGATAAATATAAGTGGGTTCTTGATAAAGTTAGCGAGTTACCTACTCCTGCTCCAGTAGTTTCAGTTACAGCACCTGAAGCCAATGCTGACTTTTTACCAGGATCTTCCGTGACATTAAAAGCTTTGGTAATTCCTGAAGAAGGAGCGACTATATCTGCTGTCGTTTTCTTGATTGATGGTGTAGAGGAGTTAACTAATGCTACCGATGCCGATGCTGATAGTATTTATGAATATACTTGGACAGCACCAGTGACTCTTGGGACTTATTCTATAACTGCAAAAGCGACTAGTTCTGCTGCTGCTGTTACAACTAGTGATGCTGTGAGTGTAGTTGTGGCTACATTGCCTGCAACTGTGACGATGACTTGGCCAAGTGCAGCAACAACTATCTTGCCTAATAAGCAGGTAACCTTAGAGGCTGATGCTACACCAGCTACTGGTAACACCATCACCAAAGTTGAATTCTTTGATGGTGCTACACTTTTGGGTGAAGACACTAGCGCACCATTCACATTTGATG
>CBFIII010000011.1:0-99307 GCA_965662645.1 Bacteroidales bacterium
GACAAGAAAGATTCGCCTATGCCTATGGTCATAATGGTGCGATACATTAAAGGTCGCGTGTTGTACTTTTTAATGAGACGCGGCATCACTTCCTTTTCCATGAGGTAAACCATTTCGTGAGGCACCCCAGGGAGCGAAATCACAACGAGGTCGTCTTTTTCGAACCACAGACCGCGCGCTGTTCCTACTTTGTTGGGTAGGGTGGTGCAGTCTTTAGGTAAATAGGCTTGTTCTTTATTGGTTTCTGTTACTTTAAAGTTTCGGCGTTTGAAAAGACGTACAATATCCTCGTATGCTTCTTGATTGAATTCTACGGTGGTATCAAAATAACGGGCTAATACATTTTTTGTTAGGTCGTCGCGTGTAGGGCCTAAACCTCCTGAGAAAATGATGATTTTAGTTTCGGGCAATCGGTTCTCTATGGCATCTAAGATGTCCGATTCGTCGTCGGAAATGGTGATCATTCGTCGTGTGGAAAAACCGCCGTCTATCAGCATTTTCCCCATTTTAGCGGCATTGCTATTGATCACCTGACCAATGAGTAATTCGTCGCCAATGTTAATTATTTCTACTTGCATTGTTTATGAATTTAAAGCAAATTTCAAAGGAATTTCCTTTTGTGATTTGTCTTCTAGGTTCGATTCTTCATCATCCACTAGTATGGTGATTTCAGATAATTTATCCAATAAATCTTTACTTAAAAATAAAGAAAAGTTACCCGATATTAAGTTTATTTTATCGCCATTTTTGTCATTTACAATAGTAAATTTTAGTCGTTTAACATCTTCATTGGCTACGCCAGAATGTAACATGTCATACAGTAAATCTACAAATTGAGAGGTGACCGATTTATAGGGTAGGGTGATGTGTAATCCTTTGATGTATCGCTCATTCACCGTAGAGAGATGGATCAGTTCGTTAATCCTAAAATCAATGGTGTTAGGATCGCTACGGCGACGTTCTGATTTTCCTTTTATCATAACCGCCACATCGAGGCTACAATGACCTCTAAATTCTGCCCATTTTTCACCAAAAATAGCAAATTCAAAAGAGCCGTTATGATCTTCTATGGTCACCAAACCAAAGGGCACATTATTTTTTGTTAAGCGTTCATTAAT
The DNA here is from genome assembly GCA_965662645.1 of Bacteroidales bacterium. Lineage (GTDB taxonomy): Bacteria > Bacteroidota > Bacteroidia > Bacteroidales > UBA5342 > UBA5342. The sequence goes on from CBFIII010000011.1 coordinate 1,119, forward strand.
GTTTGTGATGATGCCACCCGTTGTTATTGATTTTTCCAAGAAATTCTCTAAATGTTCAAATTCCTTTAGGCGGGTATCAAATAAAGCCGCCACCTGATATTTAAACAAATTAAGCGGGTGATCTGAAATGTAAATACCTATTAAGTCACGTTCCTGATTCAAACGGTAGATGTTAGACCACGTTTCGCAAGGTGCAGGTTCTGGTTTTTTTATACTTAATTCATGATCTTCGGTATCACCAAATAGAGAGTTGGCGCTTTCTTCTCTGTCCAACTTGATCTGGTGTCCATAATTAATGATTTTATTGATAAATGTGGTTTTATCATTGACGTTATCTTGTGAGAAATAATCTTCTCGTTTGAAACTATCCAAGTTGTCAAAACCACCAGAATAGGCTAAACTCTCCCATGTTTTTTTGTTGACGGCTGAGAGGTTGACGCGTTCTGCAAAATCGAAGATGTCTTTATATTTACCGTTCGCTTTTCGTTCGGCTATGATGTTCTCTACAGCACCTTGTCCCGCGCCTTTGATACCTGACATCCCAAAACGCACAGCACCCTCCTCATTAACGGTAAACATCGATAAACTTTCGTTAACGTCAGGGCCAAGCACTTCCATTCCCATCTGTCGGCATTCATCCATAAATATAGCAATCTTCTCAGCATTGCCTAGGTTACAAGAGAGGATGCCCGCCATAAATTCGGCAGGATAATGTGCTTTAAGATAGGCAGTTTGGTAGGCCACAAAGGCATAACATACCGAGTGCGATTTGTTAAAGGCATAAGCGGCAAAGGCTTCCCAGTCTTTCCATATTTTTTCTACCAGGTCTTCGGGTTTTCTAAAGGTCTTTTTATTGACTTCCTTTTCGTATCCTTCCATAAAGAGAGGATTATTGATGCAGCCTTCAATAAATTTCGCTTTAAGCTTGGCCATCATGTCCAGTTTCTTTTTACCCATGGCTTTACGCAATGAATCTGATTCACCACGTGTGAAGTTTCCTAGACGACGTGAGAGTAACATGACCTGTTCTTGAAAGACCGTGATACCATAGGTTTCACTCAGGTATTTCTCCATCAAGGGATGATCGTAGGCTACTTCTTCTTGTCCCAGCTTACGGGCTATGTAGTTAGGAATATACTCCATAGGTCCTGGACGATAGAGGGCGTTCATAGCCACTAAGTCTTCAAAACGGTTAGGTTTCAGACTTCTCAGGTTCTTTTTCATCCCTGGTGACTCAAACTGGAATATCGCTGTTGTTCCACCTTCACAAAACATTTTAAATGTCTTTTCGTCGCTAAGGGATATATTATCTATATCTATGTCTAGACCTGTGGAATTTTTAACGTTAACGAGTGTTTCTTTAATGATGGAAAGGGTCTTAAGACCCAAAAAGTCCATCTTTAACAAACCGATATCCTCTACAAACCGTCCGTCATATTGCGTGTTGAGCAAATTCTCACCTTTAGTTTGCATGAGTGGTAGATGCTGTACTAAGGGGTTTTTCCCGATGAGAATACCACAAGCATGAATCCCTGTTTGACGTACAGAGCCTTCTAGCGCACAAGCATAACGTAAGGTATCTTCTTTGATGCGATCATGACGGCGACGTGACTCTTTTATTTCTGTCACAAAATAATCTAAGACGTCCGCTTTAGGAAAGTCTTTAGGGTTGATGTCTTTTTGTTCTATGTAGCGTTTCCAATAGGCGGCGGCAGATTCTAAGTCTATGCCTTCTTTTTCTTTGGCTTCAAGTAATTGATAGGTGCCTTTCAACTTCCCATTTTCAGGGAAATCTTTCGTCATACGATTGGTTTCCGATAAGGGTAATTTGAGGACGCGTGCTACATCTTTTATCGCTGATTTGGCGGCCATACTCCCAAAAGTACAGATGTGTGCTACTTTGTCGGCGCCATATTTTTCGGTGACCCAATTCATGACTTTTTGACGACCATCATCATCAAAGTCAATATCAATATCGGGCATTGATATACGATCAGGATTAAGGAAACGTTCAAACAGTAAGTCGTATTTTAGAGGGTCTAAATTTGTGATTTTAAGAGCATAAGCAACCACGGCTCCTGCTGCCGATCCACGCCCAGGGCCTACCAGTACTCCCATACTGCGTGACTCGGCTATAAAGTCTTGTACGATGAGGAAGTAACCGGGGAATCCCATTTTTTTAATGGTGTCTAATTCGAAAATGATACGTTCACTTTGTACTTCATTAAGGACTTTGCCATAACGTTTTTCTGCTCCTATATAAGTTAAGTAAGACAGATAATCCGCTTCGAATTTTATGCGCAAAATAGCTTGATATCCGCCTAAGCGTGATAAGGTGTATGCGTCGGTTTCATCTTCTGCAAACTTAAATTCTTTAATTAATTCGGCTTCTTCAAATTTAGTTTGGTATTCCTCCCACGTTGCAAAAGAAGCAGGGATAGGAAATTCGGGCATGAAAGGTGTGGAATCTAATTCAAAAAATTCCACTTTATCGGCTATCTCATTCGTGTTTTCTATGGCTTCGGGCAAATCGCTGAACATTTCTCGCATTTCAGCAGTGGTTTTGAACCACTCTTGCCGCGTATAGCGCATACGTTTGGGATCATCAAAGTCACGACCGGTATTCATACACACCAATAGATCATGAGCTGCAGCATCTTCTTTATTTACAAAATGAGAATCATTGGTTGCAATAAGCTTAACGTCTAGCTTGTGCGCCAATTCCACCATGTATTTGTTGACCTTTTGCTGGTTGGCCCACACGTTATCCCAACTGTTATTGTTAGGATGGCGTTGTAGTTCTAGGTAAAAGTCAGCACCAAAAATTTCCTTGAACCATAGAATCCTTTCCTCTGCTTTTTCAGGGTTGTCCTGCATTAAGTACTGAGGTATCTCTCCACCCAAACAAGCTGTTGAAACAATAATACCTTCGCTGTTCTCTTTTAATAGCTTTCTATCGATACGGGGTTTATAATAAAAACCATCGATACTTGCTACTGTAACCATTTTTATGAGGTGGCGATAGCCCGTTTCGTTTTTAGCTAAAAGTATGATATGATGATTGGTACGGTCTTTTTTGTCCGCTATGTCATCTACCATATAACATTCACAACCTAAGATGGGTTTGATGTCTGCTGCTTTGCAAGCACAATGAAATTCCTTAATGCCATGCATCACGCCATGATCCGTAAGAGCTATGGCCGGCATACCATCTTTCTTGGCTTTTTTGACCAATTGAGTAATGGGAGCAGCACCATCAAGAATTGAATATTGGGAATGGACGTGTAAATGGGTGAATTTCATATGAAATATATTTTTTTTCTTAAAAAAAAGAGATAACAAAATTACAAAAGTAGAATGCTATTCTTGCATATTAGGACGAGAATCCATTGACAAATTGTTAAATAATTGATTTTTTGATGATCATGTGCTATTGCTGTCTGATCTCATTTGTCTGCTGAAAAATCACAAGTTTTTAAAATCAAGAATATTCTCTACAAAATAGAACTTCAACTTGTCATTTTTGTGTCATTTTGTAATGTAGATTATACAATTTAATAAAAGAGTGTTTTTTTGTTAAAAAATGCATTAATTAATGTGTTTTTCTTTGACAATTGGCCTGTAGTTTTATATTTTTGTGCGGCTTTCTAAAAATAGGAACCTTTAAAAATTGAAATAAGAATTAAATATAATAATTACTAAATATATAAACTATGGCAAATTTAGATTTATCTAAGTACGGAATTGTTGATGTGAAAGAAGTTTTACACAACCCGTCTTACGAGCAACTTTACAAAGAGGAAATTAATCCAGCTTTGGAAGGTTATGAAAAAGGTCAGCTTACCGAGCTTGATGCAGTAAACGTAATGACTGGTGTTTTCACTGGACGTTCTCCTAAAGATAAATATATTGTTGAAGACGATACTACCAAAGATACAATTTGGTGGAATACTCCTGGATCTCCAAACGATAATAAACCTGTAACTCCTAAAGTATGGGACGAGCTTAAAGCAAATACCGTAAAACAACTTTCAGGCAAACGTTTGTTTGTGATGGATACTTATTGTGGTGCTAATCCTAATTCACGTTTGAAAGTACGTTTCATTATGGAAGTAGCATGGCAAGCACATTTTGTAAAAAATATGTTTATTCGTCCTACTGATGAAGAATTGAAAACTTATGAGCCTGATTTCGTTTCTTTAAATGGAGCAAAAACGACTAACCCTAATTGGAAAGCACAAGGTTTGAATTCAGATGTTTATACTGTTTTCAACTTAACTGAAAAGATGCACGTATTAGGTGGTTCTTGGTATGGTGGTGAGATGAAAAAAGGTATATTCGCTATGATGAACTATTATTTACCATTAAATGGAATGGCTGCTATGCACTGTTCTGCTAACGTTGGTAAAGATGGTGATACTGCTATTTTCTTTGGTCTTTCTGGTACTGGTAAAACGACTCTTTCTACTGACCCTAATCGCCAATTGATTGGTGATGATGAGCACGGTTGGGATGACGAAGGTGTATTCAACTTCGAAGGTGGATGTTATGCAAAAACTATCGATTTGGATAAAGATGCTGAACCAGAAATTTTTGGTGCTATCAAGCGTAATGCACTTTTAGAAAATGTGACTGTAGATGCTAATGGTAAAATTGATTTCACCGACGGTTCTACTACTCAGAACACACGTGTATCTTATCCTATCAACCACATTGAAAATATCGTAAAACCTGTTTCTAAAGCAGGTGCTGCAAAGAAAGTTATTTTCTTAACTGCTGATGCATTTGGTGTATTACCTCCAGTTGCTAAGTTAACTAAAGAACAAACTAAATATCATTTCTTATCTGGATTTACAGCTAAGTTAGCGGGTACTGAGCGTGGTGTTACCACTCCACAGCCTACTTTCTCTTCTTGTTTCGGAGCCGCATTCCTTTCGCTTCACCCTACTAAATATGGTGAAGAATTAGTGAAAAAAATGGAAGCCAATGGTGCTGAAGCTTATTTAGTAAATACAGGATGGAATGGTTCTGGTAAACGTATTTCTATCAAAGATACACGTGGTATTATCACTGCTATTCTTGATGGTTCTATCGAAAAAGCGCCAACTAAAAATCTTCCTATCTTCAACCTTGAAGTTCCAACAGAATTGACTGGTGTTGATACTAAAATTTTAGATCCTCGTGATACTTATTCTGATGTTAAAGAATGGGATACTAAAGCTGATGATTTAGCTAACCGCTTCATCAAAAACTTTGTTAAATTCACAGATAACGAAGAAGGTAAAAAATTAGTTGCTGCAGGTCCTCAACTATAATTTTATCATTCGCTTATATATAAAGAGAGACTGTCCGATTGGGCAGTCTTTTTTTTTGCTAATTTTTTTAAGTCTTTCTTTAGCTCCCGATACCAAAGAGTTATTCGTCCTGTCCCGCGTGTTTTTTATAATCAAAATTTCTAGTGGATGACATATTCAAACCTGAATTTTCACTTCATCTATAGTTTAGAAATTGATTTGGGCGCTCCCCTGCGGGTCGGGCTGTCCACTACTATTCCAGTACTGTGAGTGCTCATAGTGGCGATGTAGTGCGTAGAGCTTCCTGTGGTCGCTTCCGCCTACAGCCACTATGGCACTCACAGCACTTCCATACCGTTCCCATCCCTAGCGCGGCTGACGCGTTGGAAATACCAGTACATTTTTTAACTGCTAGGAAAAGGTAGAATAGAATACTTATTAACCTTCTAAATTGATTTTTAAACCCTTTGATTTTAGTATTGAGAATGATCTACGACTAAAAAGACTCTATGTTGTTTTGTATGGGTAGCATCTATTTTTTTTTGAAATGATAAATACATAAAGGTAATGTTGCTTTTTTGCTAGTATGCTGGAAGTTAACGAAAACTTAAAAATTACATATTTTTAGTAAAAACAAACTATATGTAGAATATAACGATGCTGGGACTAATATTTCCGCCTTTGAAAGTAGGCGTTAAAAAAATTAACGGAGTGGAGTGTTAAGAATTTTTGGGTGTTTGAGGCCCATAGGCCGAGTTTCCAAAAATTTAACGGAACGCAGTTAATTTTTAGCCTAGTTTCTCAAGCGGCGGCGTTTTTGCTTACTTTTTGCGCTGTAGCAAAAAGTAAGTGCAGGGGTATGGGGCTGCACAAGCCCCAAGCGAAGAAAAATACTTGCAAATGACTGTATGTCCAGAACTAATAATTATTACCCACACAAAATGACATAGCACTTTTTCTTTTAGTGGTATGGTGATGAATTTAGAATAGAACTCAGATTAATATAAATAAGTGAGTGTCTAGTGTGAAATAGCATCTACAGAAGTAATTTTCTGTGTGATAGCAAAGATAGTTAAGCCAGGGAGACTTTTTATGCCCGTTTTCTCCACGATGTTTTTTCTATGACTTATTACGGTATGTATGCTGATGCATAGTTTGTCTGCTATTTCTTTATTTGATAAGCCGTTAACCAATTCTATGAGGACGCCAATTTCACGTTCTGATAGCTGTTCTTTAACCACTTTATCATCACTTTTTACGACAGAATTATTAATCTTTTTGATGATGGTGTCTGTAGATTCTGATATGCGGATGGTATCATTGAAAAAATTCAGTTGCTGATCGTTGCAATAGCAATACACTAAGGCTATCCATGATATTTTCAAGAAGCGTTTTTTGTATTTTATGAATTCTTGTTCTCTATTTATTATGACATTAGGGTTGAGTATCACGATGTCTATGTTAGTCCTTTCGAACAAATCATCGAGTTCCGTAAGGTTGGTGAGCCAATAGATATAAGTGTTGCGCTTGGCTTTAAGGATCATGTTAGAGAGCCCTTCATAAATTATTTCAGAAGGTTCTATGATGGCGATGTTTATTCTTCTTTTATCCAATGGACTGTCTTTTTTCAAGTTCATCAACGATAGGGAGTAATATCAAATCTTCTATGGTAGAATGGATGTTTAAATCTCGTTCTAATTCAAAAAGAGACGTTATAATTTCACGTTTTAAAGGGAAATCACCTGTTAACGCAATGTGTTTGATGAGTAGGTTTTTAAGATCAGAGAGCTTGATGCCAATATCGCTATGATGTATCCTGTATTCATTAACTGAAAAGTTAAGATCATTGCTATTCGATTCGGCAACAAGGAGTTTGCAAAAGTAAGGGAATGCAATCTCGTCTTCGTACCTGAGGTGTTCTAGTACTTCATCAAAATAGTCATTGAAAAAGAATTCAATACGTTCTATCTCTGTGGCGTTTTGTTTTTCGTACAATTGTTTGATAAAGCCTTTTATCTTAGGATATTTATCGTTGATGTACGAGAGGTGTGTTTGTTTCAGAAAACGTATAATGGTGCTGATATCTACTTGTGTAGCATTAATCTCTTTATTGTTGGGACTAAAACCATTATACAGGTTGGCAAACAATAAAAAGGTGGAGAGGTGGATATGGTATTCTTGACATATCTCGGCTACTGTATCATCTTTTATCGCATTTTTTATGTTGAAAAATTCCATCATCAATAAGAGTGATGGGTTTTCTAATACTAAGTCGGACAATACCATATCCTCTGTGATATAAACTTTATGGGTTTGATACATACTTCCTTTTTTTCCTTTTTATATTAATACAAAGTTACACTATTTTAGAATTTAACACGGTATCATCGCAATCTATAGCTGTAAGCCTGATTCGCGATAATGAAGAGTGAAAAATCAAATCGTTTTATTTTGTTATTATTTATAGATTTATATGGCCTTATGTTGTTTTGAGTGTGTTCAAATGATGTATAGATATAACACCATCCCTACGGGATTTTAAAATAATGAATTTATAAATTACCATAACTACGTGCCGATGGCACTTAAAAAACATGTTGTTTCATAAAGTCCTGTAAGGACGATGTTATGGTAGTTAAATAATAGTTAATGAAAACAAAAAGTCCCATCGGGACGGTGTTATTTTACGTAAAAATATAAAGTCGCATCATTAAGGGATTCGTTTTGTGTAAGTAAATAATACATACAGAAGTTTACAGAAACAGCATATTACGTTGCTGGGACTATTATTCCGCCTTTTGAAAATAGGCGTTAAAAAAATTGACGCAATGGAGCGTTAAAAATTTTTGGTTGTTTGAGGACGCAGGACGAGTTTCCAAAAATTTAGCGAAATGAAGACAATTTTTAGCATAGTTTCATCAGCGGCGGCGTTTTTGCTTACTTTTTGCGCTGTAGCAAAAAGTACGTGCAGGGTATGGGGCTGCACAAGCCCCAAACGAAAAACATACCTGATTCCTCACATATAATATAGTGCCCAAACAAAGCTATGTCGTTTTTTGTGTGTTCAAATGATGTATAGATATAACACCATCCCTACGGGATTTTAAAATAATGAATTTATGAACTACCATAACTACGTGCCGATGGCACTTAAAAAACATGTTGTTTCATAAAGTCCTGTAAGGACGATGTTATGGTAGTTAAATAATAGTTAATGAAAACAAAAAGGCCCATCGGGACGGTGTTATTTTACGTAAAAATATAAAGTCGCATCATTAAGAAATACGTCTTACCCACATTAAACAACATAGCACCATTTATATTTGTGTATTTTAACATTACAAAAGAACAGATATTCTCATTGTTTTACAATCCCTTCTTATGATGTAAATTAGAGTCTTTATTCATTAGATAAGGGGAGGATGAACGGGAATCCTATTTCTGAAGACTATAAACTGCAATGATTAGTGTATTTTTGCGCGCTCAATAAAAATGAAAGGCATGTATTCCACCATAAAAAGCAAACTCATCGTTCTTATGAAAGAACGTATTGAGGATAAAATACAAATGATACAAAATGCGATTATTCTTGCAAAAGAATCACGTGATAGTGATTGTAAATGTACAGTGGGGGATAAATACGAAACGGGGCGTGCTATGATGCATATCGAAATACAAAACAAAGAAAACCAGTTAGCACAAGTTCTTGAACTCAAAAAAGGAGTGCAAAACCTCTTGTCAGAAACAACATCAGATGTTATAACTTTTGGTTCTTATGTGTTGACTAATTACGGTAATTATTATATCTCCGTTGCTTTGGGTGAACTTAAAATAGAAGATTTATCATGTTTTGCTATTTCTTTAGCTTCTCCATTAGGAAAAGTTTTCGTTGGAAAGAAAAAAGAGGATCAGTTTAGTTTTAATGGCAGAGCCTATCATATTCTCGATATAGCCTAAAAGGATATCGTAATCTTAAATAATAAGTTTTTTTGAACTTATTCCAGTGGCATTCTATAAATCGCCATTATGTATTAAAGCATTAAATAGCGTCATAACATAAAACTCTTCATCTTTTGTTAGATGTTTTATCTGAGGTAATTCTTTTAATCCTTGTTTTTCAAGAGTAATACTGCTGAGAGGAGTTAAGAGGTTTGTTTTTAATCCCAGACCTACTTGTGAAGATGGTTTTATTGCCGCTTTGTATTCTATGTCCATTTCTTTCTGATTCATAGCATGTTTCTGATTGTCAGATACATTCCATTCTCTCTCTTGTCCTGCTTGGTAGGCTGCTATGGCGAGCGTGTGTTGTGCATTTTTCATCATACGGTCCATTTCTAAAGGGTCGTAACTGGCAAATGATCGGGCATTATGAAGGCGAGGCTGTAATATGTATTTTGATGAAATAAGGTCTTCTTTATTTAAAAAGATACCAGAGATATAGGCTACTTTTTCTAAATCATCATCAATGACAACTTCGTAGTCTTTATGACCTTCGTAACGGAATGCCAGTGTATCACCAGGTTTTACATAACATTGAAAATCACCATTTTCTGTTAGGTTTACAAATTCTCCATTATGCTTAAATACCGCATTTTTTAATGGCTTTTGTGTCTCGTAATCATAGACTTTTCCTGTAATAAATATAGAATCAGATTGAGCATGACACACAAAGGGTAATAAGAGGATTATAAACAGTAGTTTTTTGAGAGACATCATATATATTTAAATTGTAGATGACAAATGTCAACAAAAAAAAGGAAAGCACAAAAAGGTAAATGAACGACCCCGCAGCAAGCAGATGGTGTACAATTAAAAAACATTTTTTTATTTGCTGCAAGCTGCTGCGAATTAAACCCACAATGTGGGATTAAAACAATATTATTATATCTAATATTAAGACATCGGTCAGAAAGTTGTATTTTTGCAAACTGTAATTTTGAAATTAATATAAAACTAAATAATAAGATGAATAAAAAAGCATTTTTAATTATCCTTGATGGTTGGGGATACGGAAAAGGAGACAAATCTGATGTGATATCTTGTACTCCAACCCCTAATTGGGATGAGATTATTAAGAAGTATCCTAATTCACAATTACAAGCTTCTGGAGAAGAAGTAGGTTTGCCTGTGGGACAGATGGGTAATTCTGAAGTAGGTCATTTAAACATTGGAGCTGGTCGTGTATTGTATCAAGATTTAGTGAAAATCAATAAGGCGTGTGAAGACAATAGCATTAAAGAAAACAAAGAAGTTGTAGCTGCTTTTGAACACGCTAAAAAAAATGGTGTAAAACTTCATTTGATAGGTTTGATGTCTGATGGTGGTGTTCATAGTTCTATGGATCACGTTTTTAAATTGACTGAGATAGCCAAAGATTATGGTATTGATGATACTTTCGTTCATTGTTTTATGGATGGTAGAGATACCGATCCTCGCAGTGGTTTAGGTTTCTTGAAAAAATTACAAGCTAATCTTGATAATACAACAGGAAAAATTGGTAGTGTGATTGGTCGTTTTTATGCTATGGATCGTGACAAACGTTGGGACCGTATAAAAGAGGCTTACAATATGCTTGTTAAGGGTGAAGGTGCCAAAACAACGGATGCTATAGCTGCTATGCAAGCGTCTTATGATGCGGATATCACTGATGAATTTATTAAGCCTATTGTTTGTACTAATGAGGCTGGAGAAGTGATCGGTAATATTGCAGAAAATGATGTGGTTATCTTTTTCAACTACCGTAATGACCGTCCTAAAGAATTAACGAGTGTCCTTACACAGATGGATATTCCTGAGCAAGGAATGAAAAAGTTGCCTTTGTACTTTTGCACTATGACACCTTATGATTCTAGTTTCGAAGGATTACATATCTTATTTGATAAAGATAATGTTAAAGATACTTTAGGCGAAGTGGTGGCTAAAAATGGCAAGCGCCAGTTGCGTATCGCTGAGACTGAGAAATTTGCTCATGTTACGTTCTTTTTCTCTGGTGGTCGCGAAAGTGAGTTTGAAGGCGAAGATCGTATCTTAGTTAACTCTCCTAAAGTGGCTACTTATGATTTGCAACCAGAGATGAGTGCTTTCGAAGTGAAAGATAAAGTGGTAGAAGCTTTAAATAAAAACGTCTATGATTTTGTGTGTTTGAATTTTGCCAATGGCGATATGGTTGGTCATACGGGCGATTATTCAGCTATTCAAAAAGCAATTGTTGCTGTGGATGCTTGTTTAGGTGAAGTGGTTGCGGCTGCTGTTGCTAACGATTATGAAGCTATTATCATTGCTGATCATGGTAATTGTGATAATGCTTTAAATGCTGATGGAAGTGTTAATACAGCGCATTCTCTTAATCCTGTTCCTTTTGTTTATGTTACACAAAACGGATCGGCTAAGGTTGAAAATGGTATTCTTGCTGATGTAGCACCTTCTATTTGTAAGATTATTGGTATAGATCAGCCTGCAACGATGACTGGTAAGTGCTTGATAAAATAAATATATTCTATAAATATTCTAACAATCCGTAGTTTTTATCTGCGGATTGTTTTTTTTATATTCCCCATAAGAAAAAGGGCTTTATGATTATTGAAATTGGAAATACACTTATCAGTAGTGATCTTGTAGATAAGAACTTTGTTTGTGACTATGCCACCTGTAAAGGTGTTTGCTGTGTGGAAGGTGATAGTGGTGCGCCACTTACCGCTGAGGAAGATGTTATCATCAAGCGTCATTTACCCACCATCCTGAAATATGTTTCGGAAGAAGGGCGTGACTTGATTGTAAAGGAAGGCATTTCGTATGTCGATTCCGATGGCGACTTAGTCACCACAATTAATAAAGGACGCGAGTGTGTCTTTACGCATTGCGATGATAAAGGTAATTACAGATGTGGTATAGAAATGGCTTTTGAAGCGGGGGAGATTGACTTTCAGAAACCTATTTCGTGTGCTTTATATCCTGTGAGAGTAAAACAATACAAAGACTTTGTTGGGCTCAATTATGATGAGTGGGATATTTGTAAGTGTGCCGAAGTGTTAGGTGAAAAAATGGGAATGCCTGTTTATAAATTTTTGAAAAATCCTCTTATCCGACGCTTTGGAAAAAATTGGTACCACGAGTTAGAATTAGCTGCTGTTGAACTCCAAAAGTCACGTGAGGAAGAATAAATTTTTACGATAATCTGAGGTCTTTTACCATCCTGTAATATAAGCCCCATCTTTATATATTACATGTAATTTAACGTTGTTTGTTTGGCAAAAATGACGGTAATAATTAATGTGTTTTTCAGGATTACGGAAGAGTACCAACTCTTCAAATGAGAAAGTGTCATAGAAATTATAAATATTATTTGGCTCTTCTGTGTTTATAATCAAAGATTTAACTGAAAAATCTTTCGCATATTTTTCTAGCTGAGGCGAATAGATACAGTGTAAGTCCTCTCCGGCAATAATAAAATCTTTCTGTTTTATGATATTACAATCTTGACCTTCGGTTTGTAAATCGCAGATTGTGAGGTGTTTGTTGCTTAGACGATGGTGGATGTAATAGGCAGGCATTAGCATGGTGGTGTCATTTTCATATAATATAACGCCTTGGTTGCCCTGTTGTGTACAGATGTTAAATGAGTTTTTATCATAAAAAATAAATAGACCTTGTTTCTCATATTGTCTATAGGCTTGGTTTAAATTAAAGAAGCAAAATATTATGAGCGTTATGGAGCAACAAAATAAATAGCGTTTGCTATGATAAGCGATAGCTATGAGTAAGAGAATAAGAAAGATATAAAGTGTAATAGCTTGAAAATTATTAATATATAAGTTGGTGAATTGCGAATGCCAAAATTGACTGATTACATTTACACCATAATTCATTCCTTTTAATAGCCAGTTGAGAGGTATTGTGATGAAACTACAAGGCAAGTGGAGCAGACACAAAATGATTAATATAATGGCGCCATTTACAATAAAACCGACTAATGGGATAATCCATACATTGGTTATTATAAAATACAATGGAAAGGTGTTGAAAATATGAATAGTGATAGGAGCTGTCCCTATCTGAGCTGCAATGGATACGGAAATTAATTCGGCCAACGGTTTGTATAGGTGTAACTTGCTGTGTAATATCTGAACAAGGAGAGGTTGAAAAGTGAGGATGCCCAATACCGCTGTATAACTCAGTTGAAAACCTAACTCAAAAATCAAATGAGGGTTAAGAAAGAGAAGTATAAATGCCGAGATGAAAACGGTATTAAAAATACTGCTGTGTTGTTTGCCTACATTACCTAAGCTGATTAATGAGAACATTAAAGTGGCGCGACATACCGATGGACTCAGTCCTGTAATAAATGCAAAAGTCCATAGCATAAGTATTATAAGTAGCGTCTTTGGCCACGTAAGGTATTTATTCCGTCCTATTATTTTAAATAAGCGACTGAGGAAGATAAATATAATGCCGACGTGTAAACCACTGACAGCTAAGATGTGTGTTGCGCCAGAGCAAGAATAAGCTTGGCGTTGGTCATCATCTATGAGCTGTTTGTATCCCACCGTTAAAGCAGATAACACCGCTAGCTCAGGTTCCTCAAATGGCTGGGCAGAGAGTAATTTTACGATATGATTTTGAACAAGGGCTGCCGCTATTTTTATACTTGTTTTGTGTTTATTGGTGAGTTGCCAATTGGCGTCTTTCAGATAACTTGTGGCATAAATAGAACGGTGGCTTAAAAAATTGCAGTAATTGAAATCTTCAGGATTTCTTTCCTGTGGCGGTTTATCTAAAGTCCCATTAAAATGAATCACATCACCGGGTAATAAGCTCAGTGCTCTTGGTGTTTTTTCTAAATAAGTGATCACTTTTGTTTTGCAACACTGGCTTTTGTTTTCAGCATTCACACTGTCGATGCATAATATTAATTTATAAGTGCTCTTTTTTTCTGCTGGCACAGTAAGAACTGTTGCCAGATAATTAGAAGATTTAATTTTTTCAAAATCTGGTGTCTGATTAGAGTAATTGTAACGTATGCTACCCAATACAGCAAAACTTAAAATGAAAAGCCATAGCTGTATCTTATTAATGAAAGAATAGCGCTGAATACGAAAAAACTGAAGGATTAAGAATAAACAACAGAGAATAATAAGCACAGAGAGGCTTTGTGAGAGTTCAAAATTATAATGTTGTTGTAGTAATATGCCGGCAGCGAAGGGTAAACAAAGAAGACTGGTTGAAGCTTTATGAACGGGAGAATTAAGCATTCTTAAGTGTTATTGTTTATACAACGGATCACAAATGTATGTAAAACAAGCCTTAGTGTCTATTAATAAATGCTTAAAATTGATTTGATGATTTGTGTTTTCTAGTTGATCTTGTTTGAAAGAGGTGTTTTTATAAAAATAGTTTCCTTTCTCTATTTTTTTTTAGGCGGTAAAAAATAAAGGTGCTATGTCGTTTTTTGTAGGTAAAAAATATATACGGTAGTTTTCAGGTAACAGAATATTACGTTGCTGGAACTAATTATACCGCCTTTGAAAATAGGCGTTAACAATTAAGCGAAGCGTATCACGAATACCTTTGAAATAAACAATAATGAGTAAAATTGACGTAATGGAGCGTTAAAAATTTTTGGCTGTTTGAGGACCTTAGTCCGAGTTTTCAAAAATTTAGCGAAATGAAAGTGTCCCGATAGCTATCGGGATAGCATATTTTCTCAAGCGGCGGCTAAGGTGAAGTATTGCTTATCGGTTGCTGAGCGCTAGTCGAAGTATGCGCTGTAGCAATTAAGCGAAGCGTATCACGATCACAATAAAAATAAACAAGCGTGAGTAAAAAGTAGGTGCAGGGTATGGGGCTGCATAAGCCCCAAACGGAAAACATATACGATTTCTCACAGAATATGACATAGAGCCTAATTTAAACATAATTAAGCAACTATTTTATACAAAAGTACTGCAATTGAATTGCTGTCGATTATCTCCAAATCTTAGAAAGAGTAACTGTTTGTTGTAATATAAGGCTCAAATACTTCAGGAGCATCAAAAGCATAAATTACAAAATAAACCCTATCTCTTTTTAATAAACAGGATTAGGATTTATAGTGTCCGATTCCACTTTTCCATCTTTCAAACGGATAACACGATGGGCATGCAGAGCAATATCCTCTTCGTGAGTTACTACAATCAGGGTATTTCCATTACGATGTATTTCGGCAAAAAGCTTCATGACATCTTCTGATATTTTGGAATCCAGATTTCCTGTGGGTTCATCAGCTAATAATAAAGAGGGGTTATTAACTAATGCACGTGCTACAGCTACGCGTTGACGCTGACCACCCGACATCTCGTTCGGTTTGTGATCAATACGATCTCCCAATCCTACACTTTCAAGCATGGCGGTAGCACGCTCTCTTCTTTCGTGTTTCTGTACGCCTGCATATATCAAGGGCAAGCATACATTGTCAAGTGCTGTGCTACGTTGTAATAGGTTAAACGTTTGAAAGACAAAACCAATTTCATTATTTCTAATGGCGGCTAAATCGTCATCATTTAGTTTACTTACATTTTTTCCATTGAGTATATAGGTGCCAGACGTAGGCGTGTCTAAACCACCAATCATATTCATTAATGTTGATTTCCCGGAACCTGATGCTCCCATGATAGAAACGTATTCTCCTTTTTGGATCTCTATTGATACGCCGCGTAGAGCGTGTACCGTTTGAGTTCCTACCTCATAGCTTTTGGTAATATTTTCAATTGAAATTAAACTCACGATAGATCTATTTATTCTGGTTTAGTAAGATACACTTGATCACCTTCACTGATGCCTTCACTAATCATAGCTTCATCATCATTACTTCTGAAAACAGAGATAGGAGAGGCTTGAATTTTGCCGTTAATCTTTTTATAAACATAACTGCTGGTATCATTCGTAAAGATATATCCGAGAGGTAATACATAAGCACTGGGGTTAAAATAAGTGATTATCTCGTTGCTGGTATTCATGCCGTGGGTTATCTCTTTGCTTGAACCAATTGTTTTTATTGAGATATCAAATACCTTATTTTCTAAGCCTTTTACCTTATGGCCAATATTGGCAATCTTTATGACCTTACCCATGAAAGTACGGTTAGGAAGCGCATCCACAACGATGCGGACATCATTCCCTATTTTTACTTTGGCTATGTCTATTTCTTCAATATAACTCTCAGAAACTAATTTAGATAAATCAGGTAATACCGCTATATCTGGCGACCAAAAACTGACACTGCTACCTTTTTCACGTGTTCTCCCATGTACTTGTGCATAAATAATCATCCCATCATTAGGGGCTAATACACGTGAGGCTGTTTTTGCTTCTTTTAGTTTTTCTACTCTCTCTGAATATTCTTTCACACGACGTTCTAAGTATGCACAGTGTGATTGGTGTTGCATTAATTCACGTTGGTAATTACGGTGTAGAATCTCAAGTTCGCGTACTGCTCTGTCATATTGTCGTTTTATTTTGTCTTGATAAGATTTAGACTCATAAATAGATTGTTTTATCTCTATCTTCTTGTATTCTAAATCATATTTTTGTTCTTCTATATTGTTGCGTAATTTGGTGAGGGTCGATGTACTGTCTATTTTTCCAATATTCAATTGATTACTGTAGTTTTCCAAGTGTTCTTGCGAACGGGTGGATTCGCTTTTTATGCGTTCTTGGTCCAAGAGAGCTACATAATCACCTTTTTTTACAATAGTGCCTTCATCCACTAAATCATTTATTTTTACGTGATAAATGTTTAGCTGTGGATCCATCATGACTTCAGGCATTTTAATCTTATTGTAAGCCTGACTTTTCATTTCTCCTTTACAAGATATGACTTCTTCAAAAGCCATTTTTTTTACGGTGTATGGCTTCTCACTGATCACATCCTTGATGCTTGTAAGAATAATTATCACAAGAATTATAGAAGCCAAAGCTGCTATTATAATATTTTTTTTCTTTTTAGTCATTACTTACTTAATAAAGGCGTCAAAATCTTCAGATAAAGTTATCTTTTTCTTGAAATCATAAAGGGTTAATTTACGTATCGTGTACCAGTAATCCCAATAGTTTTTCAATGAGTTGATGTAGGCTTTACGTGCAGCCGACTGACTGTTTTTTGCTTGGTTCAATTTGATCACATCAAGTTTTCCTAATTTGAATATCTCATACGAAATGTCATAACCTTTCTGTGCGATGGTGTCCGCTTTTGCTGAATTTTTAACTTGTAGCTTTTGTATATTGAATTCCATCACGTTGGTATTCACGTTTTGCTCAAATTCTATAAGATTTTGTTTAGTTTCTATTTTAGCTGCTTCTAAATCGGCTTCAGCTACAGCTATCTTTCCTTTGCCTTCACCCCAATCTATAATAGGAATTGAGATCTTAAAACTCGCTCCTTGGTCTTTCAATAAGTCCTTATAGGTTTGTGCAAATTGGTCTTCTACAAGTGGATCTTTATTTTCTCCTGTTAAACCATAACTGAGATTTAAGGTTGAAGAAAAACGATTATCGGCTTTGGCTTCATTATAATCTCTTTCATTCTCGAGTAGTGTAATCTTTTGAGTAGATGAAAAAGAGTTATTGGTTACTGCATAATCAATGGCTTCATTATTTGGAATTTCAATGTCATATATGTTTTCCGGGATGGTGTATTTGATGATCGTGTTTTTATCAATATTTAAGAATATATTAAGGCTTATTCTAGCTTTTATTAAACTTTGCTGCGCTTTTATTAGACTAAGATTTGAATTATAAACATCTAGTTCTAAAGTGAGTAGTTCGTCTTGGGTAATGGTCCCCACTTCAAAACGTCCTGTTCCTATCTTAAAGAGCTCTTCTGAATTTTTTGCGTTTCGTGTTGCTATTTCTAATTCTATTTCAGCGTTAATTAAATTAAAATATTTAGTGATGCTTATTATAGCGATGTTTTCACGGTTCTCAATGTATTTTTTCTTTGCTAAAACAAAGCGTTCTGGGTCTATACGTGAGCGCCATTTAAAACTATTAAAACCATTGATTGTCTGTCTATATTTAAGAGAAACTGGTGTGCTAATGTATCTCTCATTAGATCTTGGAGACATCGTTTTAGTATATGTATTGTCGGTGACTAATGATAAGGTCCCTCCAGTAAGACGTACGCGTTGATTAACGCTTAAACTACCCGAAGTATTAAAGCTTTTATGATGTACTGTTTCCTGAACATCATCTTCAGAATTCCAATAGGAGGTGAGTCCATCATTGAAATTGAAGGGTAAATAATCGAGCGATAAGGAAGGTAGAAAAGCGGCTTTGTAGCTTTTATAAGTCCAATAACTAGCTAAATACATGTTTTTTGTGAGAAAAGATTCTAATGATTGATCATTAGCCAATTCAATACATTCTTCTAAGGTTAATGATAGTTCATCCTGTGCTTTTAAGCTGAGTGGAATGATAAGAATAAGTATAAAGATTTTTAGAGTTCTCATCGTTTCTATTTTTCTTATTTTAGTTGTGTTGATATGAAAATTCTCCTTTTATAGGAGCCTTTTTTTTCTGTAATCTATCTTATGAATTGAAACTGGTCGTTTAGTTACCACTTCGCAATGATTCTACCGGATCTTTTTCAGCGGCATTCTTTGCGGGCAGATAACCAAAGGTAATACCAATAACCACTGATACTCCAAAGGCTATAAAAACCGAAACAAATGATACTATGGTTTTAATGTCAAAAATACTGGATATAATCTTGGCTAACGCAATGCCTAATATGATGCCTAAAACACCTCCTGAGATAGATATTAAAGTAGATTCAGATAAAAATTGTATCACAATATCTTTACGTGAAGCTCCAATTGCTTGTCGTGTTCCAATTTCTCTAATGCGTTCCATAACAGAAGCTAACATAATATTCATTATGCCAATACCACCCACTATTAAAGAGATGCCAGCAATAGCTCCCAGTACTACATTGAAAATGTTTTTAGTGCGTTGTTGTTGTTTTAGTAAGAGTTCTGGTATAGAAATCTCAAAATCTGGTATGTTATTGTGCCGTCTCGTAAGCATCCTGCTAATAATATCAGACGTTGAAGTGAGGTGCTGTGTTTCGCCTACTTGAACAATAATCTTATCTATTTGATGCTTTGTCTTTTTTTTGTCATTATCATTTTTACTCGTCATTAAATCATCCGCTCTAATAATAGTGCGGTTTCTATAGCGCATCAACATCGTTTTTACTGGAATGAAAATCTTATTATCAGTGCTACTGATAGAAAGGGCTTCGTCTGATGAGGTATTGAAACTTTGTTTTTCCACAACACCAATAACGGTGAGCCAAACACCTCCGCAACGGATCTGTTTCCCAAGAGGGTTTTCACGGTTGAAAAATTTCATTTTTATGTTTTGTCCAATGATACATACCGCATCTCCCTTGTGTTCTTGTACCTTATTAAATAGTTTTCCATCATCTAAAGCAATAGAGAAAAGTTTGAAGTAATCATTAGTTGTGCCTTGTAGATTCACTTGTTTGCTTTTCCCATTACGCATGGTGCTATATTTAAACGAGATAATAGGGCAAACTGCTTTTACGCTTGGAATTACTTCTTTAATTGCATTAGCATCGCTAAGAGTTAGTCCTGGCGAAAAACTATTAGTTGTACTTTCTGTATTGTTATCTTCTGTTTCACTATCGTTACTGTCGGATGTTTTAGGAGCAATAATGATGTTGTTAACACCAACCATTTTTATTTGTTCCATTATTTCGGCTTGTGCTCCATTACCAATAGCAAGCATACTAATAACCGCTGCAACACCAAAAATAATACCTAATGCCGTAAGGAAGGATTTTACTTTATGAGCAATAATGGCATCTAGAGCAATATAAACATCATGAATATAACGGTGATAAAGTTGTGTGATTTTCATAGTTGATATTTTTAACCAATAATCCTAAAGCCATTTCCACCTTTGCTATTGTTCTGCGATGGAGTACGTTTCTTAAATTTTTGCTTTTTTAATTTTTCAGCTTCTTTTTGTGCTTTTGCTTCAGCTTCTAATTGTTCGGCTTTTATCTTTTCATAGATTTCTAGTCCTTTAATTTCTAAAGATTCTTCTTCTTCAGGAATGGTCCACGATACTTTATCGCCTTCTTTTAAACCTTCTACTATTATAGAGTGATTTTCATTCTGGTTTCCTACACGAACAATTTGTTTGCAGGCCTTTTTTCCTGCTATATAAACCCAATTTATAGTGTCATTGGAGAATATTGTTTCACTAGGAACGAACAATGTGTCGCTCACAAAATCTGTATGTATGGTGTTGTTCGTGGTCATTGCGGGGCGTAATGATTCGTCGAGGCTTAATACTTTTATGGTGACTTCAAAAACCTTGGCATCACTGCCCGAAATCGTTTTCCCAATGTTCGCAATATTAACGATTTTTCCTTTTAATATTTTGTTGGGGAAGGCATCAACACTAAGCTCTACATCTTGGTCTAACTTGATTTGTGATATGTCTATTTCGTTGACATAAGCAGTAGAAATCATCGTTGAAAGATCGGGTAGAGTAGCAATTGTTTTACTGTACGAATTAACTGTAGAACCTATGCTTCGTGTTTCTCCACGCCTCGTATAGTAAATCACCATTCCTTTTTGAGGAGCTTTAATGATGACATCATTTAGTACTTTTTTGAAACTCGATACCCGTTTCTTTTTGCGTTCATAATCAATTTCCTTTTGCATTACTTGTGTCTTAGAACGGCGCTGCTGAAGGAGGTAGGACTGTTTTTCTTGTTCTAATTTACGAATGGCTTTATCCCTGTCCATTTTGATTTTTTGAATCGTTGCTGGTGATTCATATTGTGATTCGGCCAGACTTAGTTCTTTTTCTTCTACATTCTCTTGAGCCGTAACAATAGCATCGCGCTTATTATTGAGGGTCAAATTACTGTCTAAGCGTGCATCCAAAAAGGAATTATAGGCAAGGTCAAATTCCTCATCTGCATTGACTAATGCTTCTTGTATGGTATTCTGATCCAGTGAGGCGATATAAGCACCACTATCTACCACGGTGCCTTCTTCTACTAAGTCGGTAATGGCAATTTCCCAAATTCGTAATTCTTGAGCAAAAACAGAGTTTGGAGCATCTACGTTGGTTGAGTTCTCTGCATCTAGATTTCCGGTAGCATAGACATTAAAGCTAATATCTCCTTTGGTAACGGTATAGTAAAGAGGTGCATTTCCTTTTTCACTGCGTGTTTTTTTAATGACTAATACACCTACTATAAGTGCTATAATAGCCAAACTTAAATAAATTCTTTTCATTAGAAATGGATGTGTGCTTATTTAGAGTTCTCAAAAATAGTATTTAATTTTAGAAGAATTTAGATAAATGGTGTTTATAAATAAATTTCAACAAAATTTGAATAACTTATTTAGAATAAAATCAATAATTAAATTTAACGGTAAATATTATTGTTTATTGCACAGAAAAAGAATAGTTTAAGTTTTAAAGATCTTATTTGTAATCCTTTATTTTTAATAGTTGAGAAGTTGTATTTAATTGAGGTACAGCATTGTTATTGTGCCTTAATGTGGGTTTTTCCTTTTTTTGTCAAAAATTCAGATCATTGGGGTGTGATAATAGGAAGGGATGCTTTTTGTTATAATTATATAAAGAAATTGTGATGTCTATAGTGTCTTAATCAAAGGGATGTCTTCAGTCTAATAATTATAGTTTTTATGATCATACTCTGAATGAGTATGGGAGTTTAAAGATTTTTTTTAAATAAGTTATGGTGTCTTCAGAAAACACCAAATAGTATAAAATGAAAAAAGGAACTTCGTAAAACGAAATTCCTTAATTATTTTAATACAAAACTTGTAATTTGCAAAAAAGAGGGCAAGCTTACAATATCGCACCGCTACAACTATCTACCCTTGCTGCCTTCCGACCCTGGGGGATTTAATAGGAGCTGGTCGTATTGGACTTGCCCGACTGCAAAAATAGTGCTTTTATGTTAATATCCAACATCTCTTTAGCTCTTATTTTTAAATCAATCGTTTCTATTAAGGTATTTGTTTGATTTTTAGATTTAAAGGCTTCTTAAAAATATTTATTCTTTTTTTGAGCTTTTATAAAATATGTTTCTTTTATGATAATGTATGCTGTATTGTAAATGTTGTATGCCTATAAATATGAGATGTAAAGTAGTAGTAGATCTTGATTAATGATGGATAACAGGGCTTTTTTATTATTTTTGGTGTCTAATAAAATAAGCCATTGAATTATATCGGATCTAAACATAAACTTTCAGCTTTCATTAAATCAACCATTTTTGAAACTGTTGGTAACGATTTGTCAGATTGTACCTTTTGTGATCTTTTTGCTGGCACAGGTAGTGTGGGACGCAATTTCAAATCTTTAGTGAAAGAGATGATAAGTAATGACTTAGAATACTACAGTTACGTCCTTAATCGTCATTACGTAGGTAATAATAAATTTTATCCTGAAGTTGAAAATTACATCGAAATTTTAAATAATACGGAAGGTGAGGCGGGTTTTATTTTTCATCATTATTGTAAAGGTGGGGATTTTGATCGTCAATATTTTTCTGATGAAAATGGATTGAAAATTGATGCACAACGTGCTCAGATAGAACAATGGAAGACCGATGAGCTGATCGATGATGATGTCTATTTCTATTTATTGACTTCTTTATTAGAAGCTGCTGATAAAGTGGCTAATACAGCATCAGTATATGGGGCATATCTTAAGCATATTAAGAAGTCAGCTCAAAAAACGATGCAATTAACTTTACTTCCTGTTATTATAAATAGTGGAAATAATAAGGTTTACAACCAAGATAGTAATCAGCTGATTCATGAGATAAAAGGTGATATTCTTTATCTTGATCCGCCTTATAATGCGCGTCAGTATGGGGCTAACTATCATATCTTAAATACTATTGCACAATATGATACCTTTGATCCTAAAGGAAAAACGGGGTTGCGTGAATATGCTAAATCTAACTATTGTAAAACAGGGGAAGTAGCAGCTTCATTTGAAGATCTTATTGCTCATGCTCAGTTCAAATACATTTTTCTGAGTTATAACAATGAAGGATTAATGTCGGTAGAGGATGTGGAGAAGATAATGAGCCGTTATGGTAAATATGCTCTTAAATCAATAGCTTATCAACGTTTTAAAGCCGATAAAGATGTAAATCGTATTCATACGGCTAAGGCAACCGAAGAGTATTTACATATCTTAGTCAAAGACTAAATTTAATCCCACATTGTGGGTTTAATTCTCCCTAGCTTATTGCGAATAATCAAATGTTCTTCAACTAAATGCCTCGTGGACATGTCCTGAGGTTGTTGATTTTTTGTCGAGCGTGTTAAATGAAAAACGCCCTCATTATTGAGTGCGTTTTTATGAAAATAAAGAGTTTAAAATCTATCTATTTTACTCTTTCCATATAGCTACCTGTTTCGGTATCTACTTTTATTTTGTCACCGGTATTAATGAAGAGAGGCACTTTTACTTCAGCATCGCTATTTGTTTGTGCTGGCTTTAGTGTGTTTGTTGCCGTATCACCTTTCAATCCAGGTTCAGTATAAGTGACTTCTAATATCACGTTTGCAGGTAACTCTACAAAAAGAGGAGTTTCTGTATCAGCATGATAAACGATATCAACTAAATCACCGTCTTTAAGAAATTTTGCTGCAGCAATTAAAGATTCGTCTAATGATACTTGTTCATAACTGGTATTATCCATAAAATTATAGCCCATATCATCTTTGTACAGATATTGGTGTGGACGTCGTTCTATGCGGGCTTCTTGTACTTTTAAGCCAGAGTTAAATGTATTATCAATAACACGACCAGTGTTAACGTTTTTTAATTTTGTACGCACAAAAGCAGGACCTTTGCCTGGTTTTACATGTTGGAATTGAATGATGGTATATAGACTATCTTTAAATTCTATACATACACCATTTTTAAAATCAGCTGTACTTATCATAGTATATTAATTGTTATATCGTTTATTTAAGACTTGCAAAATTACTTAATTCTTGAGTATAGTGCAAATCGGAGAAAAAAGCTTTTTATACTAATGTTATACCATTGGCTTTACATTCAGAAATCATCTTATCGGGCCATATACTAGCTTGTATTTCACCAATATGTGCCTTTTGCAAAAAGAACATACAAATGCGTGATTGTCCTATTCCTCCACCAATAGAAAGTGGCATTTCATCATTTAATAACATCTGATGCCATTGTAATGTACTACGTTCTTCCTGGTTGACTTCTTTGAGTTGTTTGAGCAAGACATCTTTATCTACTCTAATACCCATAGACGAAACTTCAAACGAACGTTTTAGAATAGGATTCCAAAGAATGATATCACCATTTAATCCGATTTTACCATCACTGTTTTCTGAGGACCAATCGTCGTAGTCAGGAGCACGGCCATCGTGGCGTTGACCTGAAGGTAATTTACCTCCAATACCCATAATAAAGATAGCACCATATTTCTTAGCCATTTTGTTTTCACGTTCTAATGGGCTTAATTGCGGTAACTCTTTTTCTAGATCCGCTGCATGCAGAAAGGTGATTTCTTCGGGTAATTGGGGTTTTAGAGCTGGAAAATTCTCATAGACTATAAATTCCGTGCGTAGCATCACATTATATATTTTGCGCACTATGGTCTTTAAAAATTCTAAGTTACGATCTTTTTTCGTGATGACACGTTCCCAGTCCCACTGATCTACATATAATGAATGTAAATTGGTCAGTTCTTCGTCAGCACGTATGGCGTTCATATCGGTATATAATCCGTAGTTGGTTTCAATTTCATATTTTGCCAACATCATACGTTTCCATTTTGCTAGAGAATGTACGACTTCTGCTTTTTTATCGTTAAATTCTTTTACAGGAAAAGAAACCGCACGTTCTGTACCATTAAGGTCATCATTGATGCCTGTGCCTTGCATGACAAATAAAGGAGCAGTGACGCGACGAAGGCGTAATTCAGCTGAAAGATTTTCTTGAAAAAAATCTTTTACAAATTTTATGGCTTTCTCTGTTTCTTTCAGATTAAGAGGGGAGGAGTAGTTTTTCGGAATTATTAATTGCATACCGTTGTTTTTTTAGCGTTCAATGTGCGAATATAATTCAAATTCTTTTATTTTATAAACATATGATGTTTTATTGATGAATAATGCAGCTTTTTGATTTGACGCGAAGCGAAAATAGCCGTTTAGGTCGTTTTTGTTTACGTATGGTGTATGATGATAGGTTTACAAATACCTTAAAATGCGCGCTAAATAGTATCTCAGGATAATAGAGTATTTATTATTCTTTTTAATTCTATTAGCTTTTATAAGACAGCAAATGAATAACCTTGTTCTTTCAGATATTGAATAGCGCGAGGCAGTGCATAAAGCATATTCTTTTGAGCTTTTAAGGAGTCGTGAAATACAATGATAGAACCATTGCGTGTGTTTTTTATGACGTTTTTCAAACATTTTTCGGGTGTGATGTCCTGATCAAAATCACCACTTAAAACATCCCATAGTATTATGCGAAATTGTTTGCGCATCTTTAGAATCTGTGACCACAATATTTGTCCGTGTGGCGGACGAAAAAGATCTGATTTTATAAGTTCTTTGGCGGCGTTAACATTTAATCTGTATTCTTCTTTACTGTGTTTAAAGGCAGGTAAATGATTATAGGTATGCTGACCTACATGGTGTCCTTTTGCTAGCACTTGATTGTAAACATCACGGTATTTATGAACATTTTCACCCACACAAAAGAAAGTGGCTTTAACGTCTTCTTGTTCTAAAATTTCTAATACTTGTGGTGTTACTTCAGGGATGGGGCCATCATCAAAAGTAAGATAAACAACGGGCTCTTTTTGGGGTAAACGCCAAATAAGATTTTTAATGGGTAATCTTAAAAAAAAAGGTAACCGAATAGTGTACATTTTATTTATTTTCAGATTTATAACTGTTTAAGTATTCTTTTATACTTTCAAAGGAAATGTTTTCAATGTCAAATTCATTGGTGCGTTGCCCTATTTCGTTAAGGTAATGCGCATCCGAATCTTGAAGAATGCGTAAGTGTTTTGGTAAATGAGGTGGGGTAGGCATAGCTGGGAAAATCTCCAAGGCATCCACCTTTAAGTGTTTTGGGAAAAACCCTATTTGAGTACATAAGCCATATAAATTACGGTTGATGTGAGCAGGGATAAATAGTCCGCCAAGGCGATGTGTTTCTTTTTCTACCTCTTCTATGCTTTGGTCTAGTGCCGAAAGTAATAAACGTTTTTCTTCGTAAACGATTTCTTCGTCTTCATTGATCTGTACCTGATCTCCAAATAAATTGGGACGGTTAAGGATGTTAGGCAGGTAATGGTCTATATAAGTTTGGAACTGATCGAGGATGTTTGCGTTAGGGAAGAAACATAAACAATGAATATCTTCTTTGGTGTTTACTTCTACACCTTGAAGTATGAAGATGCCTTCGCGGTCGGCTAAGGTTTTAACGAGTGCTACCTGACGCGTAGTGTTATGATCTGAAATGCCTAGGATGTCTATCTTAAGTTCTTTTGCTCTTTTTACTAGGGCTGCAGGTGTCATTTCCAAACTGGCACAAGGAGAGAGTAAAGTATGGTTATGTAGGTCTGCTATTTTCACTCTTGATCTTTTTAATCTTACATTGTAGGTTTTATATTCCTGCAGTTTGCTACGCATACTAAACCCTTTCTCAACTTATATCTTGTTTGCCGTTTGGTTGTTTATTAAATAACGAAACAATGGATTCTCATCGTTTATTATTGTTTTTACTTTTGTAATAAAGCATAAATCTTACCTGTGATATCAAAAGATTCTTCTTTTGTACCCAATAGCGTGATTTTTTCTTCTTGAGCATTTTTAAGTGTGTTGGCATCTGGCGTATTTCCTTTGACCAATACTACAGCTCCAATTTCTTTAAGAGCTGAAATAGCTGCTACATTACGGTGTGTTTGTAAGGTTACCCATACACATCCTGCTTCGGCATTACCCATAACGTCTGACAATAGATCTGATGTGTAGCCACACGTTACTTCTTTGCTTGTATCTCCAGCATTAAACACAGTAAGTGAAAGTTCATTGATAAGGTCTGCAATTTTCATGGTGTTGTTTGGTTTTTAATTCCTTATTGTGGGTTATATTTACCGCTGTTTGTGCGAACATAAAATATTTTCTAACTTCATATTTTATCCGTTTGTAGCGGGGCGTTTAGTTTATTGGTTAAGGTAATATTGATGTTCTAGAATCTAAATAAGATTGTAGTATAATTACGGCACTTAGTTTATCAACCATTCCTTTATCTCTACGGGCTTTTTTCTTAAGTCCTCCCATCAGCATGGCTTGTTTTGCCATCTTAGAGGTGAAACGTTCGTCCACAAGTTCTATCTTAGTGTCGGGATACTTGCGTCCCAAAGCTTTTACAAAAGGTTCTACAAAACGCATGGATTCAGCGGGTTCTCCTCTGAGGTCTAGTGGCCATCCTACTACAAAACACACGACATCTTCTCGTTCACAATAATCTTTAAGATAAGCAAAGATATCTCCGCTGCTTACTGTATCCAATCCGTTAGAAGTTATCTGTAATATATCTGTTACAGCTAATCCTACTCTTTTCTGACCGTAGTCGATGGCTAATATTCTTGACAAATTTATTTGTTTAGGTTAAACGACTGCAAAACTAATTAGTTTCTGATAAAAAGAATGTAATTTTGCAATTCTTTTTATTAGAGACTATAAAATATGAAGAAATACGGTTTATTAGGGTTTCCTTTAGGGCATTCTTTTTCGAAGAAATATTTTGAAGGGAAATTTCAAAGGGAGCATATTATGGCTCAATTTGATAATCTCGAATTAGAAAAGGCGGAAGATGTTGTTTCTCTTATTGCTAAAGATCCTGAATTAATGGGTTTTGCGGTGACTATTCCACATAAGGAAACTATTATTGCTTTGTTAGATGAAAAAGATGAAGCTATTGTTAAGATAAAAGCGGTTAACTGTGTGAAAGTAATACGTCAGGATGGGGCTTTTAAGTTGAAAGGATACAATACTGACGTGATAGGTTTTGAGGAATCATTTAAAATGCTTTTGCAGAGCCATCATAAGAACGCTTTGATTCTTGGAACGGGTGGGGCGTCTAAAGCGGTTGCTTTTGTGTTGCACAAATTAAATATTACGTATCAGATCGTTTCGCGTCATAAGAGTGAGGGCATTTTAGATTATGCCGATATCACTCCTGAGGTATTAAAGAATACTTCCATTGTCATTAATACAACGCCATTAGGCATGTATCCGCATACCGATACCTGTCCCGATTTACCGTATTCTGAGATTAATGCTTCACATTATTTTTATGACTTAGTTTATAATCCTGCGGAGACTTTATTTTTAGCGAAAGCTAAAGAACAAGGGGCTACAGTGAAAGCTGGTATGGATATGTTGGAGCTACAAGCCGAGGCTAATTGGGTAATATGGAACGAGAAATAGTAAGCGAAAGGCTTGGAATAACTAACAGTGAATTATAATAATACCTTGATAACAACATTAGAAAATAAATTGCGTGTAGCTCATTTGCCATGTAGCTCAGAAGTCGCATATATCGGATTGGGAATTAATGTGGGATCATCAGACGAACGACCTGAAGAGTATGGTATGTCCCACTTTATTGAGCACATGTTGTTCAAAGGTACCACCCACAAGAGTAACTATAAGGTTATCAGTACGCTTGAGAATGTAGGGGGCGAATTGAATGCTTATACTTCTAAAGAAGAGACATTTATTTATGCCGCATTGCCCAAGGCTTATTTGGCACGCGCCATAGAATTAATAGCTGATGTGGTGTTTAATTCTACTTTCCCTGAAGCAGAGATGGAAAAGGAAAAGGATGTGGTGATAGACGAAATAAATTCTTATAAAGATAATCCTTCAGATGTTATTTATGATGAATTTGAAGAACTTGTATTCCAAAATCATCCTTTGGGACACAATATATTAGGGTCTGAAAAACTGGTGAAATCATTTACGCAAGATATGATTTTTTCTTTTATCAAGCGTAATTATACCAGTCGTAAGATGCTTCTTTTTGTCATGGCTGATGTGGAAGAAGAAAAGGTGATTAAGTTAGCCAAAACTTATTTTTCTTCTGATAAATACACAAACGATAATGAAGCTCAGCGTCAACCTTTAAACTATGTGGTGCGTGAAAAAACAATGCGTGAGGAGACGTATCAGGCACACACTATGCTGGGCAACGTAGCTTATCCCATCAATGATAAACGACGCACGGCGTTGCATTTATTATGTAATCTTTTAGGTGGTCCCGCTATGAATGCGCGTATCAATTATCAGTTGCGCGAACGCAATGGTATTGGATATAATATAGAGGTGCATTATGCGTCTTACGTGAATACGGGTATTGTTTATATCTACTTTGGTAGTGATGAGAAAAATGTTAAAAAAGGTAAGCGTATTATTTATAATGAGCTGCAAAAGATAGTGGATAAACCTCTTTCTGAAAGCACTTTGAAACGTGTGAAGCAGCAGTATTTGGGGCAGTTGTTAGTGGCTTCAGAAAGCAATGAAAATTGTTTTTTAACTTTTGGGAAAAGAGTATTATTGCATAGTAAATACCGATCGTTAGAAGAGATTAAGGAAATTGTGGAAGCTATAACGACAGAGGAATTATATGCGATAGCTAAGGAAGTCTTTAAACCCGAAGAGATGTCTGCCCTTTATCTTGTTTAATACTCAAGTAAGCGTTTGTTTGCTTGTAGCATTGTGTGTTTTTGCTTGCCGCAATGTGTAATCTTGAGGTGATGTATCTCAAATACTTTTCCGATTGCCTATATCTCATAAATGAAGTGGTGGACTAGTTAAGAGATGGAATTTATTATGTTTTAGCAAAATATTGAATGTTAGATCTTAACAATCGGCAACTAATTATTATCCACTATATTTACATTAAACACATACTTCTTAGGAATTAATAGAAATGATTTCTTTATTTTGCACAAAAGTAAAAACAAACCATGATAACAGATATCAAATTAAATAAACCCGAGCCTATTGTTTCTGAAAAACCAGTAGCGTATTTTCAGTCGGATACCATCGTTAAGTTGAGCATTAAAGCTTTAGAAGAGGGTAAGCCCGTGTTAATTACAGAGTATTATAGCAATGGGTTGTTGCTCCTCAAGGAGTTACATACGCATCTAAAAAAGAAGATGCCTCACTCTGATTTTCAAGAGCAAAGGGCATATAGGGCTGAATATCGTAAGTTATCCAATCTTATTTTATTAGAAATTGTAAATAATGATTTGCTTGTAAAAAAAGCACCAGTGATTGGTTGGTTAGAAAAGTTATATCCTGAAACGAAAAATTTCTTTTTGACTTTCCCACAAGTACAAGGTTTAAATAGTTCGTGGCAATGGTATAAAAAAGGTGTTTCTATTCCAGTTTTACGCAATAAGATAAATCCTTATTATGGTTCTTATTTTCCTACACGTTACGATCATTTGATACTTTTTGATAACTGGTTAAAACGTTATGTAGGACCTAAAAAAACAGCCATAGATGTGGGTTGTGGGAGTGGCGTCCTTTCTCTGCAAATGGTACAGCATGGTTTTCAGAAGGTTTTTGGTACTGACATCAATCCTAATTCTATTGTTGGATTAACAGAGATGATGGGGGATACTAAATTATCGCGAAAGATAGAATTAGATTATGCTCCTCTTTTTGGTAAGTTTGAAAAGCAAACGGAACTGATTGTTTTTAATCCACCGTGGGTGCCAGCATCTCATGAGGCGGGCAGTATGGATAGTGCTATCTATTATGATGAGAAACTCTTTCCTGATTTTTTTGCTGCTGCTAAACAACGTCTTTTACCTGATGGTAAATTAGTGCTCTTATTCTCAAATTTAGCACAAATCACCAATGTAACTAAGGAACATCCTATAGAAAAAGAATTAGCCGAAGGGGGGCGTTTTCAATTGGAGAAATGTTTTAAGAAAAGCGTAAAATTGGCTTCAGATAAAACAAAGCGTGATCAGTCATGGCGTTCTGCTGAGATCGTTGAGCTTTGGGTTCTGACTCATAAATAATGTTTTGAAGTTGAAAAAATAATAATAGTTGCGCTTAGGTAGAGTGGTCATTCTTTGCTTGTAACATATCAAATCGTAATACATACAAAAGCCCCTTGAATTCTATGAATTTAAGGGGCTTTTTAGTTGTCTTCTATGTTGGTCCTTGTCAATGGGTGGCTTTTTAAGAAGAGGCTTTAAATGGGGTGTTTGATCTTTGTCTCGTGCCCTTAGTTTTTTTTATTTAGGCTATAGCCAAAATAATAAAAGAATCCCATTACTTATAGAACTAAAAAAAGCCCCCATTCAAGAATGGAGGCTTTAGTTATAATATCAAAAGATGTTATTCAACATCATCAGTATCATCATATTCTTCTTTTGGTTCAAGAGTCCACATCTGATCATAATAAGAAGTCCCATTGGTACCTCCTATATAATGAGGAATACCACCTAAAGAAAAAGCGGTTGCTTTATAACGCCCAGACATACTATACGTTGGAAAAGAATTCATTTCTGTCCATAAATCCTCAATTGGATCATATTCCCAACAAGAATTTAACATGCCTTCATAATAACCACCCATAAGATAAGCTCGGTCACCAATCACAAATGCAGAAGCATACATTCTTTTTAAGTCCAACATCTCGTCATAATACGAGATGTCATCAGTTGTGGTTTTAGACAAATAAATATTACGTGCTCCATCTATAATCCACGATTTTGATTCACCATCAAACACTTCTACTTTGCTTACATAGCTATCGTTAGAACCACTTAAAACATAGGCTTTTTTGTTAATTACAAATGAAGTGGCACCATAACGTTTAGAATACATATCTTCACCTTTCTCAAATGTCTCGCTTGCAGAATTAAAGATCCAACAATCTTTCTTAGCACCATCGTCTTCAGTATAACCACCTACAACATAAGCAATTCCACCTACCACAAAAGAAGTGGCGTCGCGACGCGTTTCTCCCGGAAAATCAGCGAGCTTTTTCCATACACCAGTAGTATCATCAGGAGTATATTGCCATACATCATTGTAGTAAGTTTCTTCTTCACTATTATACCCACCCATCAAATAACCTTTACCATCTACAGCAAAAGAGACAGCACCAGTACGAACATCACCAGGGAATTTTGCTACTTCAGTCCAATTATTACCTCCTTTATAAGAATAGAAATCGCTTAAAAAGCGTTTGTAACGATCTTTAGTTTTATTGTAACCTAATCCGTAATAAAACGTCTCACCTATAGTAAAAGAAACAGCTTCAGACCGCCCATTGCCAGAAAATGAAGCCTCTCTAACCCAGTTTCCGTAAACGGTCTCTTCGTCATCATCACAAGCTGTTGTAAAAATAAGTGTAAAGACACTTAACAATAAAATAATTTTTTTATAATTCATCACTAATATTTGTTTTTAAATATGACTATCTACAATTTTTTTAGTTCTCTTGCGTTTTTTATCAAAAAAAAAGACCTTTTTAACTTTAAGTGTGCAAATAAACGAAAAAAGAATTTAATTTTGCCGCTCGATAATAATAAAGTTAAGTTTAATACTTTTCGAAACGAACCCCTATATCTATTTATTATGCATAATAAACATTTTAGTTATATTTTCTTATTATTTGCTCTAATTAACTTTGGCGCCTGTACTTCTGATGAAATGGCGTTAACGCTTGGTGAAGATGTTGTAAACGACGATCATGAGGCATTGTTTACAAATGATTTTACCATTAAATCAGAAACACTTTTATCCGAGTATGTGCTAACCAATAATTCTGGAGTAGCATTGTGCGGTTCTTATAATGACGACTACATAGGCGAAATTACTACAAATACAGTATTTAAAATTTCGCCCAACATTAATTCTAATGATTCTTGGTATAATAATTCGGATTTTAGTGTTACAGCAGAACTTGATTCTATCATCTTAGTTTTATATACTAATGGCTATATTTATGGTGATAGTACTAAAGCGATGACCATATCATTACACGCACTTACTGAAAATTATCTTTTGGATACTGCTGATTTGACCAACAATACGGTAACACCTTACAACCCTGTCCCTATTTGCTCCAAAACGTTTATACCCGAAGATCTTGATGGTGACTCTTTAGTGATAACGCTACCACAAGCTTTAGCGCAAGAATGGTTCGATAGTATTAAAGCGAGTGATGGTGATTTTATTATAGATGGTAATGGTGATGATCCTACTAAACCTGATAATGATTCCAGATTTATAGAAAATGTAGTGCCAGGATTTACTATTAGAAGTTCAGGAAATAACCAAGCGGTTATTGGATTTAAAATGCCTACGAGTGCTACGAAAGACTTTACTAATTTGTCAACCATCAGAATGTATTACTCACAATATCCGAGTCTGGAACTTTTTCATGATTTTAAGATTTATGAACCTGATCATCAATACAATCAAATAACAGCGGACTTTTCACAAGGAAAATTAGCTGGAATAGTGGCTGGGGGCGACGGCATTCCTTCAACAGAAACAGATGGTTTAACTTTTGTTCAAAGTGGATTGGGACTGATGACTAAAGTGGAAATTCCTACATTAAATGAACTCTACACTTTTGGAAATAATGTTACCATTTTAAATCTAGATCTTTCTTTTGGTGTGTTACCCTTGTCTTTTGATGAAGATTATCCCTTACCTACGTTTCTTAACCTAGAACGATTCCAAAAGAATGGAGAATTAAATGAATTTGGTGTGATCAACTTCTCGGGAAGTGCAGTAAGTATAGGAAAAACTGTAACCAATACACGAGCTAACTATAGTGTACCTATAACGCGTTATGGTATTGACGAACAAAAGTTCTTAGATATGGAAAATGAGTATCATACCGCATTATTAATAAGTCCACTTTCTCAATATGGAGGATTGCCGACCGTTAACCGTATGGTTATAGGTGATGCTGATAAAGATGATTGTAATATGTCGGTTTCTATGTATTATACCACATTCGAATAATAAGAGAAAACTCTAAATAACACGAAAAGAAAAAAACAATTATGAACATATTAAAAGCATCATTAATTCTCTTAATATCTCTATTATTCAGTACTGCTTTTGCACAAACAAACTCTCCTTATTCACGTTATGGATTAGGTAGCTTTTCTTCAAAAGGTAGTGTGCGTACAATGACTTTAGGTGGAGCAGGAACAGCTATACAAACAAAAAATGACATTAATAACCAGAACCCATCGGCATTAGTAGCTATGGATAGTACCACCGTATTATTTGATATGGGACTCCATGCTAATATTTCTAATTTTAGCTCTAATGGAACAACTGAAAAAGTCTATTCAGGTAACTTGGATTATGTCACGTTGATGATACCTATGACTAAATTCTGGTTCTTCTCAGCATCTGTTCAGCCTTTATCATCTATTGGTTATAATATTAGTACAGATAATGTATATGTAGGGGTGTCAAGTGAAGCTACAGGATCTAGTAAATATTATTCTACTAACTATACAGGAGAAGGTGGTATTAGTTTAGGAACGCTTACCAATAGTTTTAAGTTACCTGGCGGTTTTTCTGTAGGAGCAGAAGTCGGTTTATTATGGGGTACTCACGAAGAAACAATTACTGAGAGTTACGGCTTAGATATACCATCTACTTCTCGAAATGATGTTGTTTATCATCGAGGTTTATGGTTAACCACAGGAGCTCAATGGGCACTTGATGTCAAAGACTGGAAAGTGGTCTTAGGTGCTACTTATGATATTGAAACCGATGTTTCTTCATATTCTGAATCTGAAATTAACGTCTCTTATAGTGAAACGATAGAGGATAAGACGAGTGTTACTACGGTGAATAAATTGCCTGAAGGTTATGGCTTAGGTTTGTCTTTATCAAGCTCACAATGGACATTTGCTACGGATTATAAAACTAAGAAATGGTCACAATCTAATTTTGGTATCGATGGTACTCATCTCTGTGATAATGATATCTTTTCTGTTGGTAGCGAATATATCCCTAGTTTTAACTCAAATGCATACCTTAATCGTGTTGCTTACCGTGTAGGTGTACATTACGAGACCGGTAGTTTTAAAGTGAATAATTCAGCTGTTTCTTCTGGTTCTGTATCTCTTGGCTTAGGTTTGCCAGGGCGTATGAATAATACATTAATCAATGTAGGGTTTGAATTTGGCACTATTGGAGGGTTTAGTGGTAAACACATCTCAGAAAATTATTTTCAATTAAATTTGGGTTTGAATTTAGGAGAGACATGGTTTTCTAAGGCTAAGTTTTATTAGTATTGCAAAGTATAAATTATAAAAATAGAATATTGTTTTCTAATGAAGAACTACATCAGCAAATAGATGGAGTCGTAAATTGGAAAACATTTTATTATTCGCAGTAAGATGCGAGAAATAAAACTCACGATGTGGGATTTAAAATATTACCCATTAACTAATTAAATTAAATTTATTATGAAATTACTTGAAGGAAAAACGGCTATAGTCACTGGTGCTGCTCGCGGTATAGGTAAAGGTATTGCTCTAGAATTTGCAAAAGCAGGAGCAAATATCGCTTTCACTGACTTGCGTATTGATGAAATAGCAGAAGCTACAGTAAAAGAAATTGAAGCATTTGGTGTAAAAGCTAAAGGTTATGCTTCTGATGCTTCTAAATTTGAAGAAACACAAGAAGTCGTTGACGCCATAGTAAAAGAGTTTGGTAAAGTAGATATCTTGGTCAATAATGCAGGTATTACCATGGATAGCCTATTAATGCGCATGTCAGAACAACAGTGGGATGCCGTCATTAACGTTAACTTAAAATCAGTCTTTAATTTCACTAAAGCGATTCAACGTTATATGCTAAAACAACGTAGCGGTTCTATCATCAATATGAGCTCTGTGGTTGGTGTAAGCGGTAACGCAGGTCAAGCTAACTATTCGGCTTCAAAAGCAGGTATGATTGGTTTTACTAAGTCAGTAGCTAAAGAATTAGGATCACGCAATATACGTTGTAATGCTATTGCTCCTGGTTTTATTATTACTGAAATGACCGCTAAATTATCAGAAGAAGTCCGCAAACAGTGGGAATCAAGTATTCCATTAAGACGTGGTGGTACTCCCGAAGATATCGCTAAAACATGTGTTTACTTAGCATCAGATCTCTCGTCTTACGTTACAGGTCAGACTATTCACGTTTGTGGAGGTATGAATATGTAAGAACTGTGATCTTTCATATTGCTTAAGAATATTTTTAAAAAGCATCAAATACCTATTAGGGATTTGGTGCTTTTTTTTATTTATTTAAAATAGGAATGAACAATTTATAATCTAATATGTTTTTGAAATTGAACATACCATACAAAACTCATTTTCCAAGAAGTCTGAATTTCAAGTGGAAATATACTTTATTGTTCGTAGTCAGCTACTAGAAATGTAATTTACAATGAAGGATTTGAGGTGTCGCATTTAAGTTTAAATTTCAGTTGATAAAACTGTGTTTTTTATAAATATGAAAACATTCAATAACATACAAGAAATTTTAGATTTTGCTATTACAGCAAAAGGTCAAGCTATTAAGTTTTACTTGTATTTAGTTGAAAACGCTAAAAACAACGCGACTAAAAAAACATTTTCAGCTCTGATTAATGAAGAAAAAGAACACGCTAAAAAATTACAAAATATTAATATTGAACATCTTTCATTGTCTAATTCTATTAGTGAAGTCCGTATTTCAGATTATATAAACCCTGAGGTTGATTATAGGACATTAGATTATGATGAAGTATTAGTCATTGCCATGAATCGTGAAAAACGCGCTTTTATGTTTTACGACAAATTAGCACAAATGGTAGATGATGATGAAATAAGAAAGATTTTCTCTTCTTTAGCAAAAGAAGAAAGTCAACATAAAAACCAATTTGAAATCGAATACGATGATCTTATGTTGGTTGATAATTAGTTTGTTGGGTTAATGAAGAGTGAAAAGGACAGTTTCTATGAAGCTGTCCTTTTTTTGTATGTCCGGTATGGTAATAAGCTTACAGAGTGCAAGTCTTTATGTGCCGAGTTGATAGGAAACATTAGTGATTGGCAAGGGTGTCAGTGGTGACTCTGAATCTGAAGAAAGCTATTTGCAAACTTGAAGTATTGGTTCATTTTGAATTATGCCAAAATGAACGACTAGGGTATGGGGCTATGGTCACTAAGCTTGTCGAATGTGTCAAAGCACTAAACGAAAAAAAGAGTATTGTCTATCTTGTTGAGAAACAAATACGAATAGAAATATATTATCCACACAAAATGATTTAGAGCCAAAAATAAGGTTGCTTAGTCAACAACTTCGGGGCAAACCCAGAGGCATTTAGTTGAAGAATATTTTATTATTCGCAGCAAGCTACGGAGAATTAAACCCACAATGTGGGGTTAAAAAAAATAGACTTATTTCTCCTCCTCCATCATAAAACCAGACGTGTAAAAAGCCTCCATAATTTCCTGTTCAGGAAGGATTATATTATCATTCCTCCAAAAGGCTTCAGGTGAGAATTCGATGGTTTCACTAAAAATACTGTTCGTTTTATATCGCTGTTGACTTTTATCTCTGTGTTTTTTCGTTAGATCGATATTTGTTACCACCATTTCAAAGATGGTGTTAAACGATTTGTAACGCCAATTCTTTGTTTGTTTAGCTTTTATTGTGATGTCACCCCTGATATAATTGAGATGATATAATCCATCTAATAGTTGATATTCGACTCTGTATAGATAGCGTTCGGGTTTCGCTTTCGTATGTCGATCTTTTTTTAAGATTAAGCTATAACGATTTTCTTTGATATATGCCGTGGCGTATTCAAATTCGGCTCCTAAGAGAATAAAGTCTTCAAAAGAGATGTAAAGTTCGCCTTCAAATTCAGCTTCAGAATTATTTCCTAATGGTGAAAAATGAAGAATATAAACCCATTGATCTTTCCAGGATTGAATGTCACTTATCTGATAGCGATAGACTGCAGATCCTTTTGCGGATAAAAAATCAGTAGGGTATTGAGCAATGTCTAGATATTGAGCTGCTTCAGTACCCCCCTTGAGTTTTAAGATAATGCTATCGCGTAGCGATGGTTTAGTACTAAATTTTCGTGCTTTTTTTAGTGCTAAATCATCTTTCCGTATGCCATTGCTTCTAGGGGAGAACGCATCGAATAGGGCTTCGCTATAACTGAGTTGTTCCTTGTTACGATAGGCTATTTCTCGGTAAAAGGCAGCATAACCATAAGAGCTACGGCGGTACTTACTCTTGAGGTTTTCAATCGCATTTTCTAGAATATAGCGACTGTCTATGCTACGTACCATCACTTCTTGTAAAGAGATGCTAGCAGGGGATAAATAAATTGTTTTCTTGTTTTTTAAATCATTAAAAAAAAGTGTTTTGGAGTGGTATCCTAAACAGGAAATAGTAATTGATTTATTTGTGAGAATGGGTGATATGTGTATCGAAAATATGCCATTCGCATTTGCGGAAGTGCCTTGCATTGTACTATTTATTCGTATTGATGCATTAGGGATTGGGTGCTGTGTTATGCTATCCAAAATCGTTGCAGATAAATGAAAGTTATCCGGTTTTTCATTCTCTACGAGTTCCAATTTAGAGTGATTATTGAGAATAATTTGATTCTTAAAATTATGATATTCTATACTATCGCCCATAAAGTGTACAATGAAATCTTTCACATTACCCACGAATGCTTGGGTAATGATTTTATTTTCATCATTAAACAAGTCCGAAGGATAGGAGAAATAACAAGAGCATTGTTTAGAAACCTGTTCTAATAGCTCCTTGAGGGAAGCTTCTTGCGCTTCTATCTTTAGGGATTTAGACAAATGATCTTTGCTTTGTGAATACAAACACAAAGAAAATAAGCATAGTATAATTGCTATTATGTGTTTTCTTTTTACCATCTAGTATTTGAGTACAATAGCTCTTTTGTGCGTAGATTATTTATTTTTCAGAAAGGATATAAGTTCCATTATCAGTTCGTTTCTCCAAATTTAAGGTTAAACAAATGCTGCTGAGTACTTCATCAATATTTAAACCTTCCAAGGTGGTGGAGATGTGTAGAGCATTCAAATTCTCAGTTTGCATCTTGACAGGGATATGATAGGTCTTTTCGATGACCTCAAGTACTTCTTTAAGAGGGCTATTGATGAAGACCAGTTTTTGTTCGTACCATGATAAATAATTGGGGTCTAGTTGCGTAATTGTTGTTTTGATAGGCTGTCCATTTAAGTATAAAAGAGCTTCATCTTTTTCGAGAATTACGGGTTTTATACCGGCTTTGCTGACTTTTACTTTTCCACTTTTTACTACGACTTCTATGTCTTTGCTCTCTTGTTTCTTTCTGACGTTAAATGAGGTACCGAGTACTGTTACATTGGTTTTACCTGCTTTAATTCTAAAAGGACGTGCTTTGTCGGGGGTTATTTCAAAAAAGCTCTCTCCATCTAATCTCAATAAACGTTTATGCCCCATGTCTTTTGCAAAAACGATGTGGGCGTTTTTATTTAAGGTAACATTAGACCCATCTGGCAGTTGTACTACCATTGGTGTATTGCTTTCATTGGTGATGCGTTCGTAGGAATCCCATAACAATAGTGTGAAAATACACAACACAGCGACAGCTGTCATAGCACTTGCTCGGCGCAATAATTGGTGACGCTTAGTTTGTTTCACTTTATGCTTCACTATAGAGTAAGCAGCTTGAGTGTCAAATTCTTCTATGGAATTAAACTCTTTGATTATATGTTCCGTCTCTTGAAGTGTCATTTTAGTTCTTATTAACTTTTTCAAATCGTATTCTAAAAGCTTTTAACGCTTTACTGATATGTGCCTCTACCGTTTTTACCGATATATTTAGTTGTTCTGCAATGCTTTTATATCTTAAGCCATCAGTCCTGCTTAGGAGGTAAATCTCTTTTGTTTTTTCAGGTAAAGCCTCTAATTCTTGTTGATAGGCCAGGTACATTTCATTTATTATCATCCCGTCTTCTGGGCTGGGATAATGCTGCTTTTGATGTTTAATTTCAGATTTGTAGCGTTCGTGTACTGTGTTATGTTTTATGATATGAAGTGAGCGTTTATATACACTAGCGTAGAGGTATGCTTTGAGGTGTTCAATCGAAAGACCCTGTTTGTTCTCCCAAAGTTTGATGAAGATATCTTGAACGAGCTCTTCACTTTGTTCTTTGCTTTTTACAATTTTATTGGCGTAAGCACACAGTGGCGCATAGTAACATGTAAAGAGGGTTTTATACTCTTCATCCGTACTATGCTTATTCCAGGTGTTGCTAATGTTTGCCATAAAAATTAACCTAGGGTAGTCCTGTTGTTTTCAGCATGGAAATATATGAATTTTAATTGAATCCCACATAGTGGGTTTTATTTTTCGCAGTTTGCAGCGAATGAAAAAGTGTTTCGAATTGATA
The DNA here is from genome assembly GCA_965662645.1 of Bacteroidales bacterium. Taxonomy (GTDB): domain Bacteria; phylum Bacteroidota; class Bacteroidia; order Bacteroidales; family UBA5342; genus UBA5342. Next base: position 42,024 of record CBFIII010000011.1, read on the forward strand.
CTCAGTCTGTTTGCAGCAGGGTAGTTCATTTATTAAATTATTTTATGTTTTCCATGTTTTTGGCTATTTTCCTTATGGCAGAGTGAATCGATTTTTCAGGTTCTATTACATTGTATTTGCCCCAAAAGTCCTTATCATAAAAGCCCTCAACGGTTTCATTCATAATTGCTTGTTGTTTTAAGCGTTCATCTCGAGCAAAGGATTTTTCAATTAAGGGTGCTCTATTGGTAATTGCCATTTCGGAAGAAATAGTATAGAAGTTATTGAATAAGCGTTTTTTCCAATCGATTTTAAATTCGATTTCTCCTCTGGCATAACTGTAATACCACTTGTCCCCTTGGCGACGATAATTAACGATATAATGCGCATACATTGGTATTGCATCACAGCTGAAAGGTTTGTGTTTGATAAGCATTGCACTCGCTAGAGTTTCGTTTGTGGTGTTTAGGCTAAAGGTGATATTCGAGATGGCCATTGTTTGGGCGTGTACGTATAAGGTGCCATAAAACATGGGATCGTTGATGCTTTCCTTTTGCTTAAATGAGAGAACTATATGTAATTCCCCATTTATCTTTGTGAAGTTTTCGAAGGTGTAATTATAAACATCTTGAACCTCGGGTGACAGGATGCTATAGGGATATTTAATGACATCCATAGCGAGGGTGGAGTGCGCGCCACCTTGCAGTTTGAATAGGAGGGTGTCCATTTTTGAAACATTCATGCCTTTTCGTCCTTTAAGGATGCGAATTTGGTCTTTGCGTGTATTGGAATATGCTGTTTTGTTAATTTCTACGACAGCTTCAGCTAGGGCGGTGTATTGGCGTCCTTTTTTTATAGTTTCTCGGTAAAAGCCCGTCATGAGTTGTCCCTCAGTGCTGTAGTTTTTCTCTCTGTTTTTGAGAATGTTATTTATAATGATTTGTGGTTTGTCTGGAAAAACGTTTATCTCATCGAGTTTTAGGGAGACCGCTTCCAGAGCGATCTCTAAGTTGTTATGTTTTTTTATATCTCTTACCAGAATCTCATAATTTTGGTGTCCTACATAAGAGACGATTAAAACATCATTGTCGGCCATAGGTGGTAGCTTTAACATAAAGTGTCCTTCGCTATTGCTTACCGTAGCCAAATTGGTGTTTTTTAGACCAATGGTGGCAAACATTAAAGGGGTACTGGTGCTTTTTTCTATCACTTTGCCTTTAATAATTAGTATTGCGGAATCGCTTGTTTGGGCTGCATCTTTTGCATAACTAAAGGTGCTTATGCATAGCATTATCAATAGCCATAGGAGGGGAGAATGAGAATTTTTCATCGTTTTAAATTTATTAGATTAATAAAACCTTGTTCTATATCTAAGACCCCTTGAATTGCTTTTACCCTATGTTAATATCTCTTTTTATTTATAAGTTTCTTAAAAAGAAAGGATTAATGGGGGGCTTTCTCTTGGTTAATGTGGTGTTATTTCTAGTATTATAAAACACTAGAAACAAGCATAACAAAGGATTTTGATAGTTTAGCGAATTAGAAATCTATGAAGTTAATGATAAAGCTCCACGAAAAAGGCTAAACCGTAATTTTGTTTTTAGTGGTCTTATTTTGATTATTTTAAATCACAAGATAAGTGTTTTATTTAGTATAATTCTCTTTTGTTAGGGAAACCTTCAGATTTAACATCTTTGATGTAATTGTTTATGTCTCCCTTTCTCTCGGTAAAGAGGTTGTGGTAACGACGCAAGAAACGCGGAATAAACTCTTGATTTATACCTAACATATCGTAAATGACCAATACTTGACCATAGCAAACATTACTTACCCTTATGTCAATAATAGGAATGAAGACTTTCTATTGTCATCATTTTTTTTAGATCTGGAAAAAGAAAAACGACCTCCAGAGAAAACAAACGGTTCCCTTTTATCTAAAAAAATAGATATTAATAAATCCAATAAATAAGCAGATGTGAGTGGGACAAAATAATAAAGCGTACTTTTGTCGCCACAAAAAAAATAAAAAATAAACGCTATGGCTATAATCAACCCTCCATTCAAATTACCACCAAGAAAACATGTCCCAAAGGGATTGAGTATTGTCTATGAAGATCGTGACATTATTGTGGTGAATAAAATAAATGGTCTATTGACGATGGGCACCGATAGTGAGAAAGAAAAAACAGCTTATTATCTCTTACAGAATTATGTAAAAAAAGGGAACACTAGCTCTAATGCAAGAGTTTTTATTGTTCATCGTTTAGATAGAGATACTTCGGGTTTAATCGTTTTTGCAAAAGATGAAAAAAGTAAACGTTACCTTCAAGATGAATGGCATAATTTCAGTAAAACATATTGTGCTGTAGTTCAGGGAGTATTGGCTGAAAAAGAAGGAGTATTAACCTCTTATCTAACAGAAAACAAGGGGTATATTGTATATGCCGTGAAAGATGCGGAGATGGGTAAAGAGGCCAAAACAGGTTATAAGGTAATGAAAGAATCTGCGACCAACAGCTTGGTTGAAATAAAACTATATACTGGACGAAAACATCAGATACGTGTTCAGTTTGCTGAAAATGGTCACCCTATAGTTGGAGATCGCGTCTATGGACAAAAAACACCAGGCATAAAACGATTAGCTCTTCATTCTTTGTCGCTGACCATAAAACATCCTTTTTCGCATAAGGAGATCACTTTTCAATCTGAAGTCCCGGGTTATTTTAAATCTTTGGTGAAAAACAGAGAAAATACTTCAGATCAGAATCCCCATCAGAAATAACGATAATATTTGACAACAAGTTCTTTAGCGTTATCGATGTAACATCATTATAACGCTAAAGAAATTTGGTTCAGAAAAGGCTTCACTCTGTTGGTGTTGTCTGTTTTTGGTATTTTAGAATTCTACCTCAATAAAAATAGGGTGTCTATCGTTTCCTAACATTGTCAGTTAAAAAGTACTCCCAAAGTGTAAAATTTAACAAATCAAATGATACGTGTATCAACTGACATTACATTATATAGATCCGTCTTAAATTATTTTAAATAAGAGCGTTATGTTCCTTTATTTTGTTGCATTTTCCTTTGGTTGGTTGATGCAGATAGGGGCGGATTCTATATTATTTTTCCTTTATGAGTTCAAAGTGTAATTGTTAAAAAAAACGCAACAAAAAGGAAAAATCCTAAGTGTTGCGCTTTCTTATGATGTTGTATTCATTTTTCTATAATACGCCATAGTCTTTTATGATTTGCGTCAGCATATTCCAGCGTTCTGAATCTTGCTTGGCGCAATAAGTAATCACTGTATCATGTAAACTATTATCATCGGCTGTGATGCGTAACAATAGGTTTTGCAACACATTCATAAGTGAAGCGTTATCATTAATGGTGAATTGTGAAAGACGATCCCAAGCTGCTGCAGCTGTGATAGCTTTCTTCATTAATTGATAGGTGGTGCATTTAAGCAGAAAATATTGAATCATATCCTTTTTTGATTCTTTTACACTATCAAAATAAGTATCTAAAAAGGGCAATTGCCAAGCGGTATTATAGGCCAATTGTTCTAATATTTCATAGGTGGGTGCACTCTCTAAACGTTGACGCAGTAGTTCTATAGTATATGTCTTTGTGTCATCGAGTAAAGTTGACATGATGTAAGTTTCACGCCATCCTTTGTCCCATAAGAGTTGTGAAAATTCTTGATTTTTTTCATAACGTTCAGCCACACGGCGTAGGTCAATGACAGATGCGCCAAAGTTCATTTTATAGGCAATGCCATAAGATTCCATAGCATCAGCTGTTACACCATTTTTATAGGCATTGATATTGTCTAATATTTTTTTGTAATTGTCTTGAAATTGTATTGGGATAAGATTCATTTTTGTATGTATAATAGTAATAACTTGTTTTTTTGTTAATTAAGTGATGATGATTATTTGTTGTGCTTAATAGCCTATTCTAAAGTGTTTAATCTCACATTGTGGGTTTCATTCTCCGTAGCTTGTTGCGAATAATAAAATGTTCTTTAACTAAATGCCCCGAGGTTGTTGACTTTATTATATCGTCAATCGAGAAAAAGGAACGGTATCAAAACCCACAAATTCGTGTTTTAAATATTTGAAATAACCCGTTATGCCTACCATTGCCGCATTATCAGTAGTGAAAGCAAAAGGTGGTAAATGTAGGGTCCAATTTTGTTGTTTAGCTAAAGCAGTTAATTCATTTCTAAGACCAGAGTTGGCTGATACACCACCTCCAATGGTGACTTCAGTGATGCCTGTTTCGCGCATTGCACGTTTTAGTTTTCCTAATAAAATATCAATAATGGTCTTTTGCAATGAGGCACAAAGGTCATTTTTTCGTTCTTCTATAAAGTTACGATTTGTTTTTAACTCATCACGAAGAAAATATAAAAAGGAAGTCTTAAGACCACTAAAACTGTAATCTAATCCCTCTAAACGAGGTTTGTTGAATTTGAATGCATCAGCATCTCCCAGTTGTGCCAAACGGTCGATGAAGGGGCCTCCAGGATAGGGTAGTCCCATCACTTTAGCACATTTATCAAAGGCTTCTCCTGCTGCATCATCAATGGTTTGTCCTATAATCTCCATATCATCATAGTCTTTCACTAAGACAATTTGCGAGTTGCCGCCTGACACTAATAGACAAAGATGAGGAAAGCCTGGTTGCACATTATCGTTTTCGTCTTGTTTTACGAAGTGAGATAAAATGTGTGCTTGTAGGTGATTGATCTCTATCATAGGAATGTTAAGCGATCGTGCTAATCCTTTGGTAAATGAGGTGCCTACCAGCAAAGATCCGAGTAGTCCAGGACCACGAGTGAAAGCTATTGCACTGATGTCTTCTTTTGAAATCCCAGCTTCTTTAATTGCTACATCTATCACTGGTACAATGTTTTGTTGGTGAGCACGACTCGCTAATTCGGGAACTACACCTCCATATTTTTCATGTACTTTTTGTCCTGCTATGATATTGGATAATACAATGCCATCGCGAAGAATAGCTGCAGAAGTATCGTCGCACGATGATTCAATTCCTAAAATGATGATTGGTTTTGACATAAATATCTTGTAATCATTTGTGAAAGTTATTAACAAACTGACTCATTAAAGTAAATAATATATGATATAAATAAGACGATTTAATTACTTTTGTAATAATAAGAGTGTCTCTGGTCTCTTTTTTGCAACAGTCTTGGCATATTCATTTTTTTTAAGAGCACAAAGGTATTAAAAAGTGGTTTAAAATATTATTAATTGTTTTTCTAAGCTTGTGCGGACTTGGAGGTGGAGGTTATTATTTATTGATAACTAAGCCTGTTCAGGATCTTTTAGGTAAACGTATTTTAGAAATAATAGCCAACAGAACAAACACCCATATATCGCTGAGTAAAATCTCTTTTTATAAATATAAAGAGCTAAATATAAAAGATCTATGTGTGGAGGATCAACAAGGGGATACGCTGCTTTATAGTTCTAATGTGACGGCTTATCTTGATTCTTTGAACCGTCGTACGCGTTTTGTAAAAATTAAATATATACAACTTAAATCACCAAGAATAAATATTTATCAACAAAACGATAATAATTATAATTTCACTTTCCTTATTGATTCCCTCAGTAATCCTTTACTTCCTGATTCTTTGCGTTGGCGTGTTGATTTTAAACAAGTTGTGATGGATGATGGTTATGTGAATGCTTCATTGAAAGCTAATGATACATTACTTGTTAATCATCTCAATACCACGGTAAATTTTGATGAAGGCCAAATTAAATTAGAGCGTTTGGACTTTAAATTGGATAACGGATTTGTTCTTTCGCGTGCTGAAGCGTTAGTGAGAATTGATAGTAATGCTATTTATATCCCTCAAATCTCAGCTCAAACACCTTTTTCATCTCTTATACTAACGGATATCTCTCTTATCACCCATCAAGGTAAACTAAAGGATTCACCTCGTGAGAGTTTCAATGTTACGCTATATTCTAATCAAAGTGTTTTGGGGGTTAATGATTTAGCCAATTTTATTCCTGAATCTTATAGGGTCGATAAAGATCTTATTATTGATGGAAAAATTGAAGGAAATATGGCAGAACTACATGGCGATAATTTTAAGATTAAAGTGGATGGTTTAGTCGATTTAATTGCTGATTTTAAGATAAAAAACGTCTTAGATAATGAGAAGTTATCGTTTGATCTAGCTATTGATTCTTTATCATTTAATGTAGATGCTGCGGGGGCGTATTTTAATGAAATTTCAAATAGAAACCTTGATTATTCATCATTTAGCCAATGGGGAAATCTAAAATATAAAGGGAATGTAGTCGGTGATTTAGCAACTGTTTTTGTTAATGGAAACCTTAACACCTTATTTGGTAATCTATCTCAAAATCTACAACTGAATTTTAATGATACGACTAACTCTTTTTCCTATCAAGCGGATATAGAAACAAAAAAATTCAATTTAGGACGTGCGTTTCAGCAGCCCGAATTGTTGGGTGATGTGACTCTTGATTTACATGTTGAGGGTGAGAAAGACAGTGCCTTTTCTGAAAATTATTTTGTAGCTAATATCTCGCGTTTATCAGCTAATGGATATAATTATCATGATATTGAGATGCACGGTGTAGCTGATAAAAATTCGTATATGGGCGTTTTGAATGTAAATGATCCTAATGCACAGTTCGACTTTTCTGGTAATATTGATTTTAGTGAACAAGATCCTGTTTATAATTTTTCATTATTAGCAACAAGAATTGATTTAGCACAATTGAATATTGTTTCAGATTATGATACATTTATTGTGAAATTTGATACTGAGACTAATTTAAGTGGGAAAAACATAGATGATTTAAATGGTATTACTAATTTTTATGAGCTTAATGTTATTACTGAGTCTGGGCGTTTTAGTACCGACAGTTTAAGTTTTATCTTTAAACCTCTTGATGCTCATCCATCAATAACATTGGAATCCGACTTTGTTAATGCTGAAATTGTTGGAAGTTATAATTTTGCAGAATTACCAGGGTTTATTAATCAATCACTCCATAATAAGTTGAAAAACTTACCTATGATCTTTGATATCCCAACTAATGTGACACCTAATGATTTTTATTTTAAAGCTGAAATTGATGATATGTATGAGTTGGCGGAAGCCATAAATTTCCCCATACGTGCTAATGGACATACGAGTCTATCAGGTCATATTAATTCTCGTCTAAATACTTATTCTGTAGAAGGTAGTATTCCCTATTTATTAACTCAAAATCAATTATTAGATTCTATAGAAATTTCTATTCATAATGATTTTTCTCAGTGTTTTGCTAATGTCGATATAGGTCAAATGTCATTTATCAGCAATCATGTTATTCGTGATATAAATCTTCAATCTAATCTTTTGAAAGATACCATTGATGTTGATGTGCAATGGATGAATGACGATAAAACGAGTATTTCAACAAATTTTAGTTCCAAAATCCATTTGCAACCTTATGGTCGTGAAACGATGACCATCTTTGATATTTTACCTTCTACCTTTGAACTTTCTGATTCTTTATGGCAATTGGATGAAAATAGAATTTCGCTATTATCAAATCAATTGCTTGTGGATAGTTTTAAATTGCATAATGGTACGAGTCATTTTATTGCTGATGGTGCTTATTCTGATGACTTAGATGATACGCTATATTTCGATTTGAAGCATTTTGATTTGGATAATCTGAATCGTTTTTTAAATATTAAAAAGACAACTTTTGGAGGTCTATTATCTGGTAAAGCTAATCTTTATTCCATATTAGATAATCCTGTTTTGGATTCTAAAGTGCAGATAGATAGTGCTATGTTTAACGATTCGAAGTGGGGTGATATGACTATTAGTAGTGTGTGGGATGATGCTAATAAAGCCTTGAATCTGATTATTAATAGTTATGCTGATAATAAGAATATTCTGAATATTGAAGGTGATTATTTGCCGGATAATGATTCTTTGGCACTCGATTGTAATTTTAAAGGCTTTCCTATTAACTTTATTCAGCCTTATGTGGCTTATACTTTAGATAGTGTTAAAGGTGGTATTTATGGTCATGTTTTAGCTGAAGGGCCTCTTGCTAGTCCCAGGTTATATGGAGGGGCTAAATTGGCTGATGGTGGTTTTAGAATCGATTATATTAGTGCAGACTTTAGTCTTAATGATTCTGTCTTTTTTGATAATAACCGTTTTGTATTTAAAAATACGAAGGTTGCTGATCAAGAAGGAAATTTTGCTCTTGTTAATGGGGATATCACACATACGGGGTATCGTGATATGTTAGTCGATTTAATGGTAACATCCGATCGTTTTCTTGCTTTGAATAATACGGCAGATGAAAATGAGTATTTTTATGGTGATATTTATTATGGTGGACTTATAACCATTACAAGTGATGAGAATGAAACACGTATAGGTTCTACGGCTAAAACGATGCCAGGTTCAAGGCTTACGGTGCCTTTGGCGCCAATCTCTGTAGCTACTAAGAATAATTTTATTCGATATATAGATACTGTAAAAGAGGTTGTTACTGAACGAAGACCACAGCTAGTGTTAGAGAAAAAGTTTGTTCCTAATCGTAATTTAGTAATTGATATGAACTTTGAAATTACCGAAGATGCTTTAGTACGACTAGAGTCTGGAGATATTATTCAGGGTTTTGGTAATGGTAATTTGAATGTTCAATTTCAACATGGTCTGCCTTTCCAGATGTTTGGAAACTATGAGATTGTAAAAGGAGAATACTTTTTTTCAGTACAACAAATATTTAATAAACGTTTCAATGTTGTTGCTGGAAGTAATTTGCGTTGGAGTGGAAAACCTGGTGATGCTATGACTGATATCACAGCACAGTATAGTACAAAGGCTTCTCTTTATAATCTAATGCCAGATGCCATAGGCGAGGCCAATAAAAACCATCGTGTATCTGTTGATGTGGAGATGCTTTTGAATGGACGTCTTTCTCAACCTGACATTAATTTTGAGATTAAATTACCGAGTACTAATGAGCAGACACAACAGAGTGTGAGTAGCATTATTAATACGGAAGAGGAAATGACTCGTCAGGTTATTTCTTTACTTATTATGAATAGTTTTTATACGCCTGAGTATTATACTGAGAGTAATTCTCCTACTACACAAACGAATAATCAGATTTCCAGTGCTGCTGCAGTTACCGCTTCTGAATTTTTGTCTAATCAATTGAGTAATTGGGTGTCTCAGATAAGTGATAAGGTGGATTTAGGATTACACTGGGTGCCAGGACAGGAGTTGTCTGATCAGGGATTTACACCTCAAGAATATGAAATGGCTATTTCGTCTCAATTTTTTAATGATAGGCTTGTTGTAAATAGTAATTTAGGTTACCAAGACTATAATAGTACTGATCGACCTTCTAACCTTAACAGTAATTTTGTGGGAGAGATTGATGTGGAATTGAAGCTTAATGATCTCTTAAGACTAAAAGCTTATAGTCGTCAGAATGATGATATTCTTTATGAGTCAAGTTCTCTGAAACAAGGTGTAGGCATTACTTATCAAGAGAATTTCGAGAATGTGTCCGAATTAACAAAGAGATATAAATCGCGTATTAAACATCTATTTTCGAAGAAGAATAAACGTAATACCGATGCTGTAGAGCGCAAAGATGAAGAGATAGATGAGGAGACTGTTGATTAATCTCACATTGTGGGTTTAATTCTCAGTAGCTTGCTACAAATAAAAAAACTTTCAATTAGATGCCTCGTTGGCTTGCCCCGAGGTCGTTGTTTTTCCTTGTTGTTTTTGATTAAAGTTAATCTTTAATTGTATGTTTGCTTCTCGTTTTTCGTGATGAAAGCTAGAGAAGCTAAGTCCTAAGAGACGTGCACCTTGTTCTGCGATTTGGTCGTATGGCATTAGCCCTATAAGTGTTTGGTACAATTGATCAAATGCTATTGGATGTTCAAATGTATGACTACGGCTTATGGATTTGAAATTAGTAAATTTAATTTTCAATGTCAGTGTTTTGCCATGTTTCTTTGATTTTTCTAAGCGTTGCCAAGCCTCATTAATAAGAGGCATTAATTTCTCATTTACTTCTTCTTTGGAATAAATATCCATCATAAATGTTCGTTCACATCCCACTGATTTGCGTTCGCGCTGATTAATCACAGGACGTTCATCAATACCACGTACTGCATTATAAAGATAAAGACCATTTTTTCCACTTATTCGAATGAGATCACCGCAACTCATGGCTCTCAAATCACCTCCTGTATGTATGCCTAATTTATGAAAACGCTGTGCGGTGACTTTTCCTATGCCAAAGAACTTTTCAATCTTTAAACCGTCCAAAAAAGAAACGGCATCTTTTGGTAATATCAGAAAGAAACCATTAGGCTTATCCATGTCTGAAGCGATTTTGGCTAGAAACTTATTATAAGAAACGCCTGCAGAAGCAACCAATCCTGTTCTTTCGTAAATGACATTTTTTATTTCTTTAGCAATTAAGGAAGCAGAAAGAGGACCTTTCTTGACGTCTGTAACATCCAAAAACGCTTCATCAAAAGCTATCGGTTCAACCAAATCAGAATATTCGTGAAAGACTTCGTGGATAATCTTAGATTCTTTTTTATATGTCTCCATGCGCACCGGTTGATTTATGACATGAGGGCAACGTTTAAGAGCCGTTCTTATAGGCATTGCAGAGTATATTCCATATTTACGAGCTTCGTAACTCGCGGCGGAGACAACGCCACGGTTCGATTGTCCACCCACAATCAAAGGTTTCCCTTTAAATTCGGGGAAATCACGTTGCTCAATGGATGCATAAAATGCGTCCATGTCGATATGTATAATCTTTCGTTGCATATTTAGCGAATTCCTCTAATGTCGAGTGCAATATCTAGACTAAAAGGACGCATCGCATTGATCACCATAAATTGTTTGAATTGGGAGATGTCTTCTGCTTTGATAGGTGTTATTTGTATTTTTTTTTGTTTTAGTAATAAGGCGCGTTGTGTTCCTTCTAAAAGTGGTGTAGAAGGGGTATGCCAATCATTACCATCAAAGAAAAGGATGTTGCCTGCATAAGTATCTGTAACAGTGTTGTTTTTAATGATTAAAATATCATCTTGTTCTCCTTTTTTCTGATAAAGTTGATTTAATAATGTACGATTAGTATATTTCAAGTGATAATCTATGTTATTACAGCTCACTATTTTTAAGCTATTTAACGCTGCTACTTGGTAAGTGCTAATTTCTGATTGTTTTTCTTTTTCATTATAAAGAATCCTTAATTTGAAATAACCACAAGGAGATAATGCTAAATCCAAATCGTTTAATAGCGGTGATGATGGTGAGTGCCCAAATAGAGCACGGTACGATTTTGAGTATCGCAATTCATGCTGTTCTAGATTAAGAATAACCCCATTTTTAATAGCTAATGATTCAACTAATGGATACATTTTGAATATTTAGATTATGATCAAAAAAACAAATTATTGACTTTAAGTTTTTAGCGTGTAGGAACATAAATTTTATTGACTAATTCTTGGTATTCGTCAGTTGCTTCACTCATAAACGTGATGCCGCCACCACTTCTATAGTTGAATTCTCCATTTTCCTTTTTTTCAATGTAACGTATGGCTATGGCACTATCAACTTGTCCATTATCATAAACGCCAAAAACACCTGTATAGTATGAGCGGCTATCTAATTCAGCCTTTTTAATGATTTCTAAAGTTTTTTCTTTTGGAGCTCCACTGATGGAACCTGCGGGTAACATCTTTAATAACATATGACCAAAATCATCCTGCCAATTAGGGTAGAGGTCGCCACTTATTTCAGAACTAGTTTGAAGAATTTTTCCTCGGTTTGTTAATATTTCGCTAATATAACGAAACCTCTTAACTTCTACATTAGTCGCCACCATTGATAAATCGTTACGCATAAGATCTACAATAGTGTTGTGTTCCCATTTTTCTTTTTTATTATTTAGTAGTGTTTTTTCGGCGTCGGGAACATGGGCCATTATGGTTCCTTTCATGGGAAAGGTGCTAATTTTATTATTTTTTATCTGTATAAAACTTTCGGGTGAAAAGACGACAAATTGGTCTTTATAATTCAATTTATATATTGCTTTGGCATGTTTATAAATAGATTTAATATCGTTTTCAGTCTTTATTTTGCTTGGAAAAGTCAAATTAACTAAAAAAGAATCCCCTTTATTAATGGTTTTTTTTACAATGTTAAAAGACTGTTCATACCTTTTATAAGATATAGGTGTGCTCTCTATTGGAATGTCATTCTCTTGTTGTTTCTGTTCGTAATTTGACAAGCTAAAGTAGATGCCCATTGATTTACAACTAGATATCGGAAGTGCGACAGGCGTCTTCTTTTCAAAATCAATGAGAAAGAAGAAGGGAATTTTTTTTTTAATAAACTCCTTTGTTTGTTGGCAAAATTCTGTGCTGTTCATTACGTAATTTGTCTTGTGATATCTATTGGGCAAATGTAATAATATCGCTACTTTTGTCACCCCGCAGCTAGAAAAAGTTTTCAACAAGCGGTTTTGAAATTGTAAAACAAGTAAATTGATATATGACAGCAAAGGAAATAAGACAAGCTTTTAAAGATTTCTTTGAATCAAAAGGGCATGTGATTGTACCTTCGGCACCGATGGTAATTAAAGATGATCCTACATTAATGTTTACTAATGCTGGGATGAATCAGTTTAAAGAAATCTTTTTAGATTTAAAACCCGCTAAAGCACCACGTGTTGCCGATTCTCAAAAGTGCTTGCGTGTATCAGGAAAGCATAATGATTTAGAAGAGGTGGGGCATGATACTTATCATCATACGATGTTTGAGATGTTAGGTAATTGGTCTTTTGGTGATTATTTCAAAAAAGAGGCTATTGAATTTGCTTGGGAATTTTTAGTTGATAAGATGAAGCTAGATAAAGCAAATCTTTATGCTACAGTTTTTGAAGGTGATACTGACGATAAGCTGGAACGTGATGATGAAGCTTCTTCTTACTGGAGTAAACTCCTTCCTGATAGTCATATCGTTAATGGAAATAAAAAAGATAATTTCTGGGAAATGGGTGATGTAGGTCCTTGTGGACCTTGTTCCGAAATTCATATTGACTTGCGTTCTGATGCTGAAAAGAAAGTTATCTCAGGACGCGATTTGGTTAATATGGATCACCCTCAAGTTATTGAGATATGGAACCTTGTATTTATTCAATATAACCGTAAAGCGACAGGTGAATTAGAGCTTCTGCCTAATAAACATATAGATACAGGTATGGGTTTTGAACGTCTTTGTATGGCTATTCAAGGCAAAACATCTAATTACGATACCGATGTATTTCAACCTTTATTACAAAATCTTGGAAAGATAGCTCATGTTACTTATGGTGATAATGAAGAAGTTGATATCGCTATGCGCGTTATTGCAGATCATGTACGTACTATTGCTTTTTCTATAGCCGATGGTCAAATGCCATCTAATGTGAAAGCGGGTTACGTTATACGTCGTATCCTTCGCCGTGCGGTACGTTATGGTTATACTTTCCTCAATCAGCGAGAAGCAACGTTGTATAAATTGGTACCTGTACTTATTGAAACGATGGGTGATGCTTATCCTGAATTGGAACAGCAAAAATCATTGATTGTTAAAGTTATTCAAGAAGAGGAGGAATCTTTTCTTCGGACTTTAGAGACTGGTATTCGCTTGTTAGATAAAATCATTACTACTACAAAAGAAGGAGCTTATAAGGTTGTAGAAGGTAAAGTAGCTTTCGAGTTGTATGATACTTATGGTTTTCCTCTTGATTTAACTGAATTGATTCTGAAAGAACAAGGTTTGGTGGTTAACCGTCGTGAGTTTGAGTCTGAGATGAATAAGCAGAAAGTGAGAGCCCGTAACGCTTCAGCTCAAGAAACGGATGATTGGACCATCTTATTGGAGGATGATGTAGAAGAGTTTGTAGGTTATGAATATACCGAAATAGAGCTTAAGATAACACGTTATCGTAAAGTTGTAGCTCAGAAAAAAACGTTTTATGAATTGATATTTAACGTTACCCCATTTTATGGTGAAAGTGGCGGACAAGTAGGAGATACCGGTTACATTGAAGCGGATGGAAAAAAGACTTCCATTATTCAGACGAAGAAAGTTCATAATCAAATTATTCATGTTGTAAAAGAATTGCCTGCCAATTTAGAGCTTAACTTTAAAGCGGTAGTAAACGTGAAAATGAGAAACCTTATAGCTGATAATCATACAGCTACTCATTTACTTCATGAGGCTTTACGCGAGGTTTTAGGAACGCATGTAGAGCAAAAAGGTTCTTTAGTATCTGCTGATCAGTTACGCTTTGATTTTACTCATTTTCATAAAGTTTTACCTGAGGAGATAAGAAGGGTGGAGCAAATAGTAAATCAACGCATTCGTGAAAATATTGCCTTAAAAGAACACCGACAAGTACCTGTGCAAGAAGCACGAGATATGGGAGCTATGGCTCTTTTTGGGGAGAAATATGGTGATGTAGTACGAGTCATACAATTTGGTTCATCTATAGAACTTTGTGGTGGTACGCATGCTGCTTCTACGGGGCAATTGGGGTATTTTAAAATCATTTCAGAAGGAAGTATTTCGGCTGGAATCCGCCGTATAGAAGCGGTAACAGCAGATAAAGCAGAAGAGTTAATAGAGAGCACTTTTATTGAGTTTGACGAAATAGCGACGATGGTTAATGCGCCTAAAAAGGTAAAGGAAACAATCGAAAAATTGATAGAAGAAAATGCGACCTTAAAAAAAGAAGTGGTTATTTTTGAACATAAACAGATATTAGAGATTAAACAATTGTTGCTTAAAAACGTTGTAAACATAAATGGCATTAATGTGATTGCTCAAATTGTGAATTTGAAAAACGCTTCACAATTAAAAGATGCCTGTTTTATGTTAAAAGGCGAGAGTGAACAGCTTTTTTGCGTTTTAGGATCAGAATTTGAAGATGGTAAATGTGGATTAGCAATAATGATTTCAGATGATTTAGTAGCTGATAAATCTTTAAATGCTGGTCAAATCATTAGAGAAGCAGCTAAGGCTATTAAAGGTGGCGGGGGCGGACAAGCATTCTTCGCTACAGCTGGAGGTAAAGATGCCAAAGGGATTCAAAGTGCGATTGATATTACATTACACAGTATAAAATAATAATATATTCAACTTTTTACTTATTAAAAATGGAAAAAATTGCAGTTATTGGTCTAGGATACGTAGGTTTACCTTTGGCTATTGAGTTTGCTAAGAAATATCCAACTTTTGGATATGATATATATGAAGAACGTGTGGCTGAACTACGTAGTGGTAAGGATAATACGCTGGAAGCAGACGAAGATGATTTGAAAAAATCAACGATTACATTTACTTCAAATTTAGATGAGATTACAGATTGTAATGTTTTTATCGTAGCCGTTCCTACGCCTACCGATAAATTTCACAAACCAGATCTTACTCCTTTAGTAAAAGCGAGCGAAACGGTTGGGAAAGTTCTAAGTAAGGGTGATGTTGTTATTTATGAATCTACTGTTTATCCTGGAGTCACAGAAGATGAATGTGTGCCTGTATTGGAACGTGTTTCTGGTCTGAAATATAATGAAGATTTTTATTGTGGTTATTCTCCTGAACGTATTAATCCGGGGGATAAAGTGCATACATTACGTAATATCACAAAGATCACTTCTGGTTCTACTCCTGAGATAGCTGATAAAGTAGATGCTCTTTATAATTCTATTTTGGAAAATGGAACACATAAAGCAGCCAGTATCAAAGTAGCTGAAGCGGCTAAAGTTATTGAGAATTCACAACGTGATATCAATATTGCTTTTGTTAATGAGTTATCAAAAATCTTTTGTCATTTGGGTATTGATACTTTAGATGTATTAGAGGCTGCTGGTTCTAAATGGAACTTCCTTCCATTCCGTCCAGGACTTGTAGGAGGTCACTGTATTGGTGTAGATCCATATTATTTGGCTCAGAAAGCTGAAGAAGTGGGTTATCATCCTGAGATTATTTTAGCTGGTCGTCGTATGAATGATGGTATGGGCCGTTGGATAGCAGGAGAAGTAGTTAAGTCGATGATTAAAAAAGACTTTCGTGTTAAAACGGGTAAGGTTTTAATTCTTGGTATCACTTTCAAAGAAAATTGCCCTGATATTCGTAATACTAAGGTGATTGATCTTTTGAACGAATTTAAAGATTACGGTTGCCCAGTAGAAGTATATGATCCTTGGGCTAATAAGGAAAAAGTCAAAGCGGAATATGGAGTTTCTTTAATTGATGCACCTAGTAATGATTATGCTGCAGTGGTTTTAGCTGTTGCTCACGATAAATTTAAAACATTAGATATTAATTCTCTTGTGAAAGAATCTGGTGTTATTTATGACATCAAAGGATTTTTAGATCGTGACAAGGTAACTGATAGATTATAAGATTATTATAAAACAATAACAGGAAAGCTTGTTTTTCCCTTATTGCTGAAGTGTTATTGTTTGATTTTTATTAATAAATATTTCAAATATGAAAGGTATTGTATTAGCAGGAGGTAGTGGTACGCGTTTGCATCCGATTACGAAAGGAGTGAGTAAGCAATTGTTACCCATCTATGATAAGCCCATGATTTATTATCCGATATCGGTCTTGATGTTGGCTGGTATTCGAGAGATTCTCATTATCTCTACGCCTACAGACCTTCCATTTTTTGAACGTTTATTAGGTGATGGCAAAGAATTAGGTGTTTCTTTTACATACATAGAACAGCCTTCTCCTGATGGTTTAGCACAAGCTTTTATTCTTGGCGAGACATTTATTGGTGATGATAATGTTTGTTTAGTTCTGGGTGATAATATTTTTTATGGTCGCGGTTTTTCTAAGTTATTGTTACACGCTGTAGAAAATGCAGAAAAGAAAAAGTTAGCAACTATCTTTGGTTATTCTGTTGAAGATCCAGAGCGTTATGGTGTGGCTGAAGTAGATGCCAAGGGTAATGTTTTGAGTCTAGAAGAGAAGCCACAAAACCCTAAATCTAATCTAGCAGTGACTGGTTTATATTTCTATACTAATGAAGTTGTTGAGATTGCTAAAAACATAAAACCTTCGGCACGTGGTGAATTAGAGATTACAACGGTTAATGAAGAATTTTTGAAACGCAAACGTCTTAAATTAGAAATGATGAGTCGTGGTTTTGCTTGGTTAGATACTGGTACTCATGAATCATTGATTGAAGCCGGACAATTTGTTCAGATAGTAGAAAAACGTCAAGGATTAAAGATCGCTTGTTTAGAAGAAATAGCTTATATGCGTGGTTTTATTGATAAAGAACAACTCAAGGTTTTAGCTCTAGCGTTAAGTAAGAATCAATATGGCAAATATTTGATGAAAATAGCAGAATAGAAATTTTAACTCAATAATAAAATAAGGGTTTCGCAAGATGTGAAACCCTTTTTTTGATATGACTTATCGCGAAATACATCGATACATAACAACACAACTTCAAGGTCTTTATGCTTTAGAAGAAGCGTCTGCGATGGCTTACCGCCTTATCTCTTTTTTTTATAAAAAAGAAAAGATCGATATTGCTTTGTCTAAAGATAATAATGTTGATATTCATTTAGTTCAGGATGTCCTGAATCAATTGTGTGAAGGAAAACCGCTGCAATATGTAACAGGGGAAGCTTATTTTTATGATCTTGTTTTTTATGTGAATGAAAACGTGTTAATACCGCGGTCTGAAACGGAAGAATTAATTGATTTAATCATTAATAAAACGACTATTGCTTCACCACAGATACTTGATATTGGAACAGGAAGTGGATGTATTCCTATTGCTTTGAAAAAAAACATAAAAGGGGCTTACGTGTATTCATGTGACATTTCGGAACAAGCTTTAGTTGTAGCGAAAGAAAATGCACGGCGTAATGATACGCCTATTTCATTTTTTAAGTGTGATATTCTACAGATCGACCATTTAGAGAGAGGATACGATATCATTGTGAGTAATCCGCCTTACGTCACGGAAAGTGATAAAAAGCAGATGCATAAAAATGTATTAGATTATGAACCTTGGCAAGCTTTGTTTGTAGCGGATGATAAAGCGCTTATCTTTTATTCTAAAATTGCTGATTTAGCTTGGCAACATCTCAATAAAGGAGGAAAACTATATTTTGAAATTAATGAAAATTATGGTGAAGCTACCAAAGAAATGCTTATTCATCGCGGGTTTTCTGAGGTCGAAATTCTGAAAGATCTTTTCGGAAAAGATAGGATGAGTTCCTGTGTCAAATTATAGTGTGCTCTTTGTTTTGGCAACTTTAAGTGAATGTTAGTGTTGATATTTAAGTTTGAGATATTAACTTAATAGATGCTATGTACTTAAGGATGCTTATTTACTGGTAGATAGATTGAAAGAGCCTCATTGCAATACTGTATTATTTACTTCACACTATTCATATCTCTCTTAGCGTTGATGATGCTTTCGTTAAAACATGGATTAAAGGTAATTTTTAATTAATTTTGTCATTCGAAAGGCATATTATTTGTTATATCATCGCAAACTCAAAAACACAATAAAAATGAAGAAAATATTAATTCTTTTATCTCTTCTATCGTTTCTTTCTGTAAATGCACAAATATCTCTTTATGAGCAAGCTAATGCTTTGTATCAACAAGAACAATACCATGAAGCGGAAGCTTTGTATGATTCTGTAATTACTTCGGGTTATATATCGGCCGAATTGTATTATAACTTGGGTAATGCACAATATCAGAATGGAAAAATAGCACCTTGTATCTTGAGTTATGAAAGAGCTCTACAGTTGGCTCCAACTGATGAGGATATTAATTATAACTTAGAATTAGTACAACAACATGTTATTGATGATATCGAAGAAGTTGATATCTTTTTCTTGAAAAAAATGATGTATAATATGCGTGTATCTCAGTCTTCTGATACCTGGGGAATTATTAGCTTATTATGTTTCTTTATCGGTGCTTTATCCTTGGTGTTCTTTTTCTTATCGCGTATTTCATTTCTTAAACGCACAGGCTTTTATTTATTTATCATCGCTTTTGTCTTTTCGTTAACTACCTTATCATTTGCACGAAAAAGTAAATATGAAATGACTTCGCACGAAGGAGCAATTGTTTTAGTACCTACCGTAACTGTGAAGAGTTCGCCTAATGAGAGTGGTACCCAAATATTCGTTATACACGAAGGTACAAAAGTGAAAATTACAGATTACTTAAATGATTGGGTTGAAATAATGCTGAGCGATGGCCATAAAGGATGGGTTAAAACAATAACAATAGAAGCAATATAATAAGATAAAAATGGCTAAAAAACAAAATGAGAATGCGTTGACTAATTTACTTTTCAATATTATTGTTCCTGCAGTGATATTGATGAAATTTAGTAAAGAACAGTATTTAGGTTCAACATGGGGATTGGTTATAGCATTGGCTTTTCCGGCTATTTATTTTTTGTATGATCTCTTTAAAAATAAAAAAACGAATTTCATATCTATTCTTGGTTTTGTTAGTGTATTATTAACAGGTGGTATTGGTTTATTAGCTCTTTCTCCTAGAATTTATGCTATTAAAGAAGCTTTAATTCCCTTCATCATTGGTGTGGCTGTCCTTGCTTCTGTACGAACTAAATATGCTGTATTTAATAAACTCTTGTACCGGCCTGAAGTTTTTGAAGTGACAAAGATAGATCAGATATTAAACGATAATGGAAACAAAGAAACCTTTATTAAGAAAATGACTTATGCTAATTTCTTTTTGTCATCTTCTTTTTTCTTATCTTCTTTTTTAAATTATGGTTTAGCCCGTTTGATTGTGAAAAGTCCTTCTGGTGAGGCTTTTAATGAGGAAGTAGGGAAGATGACTATGTTAAGTTATCCTGTCATCGTTTTACCGTCAATGATAATTCTGGGTTTAGTGTTTTATTTTTTTATTCGTGATATTAAACGCTTAACAGGTTTAACCTTTGAAGAAGTTTTAGCTATAAAAGACACGAAATAAAATTGCGCTAATGAAGTATTTTTTTATCATTGGAGAACGTTCAGGAGATTTACATGCTTCTAATCTTATTCGTGCTATACGGCAAAAAGACCCTGAAGCCATTATAGAAGGAGTAGGAGGTGAATTATCGCAATCGGCTGGGATGAAGCTGACGTATCATTATAAGGATATGTCTGTCATGGGAATTGTTCAAGTGATATTACATCTTAGGATGATAAAACAGAATTTCAGACGTTGTGAGAATGCTCTCTTTGATTTTAATCCTGATGCTGTAGTCCTTGTTGATTTCCCAGGCTTTAACTTACGCATGGCTAAATATGCCAAAGAAAGAGGGTTTAAAGTCTTTTATTATATTGCACCTAAAGTGTGGGCTTCGCGCAGCAAAAGAGTCGCAAAGATTAAGGCCTATACGGATAAGGTTTTTACCATTTTCCCTTTTGAAAACGATTTCTTTTCTAAACATAAGGTGGATTTTCAATATGTAGGAAATCCACTTCTAGATGCTTTAGAACGTCGCAATAATAAAGATGAGAGTAAATCCGATTTCATTGAAAGATATCATCTCAAAAAGAAACCCATCATTGCTTTGTTGGCTGGGAGTCGTCGTCAAGAAGTAAAAAAAATGCTTCCTAAATATCTTGCTGTGAGTGATGAGTTTCCCGACTATCAAGTGGTATTGGCAGGTGTGGATAATTTAGGACACGATTTTTATCAGAAAATAGTAGGTAAATCTTCCTTACCTCCTATTATTTATAATGACACCTATACTTTATTGCAGAATTCTGAGGCAGCATTGGTTACTTCTGGTACTGCAACATTAGAAACTGCTTTGTTAAAGATACCACAAGCTGCTTGTTATGATTTAGGAGGAGGGAAATTTATCTATACACTCTATGATACTTTTATGCTAAAAGTTAAATATGTTACGTTGGTGAATTTAATTCTGAATAAGTTTGTCATCAAAGAGTTTTTACAACATCATTTAAGTGTAGAAAATTTAAAGAGAGAACTGCACTTGATTCTAGAAGATAAAGTATATCGTGAAAATATGATTTTAAACTACGAAATAATCATTAAAAAACTGGGAGGCATAGGTGCATCAGATAAAACGGCAGAGGCTATATACACTTTAATAACACAATAAAATGGATCTTATAACTTGGGATAAAAACCTTCTTGTCAATTTAAATGCACATCATAGTTCTTTTTTTGATGGATTAATGTGGTTAGCTACCGATGAAATGAGTTGGTTGGCTTTTTTTGCATTTTTACTTTATGCCATTTATAAGAATAAATCACGTGAATTTTTCCTTATTCTTATTGCTATATCATTAACGGTAGTGGTTTGTGATCAAGTTTCGGGATTGTTTAAGGATTGGATAGCACGGCCTAGACCTTCACGCGAACCTGATATTATGTCACAATTACATATTGTAAATAATTATCGCGGTGGTAAATTTGGGTTCTTTTCTTCTCATGCTGCTAATACGTTTGGAATAGCTGTTTTAGTTTCTCTCATTATGAGAAACAAAATGTTAAGTCTTATTTTATTTCTTTGGGCTGCTTTTGAAAGTTATACACGTATATATCTTGGGGTCCACTATCCTTTAGATGTTATTACGGGGATTCTTTTTGGTTCTATGGTGGGGTATGGAATGTATATTTTAGAAAGGAAAATAGCAGGTAGATTGAGATTGTTAAGCTCTGAAAAGATCCAAATGAAAGATGTTCAAGGTGTTATCTTGTCGTTCCTGATAACTGTATTTATGCTTTTGGTTGCCTCTAAAGGAATAAATGATTTTTTGTTGTAAAACAATTATACGCTTTATTTGTTGATAAACAAATGTTTAAGTAGAAAAAATAAAGATGAATGACTTTTTAATCTATTGTGTTTTAAAGTTAAATTCGTTACTTTTATAGTGGATTAAAATAGATTAATGTATTGTTGAACCTTAAATCATAAATATTATGTCTAAGACACTCACATTTAATGAACTTCGTAAGATCAAAGATCGTTTGCCGGATGGAAGTATCCACGAGATAGCAGACAAGTTGGACTTAAAAGTAGAAACGGTAAGAAATTATTTTGGTGGGCATAACTTCAGAGATGGTAGAAGTGCTGGAATACATATCGAATCTGGACCTGATGGTGGTATAGTTACTTTAGATAACACCGAAATCTTAGATTTGGCCGAACAAATTCTTGCCGTACAAAATTAAAGGAAAATATAAAATGGGCGTTCTTCAAAAGAACGCCTTTTCTATGCCCTAAAATGTTGCTTGTTTAGATTTGGGTCAAAAAAGACAATGCCGCAGTTATACAGCTCAAGAGATAGTGTAATATGCTTGTCTTTGATGATGCATCCCCATGCTTTATACATGTCTTTGGACCAATGTATATCATGAAATACAAATACACTTTGAGCATGAGTATAAGGTAAAGCCATATGGAAATAATCTAATGTAGCAGTGCTGGTATGATTTCCATCATAAAAGATATAATCAATAGATCCATATTTTTTTAATATATCAGGTAAGGCTTGGTCTATCGAATTATGGATAAAATGTACATTAGAGATATGTAAAGCTTCAAGATTTTTACTGGCATATTTCAGACAGGAGTTGTCATAGTCTATTGTGCTTACTGTTGCTTTACTTGAAAAACCGGCTAAATAAGCTGTCCCAAAACCTAAAGAAGTTCCAGTTTCTATGATTTTTTGACTATTCATTGCTAATCCTAGACGAAATAATAGTTGACCATCTTTTCTTGGTGTTGAAGAGCTTTTACATAAAGAAGAGATAGTGCGTCTTTTTCCATTTTCTAAGGTTATTTTGGAATAATCTGATAAGTTATGATTCCTTTGTTTTTCTATATTATCAAAACAATAATAATAGGCTGACGTCTCAGGTTTTAAAACCTCGGTAAGTAGATTAAACGCAAAAGGCGAATGAATACCATACCCTTTAGAACTTTTTATAGTTTTGAGCTTATGACGGGAAAAAGCATATAAACGAAATGGTAAATTAAACATTTTAATGAAGTACAAAATGGTAAGTTATAGTTCCTATTTGTTTATTTGTTGCTGCTGGGTTAGCATTGAAATTAGCTTTTAGTGCTGCTTCTTTAGCCAATTTCCAGAGTTGTGTATCTTGAGTAGTAGAACCACGCAAAATAGGAGTAGCACTGCTTACCTTACCAGAACGATCAACGGATATTTCAACGACGACAATACCTTCTTTCTGTAAGTTGTATTTTGGTTTCGGTAAACTACCTACTAAATTTCTACCTGCTAAAGTCCAGTTGCCACTCGTGCCTAATCCTTGACCATTACTGTTTAGGCTACCATTTTCTTGACCTTGATTACCACTTCCTTCTCCAGTACCTTGTGATTCAGAATTATTGTTTGTTTTTCCAAAGGCATTAGACATTTGTTGACGAATAGCATTTGCTTTCGCCTCTTGAGCTAAACGTTCTTTTTCGATGCGTTCTTCTTCGATGCGTTTTTGTTCAGCTTCTATTGCTTTTTGTCGGTCTATTTCTTTTTGTCTATCAATTGCTTTTTGACGTTCAATTGCTTTTTCGTGTTCTTTTATCTTGCGGTCTTCTGCTGCTTTTTTCTTCGCCGATTCTATAGCTGCGGCTTCTTCAAAGTCTTGTGTGTTTAACTCCTCTTTTGCACTCGTTTTTTCTGTTGTTTTAGGTTTTGGTGGTGTTGGAGGAGGCGTTACGCGTTTAGGAGGTGTTGCTTTTGCGGGTTCTATTGTTCCTGATGCAGATTCTACATTACCAAAATTAACAAGCATACCACTTTCTTCTTCTGGTATCTGAGAGCTGAAACCAAAAAGGAACATCAGTATCATAAAGATAATGAGAACAATGACGGTCAGTAATGCCGCTTTACGATCAATATGTAGTTTTTGATTTGACAAAGGAATAGATTATCGTGCGCGTGTAGCTAGAATGAGTTTGTACTTGTGTTTTTTACAGAGATTCATGACCTTAACAAGTTCTCTGCTAGGTACTGATTCATCTACATGAAGCGAAATGTATATTTCAGGTTCATTTGTTGCTTTTTCCTGTAATAGACCTTCAATATCATCGAAATTGACTTGACGTGTTTCAACATAATAATCAAGGTCTTTTGTTATGCTTATTGTTGTTAGTGGTTTTGCCGATGTTTGATTTTCACTTTTAGGAAGTAAAAGTTTCAGGGCATTAGGATGTACCATTGTCGATGTTACCATAAAAAAGATAAGTAACAAGAAAACAATATCTGTCATGGAAGACATGCTAAATGATGCATCTATTTTTGATCTTTGTTTTAAAGCCATATTATAAGGTATCCCTTAAGTAAAAATATATAGAGGAGATTAGTCAACAGGTTCGTTTAGTAAATCAAGAAATACCATCGTTTCTGATTCTAAATTGTAAACTACTCGTTCAATTCTAGCCACCAAATAATTGTATGCAAAATAGGCGATAATGCCGACTATTAGTCCTGCAACAGTAGTTACCATAGCCGTATAGATGCCCGAAGACAAAAGAGCGACGTCGATGTTGTTACCTGCTGAAGCCATATCGTAAAAGGCTTTTATCATTCCTATAACAGTACCTAAGAAGCCGATCATAGGAGCACCGCCAGAGATTGAAGCTAGAATGGGTAATTTGCTTTCTAAACGTGAAATTTCAAGATTGCCTACGTTCTCAACAGCTGCGTTGATATCATTAAATGGACGTCCTAAACGACTCAGACCTTTAGCTGCCATTCGAGATACGGGGGTGTCAGATGTCTGACACAAGATCCGTGCTTCATCTATTTTGCCAGAATGTATCTTATCTTTAATGCGATCCATAAAGGTGAGATCCAGTTTTGATGCTTTGTTAATAGCAAAATAACGTTCAAAAAAGATATATATTCCTAAGCCTAAAAGAAAAGCCAATGGGTACATTATCCATCCTCCTTTTACGGCTAAATCGAAAGCATTAATTGACATCTTCTCTGTGATAGCGGTACTGTCAGCAGCAGCTATCATATTGGGGACTTGTATTAGACTTAATAGATTCATTATTTACAATCAAAAAAGGTTATTTTTCTAAAAAAGCATTAATTTTAAATATCTTTTCAAACTCTTTACGTTTCAATATTATAAATATTAATAAGAAAATAGGTACTCCAAAGATAGCTACTTTTTTAACATAATAAGTGATGTCGTTAGTCGGTTGACTACTGTTGGTAAAATTACCTACAAAAACGATAGGATCACTTTTATAAGAGATATCAGCATTGTTTTTTATAACACTATTTTTTAAATCAATGATATTTTGATGATAAAGACGTTTTTCTTTTTGAGGATCAGATCCTATTAACTCAAATTCGCCAAATTTAAGACTCTGAACATTATTGTCTTTGATTTTACTCTCTTCGAAATATTCGTAATTTTGAAGACTGTCTAATACATCTGCTTGATTTTCATATATTTGAGCTTCTCCTCTTATGTTTTCGATACGACTATCATTAAGACTTTTAATATAAGTGTTATTATATAAAAAAGTAATTATTGCCGATTGTACATCATTAGTGATGGTTTGGTTTTTAAGTTTTAAGCGCACATTAAAACGATCTATCATACGAGTTGCTAAAGTATCTTTTGCTTTGTTTATTTGATAATCATTATCATAATCTACAAAATCAGCAATACCATCACCATTTAAATCAATTAACCAAGAGGCTTTAATATCGATAATGTTATTATAAATATCTGGAGAAAGATTTAGATCATTTTTCAAAGACACCTTTAACTTATCATTCGGAATAGAAATCGAATTGATAATTTGAATGATTTCTTGACTATTAGATATGCGTGTTATTCCGTAAGCATCAGAATCATAAAATGGTTCATTTGTTTTATAAAGGTAGATGGTAACACCACCTAGAATAAGTGCTGAAATGACCGCGAATTTCCAAGAGTTAATTGCTAATTGAAAAAGTAAAACGCACTTTTGAATAACAAGCACGAAGGCTTTAAATATAAAAGTGAAGAATTTTACGATGCCATTTTTTAAAGAAGAAGCAATATTACTAGAAACTTCGAGTAAATCAATTTCTTTCTCTTTGTCTGTAATTTTTTCAGGAGTTTCTTTCATTTTAATGTCTTATTAATAATGGGAAATGACTTTGATAATTGTTGAAAAATTTAATTTAGAGTTGTTTTACTATTATTCTATTGACTAGAATATACGCAAAGATAATCAGCTTAAATGTAAACTACACAAATTAAATAAATATTGTGTTTCTAATCAAATATTTAATATTAAGAATGCATATTATATTCCTTTTAAACTTCTTTTTAACACTTTAGTGAATTAATAGGCATCTTCCTCTTTATACCAAGATGCATACATGCTGTAATTGTCGGATATTCGCTGTATCATTTCTTTGGTATGGTGTGGTTCTATATCTTTCACTTTTTTTGCTGGCACACCTGCATATAAACTATTGGGTGGTATTATGGTGCCTGTAAGTACTACTGAATTGGCAGCAATAATAGAGTTTTCACCAATAACGGTATTGTCAAGTACTACTGCTCCAATACCTACGAGTACGTTATCTTTTATTGTGGCGCCATGAATGGTTACATTGTGTCCGATAGAGACATTATTTCCAATATGAATTTGAGATTTTTCATATAACGTATGCAATACCGATCCATCTTGAATATTAACATTTTCGCCTATACGAATGGCATTGACATCGCCACGTATTACGGTGTTGAACCAAATGCTACAACGATCTCCTATTACAGTATCACCAATAATGACTGCTGTTTCGGCTAAATAACAACCTTTTCCTATTTGTGGTTGAAAACCGCGTACTTTTTTTATTAAAGCCATGATTTATTTTATCTTAGTTATTAAAAACAACTTTTCTTTTTTTAGGTTAAACGCCAAAGCGTTTGCATATATATTTTACAGGAAAATAAATTGAGATACTTCCTATTATAACTACGGTGAAAAATACTAAAACAATATCTTTAAATAATAATTGTACGGGATAAGCATCTACAATATATTGTCCGCTAGCTCCCAATTGTATAAGCCCGAAATGTTGCTGTAGAAGACAAGTAACGATGCCTAAAGTGAGACCTAACAGAGCGCCAAAAAAAGCAATTAACCGTCCTTCAGTATAAAAAATTTGCTGAATGAACTGGGCATCAGCTCCTATACTTCGGAGTGTCTCAATATCTTTTCGTTTTTCTATAATCAACATCGATAAGGTGCCTACAATATTAAATATAGCAATGATGAGTATGAAGAGTACGATGAAAAAGGCTATCCATTTTTCCATAGAAAACATTTTATACAGATCTGCTTTTTGTTGCAAACGATTTTGAACGATGAGACGTCCTGAAAAATATTGACTAAGCGTTTTTTGTATTTCTTTTGCATTGGCACTATTACTCAGATGTATTTCAAGCGATGATATCTCCTCTTTATATTGAAATAATTCTTGTGCTTTCTTGAGACCAATGAGCAAATATTGATTATCTATTTCTGGTTGGTAAACGGCAAAAAGACCAGTAGGAAAAAAGTAGTTACTGGTGAAATTATTTTCAGGATTAGATAGAGATAGGCGTCCTAAACGTTGTGGTGCATAAATAACTAAGGTATTAATGAACTTTAATCCTATTCCTAAGGTGTTGGCTAATCCCATACCAACTACTGCGCCTTGGTTATCTTGTTTTGAGAGATCAAAAACGCCATGAAGGAGTAAGCTATCTACGCCTGTTACTTTATGATAATCCTCAGAAACTCCTTTTATTATTCCCGTTGTTTGTTTTCCATTATACCGTATCAGAGCCTGTTCTTCTAATACTTTTGAAAAAGCTATGATATCAGTATTCGAAGATAGGTATTCTTCGTCATCAGTACTAATGGAAAACGTTTTACTTGCAACAGGAATGACTTTCAAATCGGGATCGAATTGATTGTACATATCTGTTATTAGACCTTCGAAACCATTAAAAACGGATAAAACAATGATTAAAGAAGCTGTTCCAATACAAAAACCAAAAAGAGAAATCAGTGATATTATATTAACTGCTTTATGCGATTTTTGAGCAAATAAATACCGACGAGCTATATATAATGAAAGAGATTTCAAAATGCAGTAATTGTTTTATGGTCAAATGTAATGCTGTGAATGCTTATTGGTTCAATAGTTCATCTATGCGTTCTAATTTATCCATAGAGATATCTAAGACAAATTGTAATTCTGGTACAATACGTAATTGGTGACGAACACGCTGACCTAAGAGATTACGGAAATAAGAAACATTATCTTGTATCTCTTTGACGACTTCTTCTCCAAATTTTGGAGGAAAAACACTGATGAAGACTTTCGCTTTTTCAAGATTTGGCGTTATTCTTACTTCGCTTACTGTTATTAATTTACCGCGCAAAGCACCTTGTGCCTCACGTTGAAGTATCTCACCTAAATCACGTTGTAATAAACGTGCTATTTTTTCTACTCGAGTTGATTCCATAATAGTTTTATTCTTCGTAATTTTTTAGTTCTAGCTGACCTTTATAAAGTTCAGCATAGGTGAAATTGCTTATCCAATCACCTAAAATTATAACCCTTGTTTTTTTTGATAACATCAAATCTAAAACAATATGTCGATGTCCGAAGATAAAGAAATCTACGGGTTCTCCTTTGTAATTTTTTGCAAATTTTACTTGATATTCGCGATCTTCTCCTAAAAAACGAGTACTTCCTTTTATGCCATTTTTATGTCTGCTTTTAACGCTCCACGATTTAGCAACTTTCATCATTAAATCGGGATGTATAAGGGTTTTAGAAAACCAATGGAACCATGAAGCTCTAAAAATCTTCAGCATCAAAAGAAAAGTTTTATCTGTGACGCCAAGATCTTCGCCATGAGCTAAAAAGAAATCTTTTCCTTGTAAGGTTACTTTTTGGGTGAGTTGATGTATTTCTACACCTAATTCATCCTGAAAATAATGGAACATCCACATATCATGATTACCACCAAACATATGTATTTTAATGCCGCAATCAGATAATTCAGCTATCTTACCTAAAAAGCGTGTAAATCCTTGTGGTATAACAAATCTGTATTCAAACCAAAAATCAAAGACATCACCTAAAAAGTAAATTTCTTCGGCTGTATCTTTTATGCTTTCTAGAAACGATACCACGCGTTGTTCATGCTTCTTATGATCTTTAATGTAAGGAGCACCAAGATGAATATCAGAAAGAAAATATATTTTTTTATCAGTCAAAATAGTGTTGTATTAAGGTGTGGCAATGATGTCTTTTATCTTTTGAAGTAATGATTTGGAGTCGATGCCGCACTCACTTTGTAAGTGTCCTATACAGCCGTGAGGAATGAAATGATCTGGCACACCAGAAAGATAAATGTCTCCTTTATAACGTTTTGTTGCAGCATATTCTAATATAGTACTGCCAAAACCACCCATTATAACACCATCCTCAACCGTTAATAGTTTATGATGAACACTGAAAATCTGATCTAGAAGTTTAGTGTCAAGAGGTTTAACAAAACGCATATCATATAAGGCGACTTTAAAACCTTCGTTCTCCGCTTTTTCCACAGCTTTCAATGCATTATTACCTATACTACCAATAGTAAGTATAGCCATATCTGTGCCTTCTTTGATCTGCCGACCTGTTCCTACTTCCATTTCTTCAAAGGGGACCTGCCAATCTGCGAATACACCATTGCCACGTGGGTAACGAATGGCAAAAGTACCATGTTTACCCAACTGAGCTGTGTACATCATATGCCGTAGCTCCGCTTCATTCATCGGAGCTGCTACTATTATGTTAGGAATGCAACGTAAGAAAGAGAGGTCAAAAACACCATGATGTGTTGGACCATCTTCGCCTACAAGACCGCCACGGTCTAAGCAAAATACCACGGGAAGCTTCTGTAACGCAACATCATGAATTACCTGATCGTAGGCGCGTTGTATAAAGGTAGAATAGATATTACAAAACGGGATTAAACCTTCTGTTGCTGCACCAGCCGAAAAGGTGACCGCGTGTTGTTCTGCTATGCCTACATCAAAAGTGCGATTTGGAAATTCTTCTTTCATTAAGTGCATAGAACACCCTGTTAACATGGCAGGAGTTACACCAATAATTTTATCATTTTGTTTGGCTAGTTCCACAAGGGTCTTTCCGAAAATATCTTGATATTTGAGCGGTTTATTGTTGGCTTCAGGATCTTTAATGCGTTCTCCTGTATTAGAATTAAATAAACCAGGCGCATGCCATATGGTTTGAGATTCTTCAGCGGGCGCATAACCTTTCCCTTTTTTTGTATGACAATGTAATACTTTAGGTCCTTTAATGCGTTTTAAGTCCTCAAGCATTTCTACCAGATGTAATACGTCATGTCCATCCGTAACACCAAAGTAGCGAATTTTGAATCCCTCAAAAATATTACTCTGTTTTGAAAGAATAGCTTTGATGCTGGTATTGATCTTACTTAAGACATCACGGCGTTCTTTGCCCCACATCTTTTCAATGCCCGCAGCAAATTCTTTTCTGAATCTATTATACGTTTTTGAGGTAGCAATATCTAGGAGATAGCTACTCATTCCACCTATATTAGGTGATATAGACATCTGATTATCATTAAGAATAATCAGCATATTGTTTGGATTGACGGCCGCATTATTTAACGCTTCATAAGCCATGCCACCTGTCAGAGCGCCATCACCAATAACTGCAATGACTTGTCGGTCTTCTTTTTTTATTTGCGAAGCTATAGCTATGCCCAAAGCTGCAGATATAGAAGTGGAGGAGTGTCCTGTACCAAAAGCATCATATTTGCTTTCATTTCTACAAGGGAAACCACTTAGTCCGCCATATTTTCTATTAGAAGAAAAGCGTTCACGACGTTCGGTCAGTATTTTATGGCTATAAGCTTGATGTCCTACATCCCAAATAAGCTTATCGTCAGGTGTATTGAATACATAGTGAATGGCAACGGTAAGTTCTATAGTTCCCAGACTAGCACCTAGATGTCCTGGGTTAGAAGCTAATTCCTGTATGACAAACTGCCTTAATTCATGGCATAGTTGTGGTAACTCTTCTTTTTTGAGAGTCTTTAAATCGTCAGGATTATTAACTTTATCTAATAGATCGAACTTTCCAGCCATTGAATACTTAATATAATAGAAAAAATGGATTCTGTACAATAAGTTGTAGAATCCGTGTTTTTTACTTTGCACTAATAATGAAATAATTCTTTTTACCTCTTTGTACCATAAGATATTTGTCATTTAATAACGAAGAGGTATTGATGGTCAATGATTCGTCATTAATCTTTTCTTTATTGATACTTACGCCACCACCTTTTATCATACGACGGCCTTCTCCTTTTGACGGAAAGATGGACGTTTTCTCACAAAGTAAGGTGATCATATCAATTCCTGCTTCTAGTTCTGCTTTATCAAGATCAAAAGTAGGGACGCCCTCAAAAACAGAAAGGAAAGTATCTTCATCTAATTTTGCTAAAGACTCGTTAGTGCCTTTGCCAAATAAGATTTGACTTGCTTCTATAGCTGCGTTGTAATCTTCTTCGGAGTGTACCATAATGGTCACTTCCATTGCTAATCGTTTCTGTAATAGGCGTAGGTGAGGGGCTTCGTTATGTTCTGTTGTTAACTGATTTATTTCATCTTCACTCAGTAAGGTGAATATTTTAATATAACGTGCTGCATCATCATCCGAAGTGTTCAACCAAAATTGATAAAACTTATAAGGCGTGGTGCGTTTAGGATCTAACCATACATTGCCGCTTTCTGTTTTCCCGAATTTTTTGCCATCTGCTTTAGTGATAAGAGGGCAGGTCATAGCAAAAGCAGTACCACCTTCAATACGACGAATCAATTCTGTCCCAGTTGTAATATTACCCCATTGATCGGAACCTCCCATTTGTAGTTTACAACCATAGGTACGGTACAGTTCTAAGAAATCGGTGCCTTGTACTAATTGATAAGTAAATTCTGTAAAAGACATGCCACTTTTACTCTCAGAAGAGAGACGTTTTTTTACAGAGTCTTTAGACATCATGTAGTTAACCGTAAGGTGCTTGCCGATGTCTCGAATGAAATCAAGAAATGAAAATTTGCTCATCCAGTCATAATTATTGACCATCTGTGCTGCATTCTCATTATTGGAATCAAAATCAAGAAAGTGTGAAAGTTGTTTTTTAAGACAGTCTTGGTTATAATGCAAGGTTTTTTCATCTAGTAAATTTCGCTCTTGCGATTTACCCGACGGATCACCAATCATACCTGTAGCACCACCAACTAAAACAATGGGTTTATGACCACATACTTGCAAGTGTTTTAACATCATAACACCAACTAAGTGACCAATATGAAGAGAGTCAGCCGTAGGATCAATACCCACATAAGCGGTTGTCATTTCTTTCTCTAACAATTCCTCTGTTCCAGGCATAATGTCATGGATCATGCCTCTCCATTGTAATTCTTTTACAAAATTCATAGTTTACTTATTATACGCCTCAAAATGTCGGGATGAGACCTTTACTTAAAACACAAAATTACACGAAAAAGCAATAGCTTAATCGTGTAATCCTGAAAAAGTTTGAAATTTATGCATTAATGACACGTACCATCACAACACCGTCAATTGCTTTTAAATCATTTTGAACAGATTCTGAAACCGTATCGCTATTTACATCTATAATGTTATAGGCTATATTAGCTCTGTTTTTATTCAACATATGTTCTATGTTAACACCATCGTCAGCTAATACTTTAGAAATTTGACTCACCATATTAGGAACGTTCTTATTGGCAATAAGAATACGGGCAGCACCACTATGTTCCATTTCGGCGATAGGGAAGTTAACTGAATTGACGATATTACCATTTTCTAAGAAATCTTTCACTTGATTTGCAGCCATTACTGCACAATTAGTTTCAGATTCTTGAGTAGAAGCTCCTAAGTGAGGAATAGGTAATACGTTTTTCATTGATAATACTTCTGCATCAGGAAAGTCTGTAATGTAACATCTTAATTTTCCAGATTCTAATGCTACTTTTAAGTCAGCATTGTTTACTAAACCACCACGGGCAAAGTTGAGAATAGTAGCACCATCTTTCATCATCTTGATTTTATCAGCATTGATGAAACCTAATGTCTCTGCATTCTGAGGTAGATGTAAAGCTAAATAATCAGCTTGCGCTAATAAAGTTTCAATACCACTAGCCATTTCTACATTACGGCTAAGGCGTAAAGCTGCTTTTACAGATAAGAAAGGATCGTATCCTATAACACGCATTCCTAAAGATTGAGCGGCATTGGCTACAAGAACGCCAATAGCTCCCATACCTATTACAGCTAAAGTTTTTCCTTTAATCTCATTACCAGCATAATTTTTTTTGCCAGCTTCTACTAATGCAGGTACTTCATCTCCTTTGTCAGCAAGAGATTTGCACCAGGCTATACCTCCAGCAATATCGCGAGACGCTAACATAAGAGCAGCGATACTAATTTCTTTTACCGCATTAGCATTAGCACCAGGAGTGTTGAATACTACAATACCTTCTTCTGTGCATTTGTCAAGAGGAATGTTATTAACACCTGCACCTGCTCTAGCGATTGCTTTAAGCGACGATGGCATTTCCATGTCATGCATTTTATAACTGCGCAAGATAATGGCATCAGGAGTTGTCATTTCACTAGCAATCTCATAATTATCTAGTGGTAAAAGTTTTAATCCTTCACCATCGATTTTGTTTAATGTTTGTACTTTGTACATGGTAAGTGGTGGTTTATTTATTAATAATTTATTTGAATATGCAGACTTAAAATACGTTTAAAGATGTTTTATTTTTCAATAACATCTCCAGCTGTAAAGAATTCCAAAAAGGAAGCTCCAGGACGTATTTCATTGCGTGATACACCAAAACTACCGCCTAAATAAGCGACAAGGTCTTTGCTTTTTATTAATTCTTCATCAATTAATTTGCCTAAGGTGTTGCTGATGCTCGTTTTGCAGATTTCTTCTGTTACTTTATCTACTTCAGACATAAAACGAGGGAATATACCATAACTTAAAGCCAAGTGACGCATGGTTTCTTTACTGTAACATAAGGCATATACTGAATTGTTGCCACGAAATGCAGCAACATTAAGAGCAGTACCTCCAGTAAGAGCATCAATAAGAATGGCTTTAGTACCAATACGAGACTTGGATTTTACGGCTTGTTTGGCTAAGAAAGCAGGGACATCACGATCGTCACGAGAACTAGGAATACGGATATCATTAGAACTCATTTTAGATTTTTCAGCTTCTATAATAATACGTGACATGGTTTGTACTGCTTCTACAGGATAATCACCATAAGCGGTTTCTCCACTAAGCATCAAAGCATCGGTACGGTAAAAGATAGCATTTGCAACATCGGTTACCTCTGCACGTGTAGGACGCGGATTTTTGATCATTGTATGAAGCATTTGAGTCGCTACTATGACTGGTTTTTTAGCTTCAATACATTTCTTAATCAAATTGCGCTGTATGCCTGGTATTTTTTCTTGGCCTACTTCGATAGCTAAATCACCGCGTGCTACCATAACACCATAGACATTTTCAAGTATCTCGTCTATATTATCAACGCCTTCTTGATTTTCAATTTTAGCAATAATTTTAATAGGACTATTGTATTGGTCTAAGATGTCTTGGATCTCTTTTACATCAGCTGCATTACGTACAAATGAATGTGCTACGAAATCCATTCCTTTTCCTATTCCGAAAATAAGATTCTTACGGTCTTTTTCGGTTAGTGAAGGGAGTTTTATTTGAGCTCCAGGCACATTAACACTTTTGCGTCCACCAAGTTCTCCATTATTGGTAGCTTTACAGATAAAGTAATTGTCTTCTTTTTTTTCTATGAAAAGTTCTAATTCTCCGTCATCAATTAAAATATTTTTTCCAACTTTTACGTCATCGGTAAATCCTGAATACGAAAGATAGATATGACTTTCATTATTCAGTTTTCCTTCAGGGTTATGACCTGTTACTTTAAATATTTGTCCAGCAGTAACTTTTATTGTTTTATCATCTTCATTGTTTGCAGTGCGCACTTCAGGACCTTTAGTGTCCATTAGAATCGCAATTTTTTCAGAAACTGATCGGCAATTATTGATGATTTTTTCTATGCCATCAAAACCCATATGAGCAGTATTCATCCTTACTACGTTCATACCGGCATTAAACAAATTCTCTATAAAATCGACATCGCATCGTCTATCCGATACTGTAGCAACAATCTTAGTGTGTTTCATTATAGGGGGTATAGTTTTTAATTATTATTCAAATTTAAAAAGGGGGTGTGAATTACGGTTTTAACCGTAAATCAATGCATCAATACCTAAGCGGTAAGAGTTGCGTCCAAAGCCAGCAATAGTCCCCACACATACAGGGGATAAATAACTTACTTGTCTGAATGCTTCGCGTTTAGCTACATTTGAAATATGCACTTCGATGGCTGGCGTGTTAACTGCTGATATAGCATCAGCCAAAGCCACAGAAGTATGTGTATAAGCGCCTGCATTGATGATTATTCCATCATACGAAAATCCCACTTCGTGAATTTTATCAACTAATGCACCCTCACTATTCGATTGAAAGTATTCAATCGTCAATTCAGGATAGTTAGATCTTAATTCCTCTAAGTAGTCTTCCATTGTACCTTCACCATAAATACTCTTTTCGCGAACGCCTAAAAGATTTAAGTTTGGTCCATTTATTATTATCACTCGCATAATGAAAAATTTGAGGTGCAAAAGTACTCATTTTTTGATTAGAAATGGGTATTTTTACGGTGCAGAATTAAAAAAACATCAACGAATAATTAACTGAAAGCTGCTATCTTTTGTGATAGAGGTATTCTTTTCTTGAAAAGGGAATATGCAATCGTATTTTATTTCTTCAAAAAGGATAGAAAAACATTATCTTCGCAAGACAACAAAAAATATAAATATGTTAAATTTTAATTTTTATAATCCAGTAGAAATACTTTTTGGAAAAGGGAAACTCTCTGAATTAGATAAACATATACCTAAAGGCTCAAAAGTCTTAATGACCTATGGAGGAGGTAGTATAAAAAAGAATGGTGTTTATGAACAAGTCTTAACTTCGCTTAAAGATTTTGAAGTCGTAGAGTTTGGAGGTATAGAAGCCAATCCTCGTTATGAGACTGTGGTAAAAGCCCTTGCCATTATTAAACAAGAAAATATTGATTTTTTATTGGCAGTAGGTGGAGGATCGGTGATTGATGCTACAAAGTTTTTGGCTGCAGCAGCTTATTATAAGGGCAATGATCCATGGGATATTATAGCTCAAGGGTTGACCGTAGAAAAGGCCATAGCTTTAGGTGTCGTGCTGACTTTGCCAGCAACAGGAACAGAGATGAATAAAAATGCTGTACTTACACGAGAATCAACGCATGAAAAATTGGCTTTTTATTCGCCACTTATTATGCCTCAATTTTCCATTTTAGATCCTACATTTACTTACTCATTACCTACACGTCAAGTTGCTAATGGTGTTATTGATGCTTTTGTTCATGTGATAGAGCAGTATCTTACTTATCCTGTTGATTCTCCAGTACAAGATCGTTTTTCTGAAGGGCTCATGCTTACTCTTATAGACGAAGGACGCAAAGCAATACAGGCAGATACACCAGATTATAATAATAGAGCGAATCTTTCTTGGGCTGCAACAATGGCATTGAATGGCATAGTGGCTGCAGGTGTAAAAGAATGTTGGGCTACTCATAAGATAGGGCATGAGCTTACTGCTTTTCATGGTTTGGATCATGCTTTAACATTGGCTATTGTTTTGCCAGGATTGATGCAGGTAGTGCGTCATCGTCGTACGGAGAAATTAGTGCAATATGCAGAACGTGTGTGGCACATTACTGAAGGGACGGATCAAGAAAAAATAGATTTAGCTATCAGTAGTACTGAGGCTTTTTGTCGAGAACTTGGTATGAAAACTAAGCTAGGTGAGCATGGTATTGGACACGATACGATAGATAGAATAGTAGCACGATTTAAATCGCGTGGATTGATTACAATGCCTATACTTGATGATATTACGATAGATGAAATTACGGGCTTGTTGGAGCAAAGACTTTAATTCCACATTGTGGGTTTAATCTTCCGTAGCTTGTTGCGAATCATAAAATGTTCTTCAACTAAATGCTTCGTGGGCTTGCTTCGAGGTTGTTGATTTCTATTCTTCGTTTGTTTCCTGATTAAAATACAAAAGCACCTTTTAAGGTGCTTTTGTTATATTATATAATGTTGAATTTATTTTAATAAGAAGATAGAGCCTCTCCTAATTCTTCGTAGCGTTTGATGTAATCTTTCATCGCACTTTTTATCACTTCGAGTGCATCTTCACGGTTATACATTTCGGTTATTTCTACGGTTGATTTTTCTTCGGGCATATCTTTATAGGTCAAAAAATAATGCTTTATTCTATCAAGTGCTTTTCCTGGCACTTCGCTAACGTCTTTATAGTTACCGTAAATTACATCGTCTTTTAGCACGGCTAAAATTTTATCATCTGCTTTGTTGCCATCAATCATACGAAATCCTCCGATAGGAATAGCTTCACATAATAGATCTCCGTGGCTGATTTCGCTTTCCGTTAGGATGCAGATGTCTAAAGGATCACCATCACCTTTGATATTATCTCTTTTAGTCTTACTGGAACACAATTCACCTACTAATTCGCCACAATAAGTTTGAGGAATAAAACCATAAAGTGCAGGTGCAAAATTGGCATATTTTTGAGGTCTATCTATTTTTAGATACCCTGTTTTTTTATCTACTTCGTATTTTACGGTGTCTGAAGGTACCATTTCAACATAACAAGTGACTAAAGAAGGGGCATTGTTACCTATATCAACACCGTGCCAAGGATGTGATTTATAACGTAGTCCCATTAATCTCCCAATCTGATCCATTATTGCACGTTGTGCCATAGTTCTTTTTTATTATTATTTTATAAATACAAATATATCAAAAACACAGACGGAAATTGTAGGCGTAAAGGTTAATTTTTAATCAACCCACATTAATTCGGACATGATGTTATCTGATATAAAAATAGCGTCTTCTGTGATACGTAAGATATGATCTTTAATCTCTAATTGCTGAGCAGTAAGAAAAGGTTGTGCTGCATTTATGCAAAAATTAAACATTTTGCTACCAAAGCGAATTTCTAATTGCTCAAGGTCACATCCCCACATCGTGCGTAATCCGGTCATTATATATTCATTATAGGCCAGTGTAGGGGTGATCTCTTCACTTTCAAAGACCGCTTTATTATCTTTGATACCACGAATATAACGGGCGTTGTTGGATACATTCCAGCGTCGGGTATTCCCGTTATAAGAATGAGCACCAGCACCTAGACCAAGATAGGGTTGACCCTTCCAATAATGACTATTATGTTGCGAATGAAAATTTGGTAATGCGAAATTTGAGGTTTCGTAATGTTGAAAATGATGAGATTTGCATGCGTTTATGAGCATTTTGTACATCAATAAGTTGGTCTCATCATCCAATTCTTTAAATTCACCATTTTGTAGTTTTTTATAAAAAGGAGTGCCTTTTTCATAGATTAAATTATAGGATGAAATGTGTTGAATAGGCAGTGTAAAAGCCAGCTCTAGGTTCTTTTTCCACTTCTCGGGTGTTTGTTGGGGTAGCCCAAAGATTAAATCAATACTTATATTATGAAAGCCACATTGATGTGCGCGCTTAACGGCAGTTATAGCATCGGCAGCAGTATGTCGGCGTCCAATGGTTTTTAAATCATCGTCATTAAATGATTGTATGCCTATGCTCAAACGGTTGAATCCTAGTTGAATTAAAGACTTAAGATAAGACTCGGATAAATCATCAGGGTTGGCTTCTATAGTTATCTCAGCCTCTTTATTTACCTTAAAATAACGATGAATGGTGTTGAATAAAACTTCTAACTGTTCTTTGCTTAACAAGGAAGGGGTACCACCACCAAAATAAATACTTGCTAACGTGGGAGAGGGAAAAAAGGATTGGCGCTGTGCCATCTCTTCACATAAAGCTTCTACATATTGCGTTTTGTCATCCATACAAATAGATGAATGAAAATCACAGTAACCGCATCGGGTTTTGCAATAAGGAATATGGAGATAGAGTGCGTTGATAGAAGTAAAATTAAAGGATGTGTTGTGTTGGTAAAGATTGTAATAGAGCGGTTTGAAGGTATTGTTTTGTAAAATAAATAGAGTGTTTAATTTACGCCATTTCAACTACTGTAATACCACTACCACCCAATTGTATCTCTTCATCGTGAAAATCAACAACGCTATGGCGTGAAGTTAAATATTCACGTATTAATTGACGCAAGATGCCTTGTCCTGTACCATGTAAAATCCTTAGACGACTCGCATGATTTACGGTAGCATTATCTATAAAGTCGGTAATGACTGCGATAGCTTCGTCGCCACGCATTCCTCTAACATCTATCTTAGCATTAAAGCTATCGCTTGCTTCACGAATATGATCTGAAATATTTCCACCCGTTTTTGTGCGACTTTTAAATTGTTGTTTGTATTGCGACTCCGAAATAGGCGAGAGTTTGTTAAGTTTTACTCTTACACTCATAACGCCAAAGGCAACCATTGCTTCGTTTCCTTTTAGTTCTAATACTTCGCCATAAGTGCCTTGAGTCTCCATCTTCACTTTGCTGCCTTTTGCTATGACGAGTGATTTTGTTTTCGCATTGACTTGAGGTGTCTTCTTAATTTGTTTTTTAGTTACTTCAGGTCGGTTTGTTTCACTATTTTCTTGACTGTTTTTGCGTTGTTTTAGTTTGTTGAATTTCTGATTTATATTGGCTTGTTCTTTCGTTTTGCTAATGCTTATTTTGGTTTCTTCTAAGGCATGACGTGCTACCCGTGTTTTTTCTTTATCAGCTTGCGATTCTTTGATCTCTTTTATTGTTTTTTCAATCTTAGAATTGGCTCTAGTTATTAGCTCTTCTGCTTCTTTTTTTGCCTGAGCTATGATTTGTCTTTTTTCTTGCTTAATGCTCGACATAGCTTCGTCATATTCTGAGCTTAGGCGTTCTAATTTATTGTTTTGCTTACGTATGTTATCACGTTTTAGTTCCCAATACCGTTTGTCACGGGCTATCTCGCGTAGGTGTTTGTCAAAGTCGAGCAATTCTTCACCTACTTTTTTACTAGCACTCTCAATGATGAATTCGGGGAGTCCCGTTTTGCGAGCTATCTCAACGGCAAAAGAACTTCCGGGGCGACCAATTTGCAATTTGAATAAAGGCTGCATCTTATGCTGATCATACAGCATGGCTGCATTTATAATGCCTTTGGCCTCTTGCGCATAGTGTTTTATGTTATTATAATGTGTGGTGATGACGCCTTTTGTTTTCTGTTCGTGCAGTTGATGTAGAATGGCTTCCGCAATCGCTCCTCCAATTTGAGGTTCTGTTCCTGTTCCGAATTCATCCAACAAAACTAAGGTGTTCTCATCCGCATTTTTCAGGAAAAATTTCATGTTAATCAGATGTGAGCTATAGGTGCTCAAATCATTTTCCATCGACTGATCATCTCCGATGTCGATAAACATTTTCTGAAAGACACCGCCTACAGAACCTTCTTTTACAGGAATTAAAAGACCACATTGCAGCATATATTGTAAAAGACCTACTGTTTTGAGGCAAACCGATTTTCCCCCAGCATTAGGTCCCGAAATTAAAACAATGTGTTTGTTATCATCAAAATGAATATCCAAAGGGACGACTTTACGTTCTTCATGTTGAAATTGAAAAAATAATAAGGGATGAATCGCATTTTCCCAGTTGACTATGGGTTTATCTTCCAATTTAGGCATAATAGCCTGCATCGTATGAGCTAATCGTGCTTTTGCATTGGTGAAATCGATGAGTGCTAAATAACGGTAAGCGTTTTCAATGTCAGCAAGATAAGGGCGAATGTGTTCTGCTAGTTGAATTAATATTTTGATGATTTCTCTGCGTTCTTGTTGTTCTAAATCACGCAATTGATTATTGGCTTCAACTACAGCAGTAGGTTCTATAAAAGAGGTTTTCCCCGTTGCTGATGTGTCATGAATAATACCTGATAGTTTACGTTTATTATCCGACGATACGGGGATGACCAATCGTCCTTCTCGTAAGGTAGGTAAAGCGTCAGCATCCACTAATCCATTGGCTTTTTCTTGTTTGAGAATGCTTTCCATTTTGCGCCCAATGCTACGTTGCATACCTTTCA
Source organism: Bacteroidales bacterium (assembly GCA_965662645.1). Taxonomy (GTDB): domain Bacteria; phylum Bacteroidota; class Bacteroidia; order Bacteroidales; family UBA5342; genus UBA5342. The sequence goes on from CBFIII010000011.1 coordinate 83,519, forward strand.
ATTCCTGACGAATACGATATAAATCAGGGGTGGCATTATCTTTAATTTCACCTGTTTTGTCTAAGACGCGAGCAATGGGTTCAATGATGTGTGCCGTAGAAGGGGCTTTCTCCAAAAATTTCTTAGAGATAGGAAAGTCGTCGTTGTCTTTCTTTTCAAAAAAACGAATAATATTCTCAAGTGATAATAAGGAATGGTATAAAGATTGGTATTCTGAAGGTTCCATAAAGTTGCCTTCAATATTCAAATGTTTTACACGTTCACGCATATCATGGATGCCTCCAATAGGTAAACCATCTTCACTTACAATAGATCTAAATTCATCGGTGAGGAGTAATACACGTCGAAGAAGCTTAATATCAGTCATGAAATATACTTCATCCACCAATTCTTGGCCTAGCGTGCTGTTGCATCGTTCTTTGAGAAGGTTTCGTATCTGAGAAAAGTCAACTTTCTCTTCAAAATTATCAGGATATAGCATGTTTTTATCTTAGCTTCAATTTTCGGAGCGCAAAGATACAAAATGAGAATTGGTTAGACCTAAGAATGAGGATTAGCTTTTCTTTGTTTTATTCAAATGTGGTATAATGATAAGGGCGGTTAATCCACATATAATAATACCTATGGTCTGGCTACCCCACATTAACCATCCTAAGGCGTAACCCGTAGGATAAGAAAATCCGTAGGTAACTAAGGTGCCAGCCACCAAAAGAGGATATATTCCCAAGCCGCCTTGTACCAAAATCATTCCCACTGTTCCTATGGTTAGGGTGGAAAGAGCTTCCAGCATTCCGATAGGATGATCTAATGGTATAGACTGAAAAATAAGATAAGCCATAAGCCAATAACAAAACCAGATGAATAGGCTATGAAAAATTAACGTGAAAGGTTTTTCTATTTTTGATATCGATTTTATACCTTCCCAAAATCCTTTAATGACGTGGGCTATTTTTTGGTATGTTTTTAAGGTTTTTACTTTGTTTCTAAAAATAAAAGTAAGAGCGAAAAATACGATAATAATGACGGTTATGATATAAAGGGTATTTGAAATGTCAATGTCCACACGACTAAATATTTCATTTTCCACAAAAGTGTGTATTCTGTCAAATTGAATAATGAAATTAAGAAGAAAGAGTGCAGAAAACACAATGAGATCGAGTAGGCGTTCGGTAACTACTGTGCCAAATGATTTTTCCATAGGAATGTCATCATAGGTTTTTAAGGTGCCACAGCGCATGACTTCTCCCAAGCGGGGTAGTCCTAAATTAGCAAAATAAGCCACTAATACGCTTAGCATAACATTGATAAAACGTGGATGATACCCCAAGGGTTTTAGGAGTTGTTCCCAGCGTAGGGTGCGCGATATGTTACTGATGAATGCCACGACTAAAGCCGCTAATATCCACCAATAATTAGTTTGCCGAAAGGCATCTAGGACTTCTATTTTATCGGCTTCGGTTAATTTATTTACCGAGAGCCATATAATAACGGCGCCTATAGCCATTGCTATCATAATTTTTAATGATTTTTTTAGCCATTGTGCCATAAAGAAAACGATTAGTTTGTTGGTGACGCAAAAATAGAAAATTTTAAGTTACTGACATAAGTTATTTTTGTTTAACTCATTAAAGCAATAGAGATAGAATGTGTTATTAGTATTACGCTTTATTTCTTCCTTGATAAGCTGTAGTTGTCGGTTGATTACTAGCCTTTCATAAGGTCGGAAAACAACAAATAAAACGTATATTTGCAGTTCTAATAATAAAATACAGCGCTATGAAATGTAACACTATAGTTGAGGTGATAGGTAAAACACCGATTATCAAACTCAACAAACTAACATTGGGAATAGATGCTACTATCTATGTGAAATTAGAAAGTAACAACCCTGGAGGTTCTGTAAAAGACCGTTTAGCATTAGCTATGATAGAGCAAGCGGAGCAAGATGGGGTTTTAGATATGGGTACTAAAATAATAGAACCTACCAGTGGTAATACAGGCGTGGGTTTGGCTATGATATGTGCTGTAAAAGGTTATGATTTAACTATTGTGATGCCTGATAGTGTCAGTCGAGAACGTCGTCAACTCGTTAGAGCTTATGGCGCTAAGGTGGTGCTGACCGAAGCTTCTATAGGTATGAAAGGAGCCATTGCGAAAGCTGAAGAAATAGCTTCTCAATATGAAAACTCATTCATTCCTATGCAGTTTGAGAATACAGCAAATGCACCTATGCACCGTCGTACTACTGCCGAAGAGATTTGGAAAGATACCGATGGTGAAGTAGATATTTTTGTAGCTGGTGTAGGTACAGGAGGTACTATTACTGGAACAGCACAGGGCTTACATTCGCATAATATAGAAATACAAGCTATAGCTGTAGAGCCTGCGGGGTCTGCTGTTATCTCGGGTGAAGCCTCAGGATCTCATAAAATACAAGGTATTGGAGCTGGTTTTATTCCTAAGGTTTTAGATGTGAAAGTGCTTAGTGAGGTCATCAAGATGGATAGTGAACTGGCTATACAGACCACGCGCCGTATGGCAAAAGAAGAAGGCATCCTTTGTGGTATTTCTTCGGGCGCTAATGTAGCAGCTGCTCTGGAAGTGGCTAGGAGACCCGAGAATAAGGGTAAGACCATTGTGACTATTGTTTGTGATACTGGTGAACGTTATTTGTCCACAGAACTCTTTTAATCCCACATTTTGGGTTTTATTTTCCACTGCAAGCTGCGGGGAATAAATTGTTTTCTAAGTTGACACCCTGTCTGCTTGCTGCGGGGTTGTTTTATGGTTATACTAGTTATAAAAAGAAGATTTTTCAATGCTTAAAAATATAAAAACAATAGCTACTCAACTTTCTTCAACTTATTCAGAAGATATGACTTATTTGCCTAAGCATAATAAGCCCATGCCCTCGGTAAAACGGTTAGAGAAAGTAGTGGAGAAACTAAGAGAAATTATTTTTCCTGGATATTTTGAAGGTACACGTATCTATACCAATTCTTTGGAATATCATATTGGTGTGGCTTTAGAATGGGTTGCCTCTAAGTTAGCGGATGAAATACATTGGGCTATGTGTTATGACTGTAAGGAAACGGATCTTTCTAAATGTGATTCTTGCAAGGAGAAGGCTATGGAAATTACAGTGGAATTTATTTCTTGTCTGCCTGAGTTGAGACGTTTGTTGAGTAAGGATGTAGAAGCTACTTATAATGGTGATCCGGCGGCGAAAAATACGAGTGAGATTATTTTTTGTTATCCCACGATTAGAGCACTTATCAATTATCGTATTGCTCATGAGTTAAGACGTTTAGGAGTTCCTCTTATTCCACGTATTATTTCAGAAATGGCACATTCCGAAACGGGCATAGATATTCATCCAGGCGCCACTATAGGTGAGTGTTTTGTGATTGATCATGGCACTGGTGTAGTTATTGGTGAAACCTGTATTATTGGTAATAATGTGAAGATATATCAAGGGGTGACTTTAGGAGCTAAGAGTTTCCCTGTTGATGAAAATGGTAATCCTATAAAAGGTAATGATAGACATCCTATTGTAGAGGATAATGTCATTGTTTATGCTGATGCTACGGTATTGGGACGCATTACTATAGGAGAAGGCAGCATCATCGGTGGTAACGTTTTCTTAGCGCATAGCGTAGCGCCTAATTCGCGTATGTTACAATCTGATATGAAATCGATGGCTTTTGCTGATGGTTCAGGGATTTAGAAATTGCGTCATTAATTGTATCTCTAATAAGATTATAATAACAGGGCGTTAATTTTTTTTATTTAATGAATTGTTAAAGAGGCTATTGCTTAATAAATGAAACAAGATATTAAAAATAAAGTAGTCTGGATAACAGGGGCTTCATCAGGAATAGGTGAAGCCTTGTCTGTACAATTGGCTAAACAAGGTGCTAAGTTAGTATTAACGGCACGTAACGAGGAAAAGTTGCAGGCGCTTAAATCAAAATGTCTCCCATACAGTCAGGATTGTATGGTTTTGCCTCTTGATTTATTTCAGATAGATAAGATGCCTGCTGCGGTAGAACAGGTGATTAGTTATTATGGACGCATTGATATGCTCATCAATAATGCAGGAATTAGTCAGCGTGTGTTAACGCGTGATGCAGGATTGGAGATAGACCGTAAAGTGATGGAGCTGAATTTTTTCTCTCCTGTTGCTTTGACTAAGGCTGTTTTGCCTTATATGCTCAAACAAAAAAGTGGGCATCTGGTTATTGTAAGTAGTATCGTTGGTAAATTTGGTTTTCCTTTGCGCAGTGCTTATTCTTCTTCAAAACATGCACTAATAGGATTTTTTGATTCTTTACGTGCTGAAGAAGAAGACCTTGATGTGACTATTGTTATACCAGGAAGAATACAAACCAATATTTCGCTTAATGCTTTAGGAAAAGATGGAAAGGCTGAGGGAAAGATGGATCCTGGACAAGCGACAGGTATGCCTGCCGAAAAGTGTGCGCATATCATTGTCAATGGTTTGCGTCATAAACGGAAAGAATTGTTAGTAGGAAATAAAGAATTGTTAATGGTACATATTCGTCGATTTTTACCACGTCTTTATTATGCTTTAGCGCAAAAGGTTGCAGCACGTTAGAGAAATAAAATCGTTGAATCAGTTTACATTGTGGGTTTAATTTCCTGCAGTTTGCTGCGAATAAAAAAAGTTTTTGAATTGATACCCCTTTGTTTGCAAAGGGAGTTTATTTGTAGCTTAGAGCAAAACAAAAAAAATAGATATAAACACATAATATGATGAAGAAATTTAAAGTAGCAATACTAGGGTGCGGAACAGTAGGTGGCGGAGTAGCCAAAATCATTTCTGAGATAGGAAATGAACTATCAGAACGTGCTAATTGTACGGTAGAACTAGCTCGCATAGTAGAATTAAATGCCGCTGAAGCCATCAAACGTTTTAATCTTGATAAAACTTTATTTATAGATGGAGCTAACAAGGTAACTTCTGCACAGGCTAATGAAGCTATCAAAGCCATTCTTGCCGATCCAAGTATTGATTTAGTGGTAGAGACGATAGGTGGTACTAGCGACTTTGTTTATAATACGTGTTTGTCTATATTAAATGCGGGGAAACATTTAGTGACGGCCAATAAAGCTCTTCTTGCAGAACGTGGTAACGCGATATTTGAAGCTGCACAAAAGAATAATGTTACTATTGGTTATGAAGCCGCTGTCTGTGGTGCTATTCCTGCTATTAAAACCATCAAAGAATCTTTTTCAGGTGATATAGTGGAAGCAGTATCGGGTATTGTGAATGGTACAAGTAACTACATCTTATCCCGCATGCAGAATGAGAATTTAGGTTTTGATGAAGCTTTGAAACTAGCCCAAGAAAATGGTTATGCCGAAGCAGATCCTACCTTAGATATTAATGGTGGTGATGCCAGTCATAAAATGATCCTTCTTATTAAATTAGCCTTTGGTGTTGATGTGGAAATGGATCAAATACCTCGCATTGGTATTGAAAAAATTGATAAAGAAGATATCGAGTTTGCTTCCGAAATTGATGCTAAGATAAAATTAGTGGGTTATGCCAAACGTATGGGTGATGAGGTTTTTGCTACGGTACGACCTATGATGGTGAAGAATAGTAATTTTCTTTCAGGTGTTAATGGTGCGACTAATGCGTTACGTTTTTCAAATCGTTATTCAGGTACTCATATTTTGATTGGAGAAGGTGCAGGTTCTAGTGAAACAGCGAGTTCTATCGTTGGTGATATCATCTTTGCAGCTCGTTATAATGAACAGATTAATAATGAGACATCTCCTAAGCCGTTAACGTTTAATGATGATAAACATTTTCAATTTCCTTATCTCTTAACTTTTAGTACCGAAGATGCTCCTGGCACTACAGGATTTATTACTACAGAGATAGGAGCGATGGGCATCAATATAGACACTGTAAGTCATAATCGTCGTGGTAGCAATCACGCCACCTTTTCGATAGCTACAGTGCCTTGTAAATATGAAAAGATCTCTCGGGCTATTGCGAGTATTCAGAAAAAGAAACCAAGCATTTTAGTAGCTGAAACTAAGATAATGCCAATTTTATACTAAGTGGAGTTCCACCTTGTGGGGTTTGTTTTATGTAGCTTGCTGCAAATAAAAAATGTGTTTCGAATTGATACTCCGTCTGCTTGCAGTGGGGCAGTTCATTATTCCGTCTGATGGTGGTGGAGTAGTCGTTTAGCCTAAAGCAGGTTGACTATGAAACTTTTCATCGACTTATTTTTAATAAGAGGTGTTTATTACATCAACCCTATTTTTGTGGTTAATGGATAAACACCTTTTATCTGTTAATTTATTAACTCTTGTCTTATGCCTATTTATGAGTTGAATGATTCTTATGTTTTTCCAAATCCAGAGGAAGCGACCGAAGAGGGCATTATTGCCTTTGGTGGTGATTTGTCGGTAGGACGTCTTGTGGAAGCTTATCGTAGTGGCATATTTCCTTGGTATGAAGACGAATCTCCTGGCATATTATGGTGGTCACCTGACCCTAGAATGATTCTGTATCCTGATGATTTTAAGGTGGCAAAAAGCCTAAGACAAACGATACGTCGTCATACCTTTGAATTAAGAATAGACACGGCTTTTAGCTCTGTGATAGAGGCTTGTAGCACGGTGCCTCGTGAGGATCAGGATGGCACGTGGATTACGGATGAGATGAAGGCGGCTTATATTCAATTGTTTGAAGAGGGGATAGCCCATTCTGTGGAATGTTGGCAAGATGATGTTTTAGTTGGTGGACTTTATGGCTTATCACTGGGAAAACTTTTTTTCGGTGAGAGTATGTTTCATCATGTGTCCAATGCCTCAAAAGTGGCTTTTTATTATCTCAGTCGCTTAGCGAAGCACTTGAACTTTTCTTTTATCGATTGCCAAATGCATACCGATCATTTGGCTAGTCTAGGAGCCAAAGAAATGTCGCGACACGATTACCTGACCCTTATCAAGGAGAATCGTCCATTTGAAACCGTTCAGGGAAATTGGAGTGAATATGTACAGTGTGTGGAGTAAGGTTCGTTATTGTTATTAAGTTAAGGGGCTTGATGTTATTGTGCAGGGTGTATATGGTGTTAAATTGCATTGCAAATGCTAATAGTTTCTCGTTGCAAACATAGGGGAGATTCAAAACGACTTTAAGCGTATCGCTTATCTTTGAATCGTTATATTGAACACTTACACCAACCTACTCTACGAAGCTACAAGCTTCTCCTCCATTTTAGGTGGTCGCTGAGCGACAGTCGAAGTGTCCAAGGCATAGCCTTGAACCAGGACACGCAATATTTAGCTTCGCTGATTTTCAATTCACTCGTTAGGCTTGCGCCAACGTGGGTATTTTAATTGCAACGTGATGGTGTTTCTTTTTTTTATCTGCTTCAGATGTGCATCGTGTTTATAACTAAAATGTTAACCTCATAAAAAAAGCACCAGAGGAGCGGAGTGTTTTTTAAGGTCTGCACACAAAATAGGTGTCATTCGTTCTTTGGTTATTGCAATATCTTCATTTCCTAGCATATCTTTCACCTTTTATGTCGTAAGGATAAAAAGTTATTAAAATCAAGGTAAATTCTTGATTTTTATGCTGTTTTTTACTCTAATTTCGTGTGAATTATGGATGATAAACTTCAGTGAATTATAATAAAAAGGCGACTTCTAATTTAATCTATTATATTTGTCACTTTCTATCAATGAGTAAGTAATAGGAAACATTTATTGATGTGTATTCTGAACAATGATAATGTGGTGTTTCATTGTACATCGTACATAAAACTACTGTTTATGACTAATTCCCAGTTTAAATTTTAATCACACATTGTGGGTTTAATTCTCTTTAGTTTGCTGCTAATAATAAAATGTTCTTCAACATTATTTTACGCGTCAAAAGATATTCCGAATTAAGTGCGGGATTAGCTATATGTCAACTGAAATCAAAACTATAACCCTATGAAACTAAACTACCCCATTCTAGCACTCGTAAGTGTGTTGTTTTACAGCACACAAATCCAAGCACAAAACACTTATGTGCCAGATGATAAGTTTGAACAATATTTGATTAGCCAAGGTTATGACGATGTAATGGACGATAGCGTGAGTACCGCTAGTATAAATACCATTACGACACTTAATTTAAGACAGAAAAGTATTGTTGATTTAACAGGTATTAATGACTTTGTGGCACTTGTAGATTTGAATATCTCCAATAATTTAGCCTATAATGTCGGTTATTTGTCAGTTGTTGATATTACAGGATTGGTTAATCTTGAAAAACTAGATGCTAACTACAATGAAATTGCAAGTATTGACTTATCCAATAATACCAAGTTAACAGATTTGAATCTTGAGCATAACAAATTAAGCTCAATTGACTTGTCCGCACTTATAGAACTGAAAAACTTAAAACTTGGTAGTAATGAGTTAACAACCTTTGATGTTTCAAACAGCCCTAAACTAAGTATTGTAGAGATTCAGATCAACCAAATAACGGGCACTCTCGATTTATCCAATCAGCCAGAACTATATTCACTTATTGCCAATAATAATAGTCTAGAAAATGTGATCTTTAATAACAGTTGTAAGAAAGATCTCTTTGAGCTTAATTTATCAGATAATAAGTTGACAAGTATAGATCTGTCTGATTTTGAAGAACTGTTTAAATTATATCTATCTAACAATGAGTTGACATCTGTCGAGTTTAACAGCAACAATAAAAATATTTATGATTTCACTGTTGCTCACAATAATTTAACAACATTAGATTTCGATATACAACGAGGAGGCTTGAATTTAGAAACATTTAATTGTTCTTACAATGAACTGACGAGTATAAGTATATCATCTTCTATTGGCGGCATAAGGAGCTTTAATTGTGATAGCAATCAACTTGCAAGTTTTGCTATTGATGGCTTCAGAATAACAGAATTATTTATTTCAGATAATCCTGGTGTAGTGTTAAGCTATTCTAATTCTACAAGTCTTGAGAGGCTTCATATTAACAATAATGGTCTCACATCTTTGAGCAATTTTCCCTCTACACTTATCTCTTTATGGTGTAGCAACAATAAGCTTACAAGTCTTCCGGAACTAGGTAATATGTACGATCTTGATTGTAGCAACAATAAATTGACAAGTCTTCCAGATATAAAAAATTTGACCAGCCTTAACTGTAGTTACAATGACCTTGACACTCTAATCATTTCATCTGATAGCCGACTTAAGGATCTAGACTGTAGCAACAATAACCTAACATCAATAGCTGAATTATCTCAAGTTTTATCTTGGTTCTCCTGTAGTAATAATGAAATCACAACGATAAACTTTGATAACATTCCCAATTGGCAGCTTCAATATCTTTATTGTGACAGTAATAAAATAGACAGTTTAGATTTATCACGTTTTAGTAGTCTGTATAGTCTTTCGTGTGCTCATAATGAACTCACTACATTAAATCTAAATAACCAAAGCTTTCAGAATTCTTTGTATCATCTGTATTGCAACGACAATAAACTCACTGAGCTGGATTTGCGAAATGTGAGTCTTGATAAAAATTCTTATCCATTGAATTTTAATACAACAGGAAACGCTGATCTGAGCTGTATCTATGTTAGTGATAAGGCATATTATAGTGTATTTACAGCGATAGATGCTCATACTCATTTTGTACTTGACGAGGAGGAATGTGACGGTTTTAACCCTTGGGTAAGTATTCCAGACAGCAGATTCGAAAATGAATTGATTAAACAAGGTATTGATGATGTAGCTGACTTTAGGGTGCTAAAAGCAAATGTTGTTGATCTGACTGAGCTTAGTCTGATTAATCTGAAAATCCAATCTTTAATAGGAATTGAAGCTTTCGTAAATCTTACGGAGTTGAATTTTAGGGGCAATTATGTTTCCATTGTTGATCTTAGTAAGAATGTTAAATTAACTGCTTTAACGTGCTCAAATAATCTTAACTTAACAACTCTTGATCTTTCACATAGTTATGATCTATTGCTTCTTGACTGTCAGCATACGTCAATATTTGAGCTTGACTTGATGTATAATGAGAGGTTGAAATACCTAGAGTGCAACGACACTAAAATCACAAAATTGGATCTCAGCAGTAATCCTCTCTTGGAAAGCTTTATAGCTGAAAATTGCGAGCTACAATCATTAGATTTTAGAAATATTAACGCTAGTAATATGGATAGCATTAATACGATTAATAATCCAGATTTGACGTGTATATATGTGGACGATGTTGCTTCTTTTGAGAATGCCGTCTTTGCTGCCATAGATCCTACTACATCCTTTGTCGTTAACGAAGCAGCATGTAATTCGCTTTCTGTTGAGAGTTTGAACTTAAATCTTGGTATTAATATTTTCCCTAACCCTGCAAGTGGTTATTTTAAAATTGATGCTAGAGTTAATAAAGTGACGGTATATAATAATCTGGGGCGTGTTGTTGAAACTTTCGTTGAACAAAGTGTTTACAATACATCTAACTTAGTTGCTGGTATATATTTTATATTTATAGAAACGGATAAGGGAAATAGCATTAAAAAACTAAGCATTAAGAAATCTTAAATTTATAAAAAGAGTTTAAGACAATTAAGAATAAATTCTACCTTTCTTTTTGATATTATCCTTAGGTAATAATAAACGCTGGACATTTTTGTTCAGCGTTTATTTTATCCCCACTGCTCCTCGTTTGCACGTTCGACAAGTGCTTGCTTAGCTTATTGGATATACTCAATGATCACAACGAGGGGTTTACAGTTATTTGTTTGCAATAAATAAAAGCAACAACCTACCACAACGACTTCTTCATCGACCAATATGGCATTACAAATACCAAAAAAATCCAATAAAAAATCAATAGAAAATTCACCCTTTGCTATTTTATATTTGTTTTTGCAATTAATTGTTAACAAAAGAACTGATTTTTAGTTAAAATGTTATGCATATTTGGTGTTTAATTATAATTAATCTATTTTCGGAAAATTTACAAAATTGCGATAATAATACGCAAAACTGAACGGAATTATTTTACAATATGAAGACAGGAAATAAGCCTACTACAATGAAAATGATGAATGGTAACGAAGCCGTTGCCAGAGGGGCATTTGAAGCAGGAGTAAAAGTTGCTGCCGGATTTCCGGGGACACCTTCCACCGAAGTAATGGATTATACTCAACATAGATATCCCGATATCTATTGTGAATGGTCTACGAATGAGAAAGTGGGGCTAGAAGTTGCCATAGGAGCTTCATTCGCAGGTTATCGTAGTTTAGCCATAATGAAAACCGTGGGTTTACATGTAGCAGCAGATGCACTGGGTGGAGCTGCTGGAAGTCAAATCAATGGCGGCCTTGTATTGGTGGTTGGTGATGATGTAGGTCGTATTGCGGGTGATGATTATAACGATGTCCGTCATTATGGGAATATGTTTAACATCCCAGTATTGGAGCCAAGTGATAGTCAGGAAGCCAAGGACCTAATGGTTCGAGCATTCGAAATTAGCGAAGAATATAGTACTCCTGTTATACTTAAAATCACATCTGTGACATGCAAGACTACCGGTCGTGTTATCATTGATGAAAACTATACTTACGAAGCCAAATTCAGAGAAAAATATCCCATAAGTTTCAGCAAAGTCATAATGACAACCATTATGATGAAGGCAAAAGGCTCTGAGCATCCAAAGTTGACCAAATGTTTTCATGATTTTCCAGCGCAAATGAAGCGCTTAGCTGTAGATAGCAATGATTTTAATATTAACAAACTGGAGTTAAACAGCACAAAGATCGGAGTAATTACAGCAGGTACTCCTTACTATTACGTCAAAGAAGTATTACCCGAAGCCTCGGTATTAAAACTGGGACTTGTTATGCCGCTTCCTGAAAAAATGATTAGAGAATTGGCCGAACACGTAGATAAACTCTACGTGATTGAAGATGGTCATGATATTCTAGAAAAGAACATTAAGGATTTAGGAATTTCAGTAATTGGAAAAGAATTATTCCCTAAATTTCCTGTGATGATGCGTTTTACTCCGGACATTATCGAAGAAAAGCTTGTTCCAGGTGCACCTAAAAGAACGCCACTAGAAGGTGTTCCCTTCAGACTTCCAGTAAGTTGTGCCGGATGTTCTCACCTCTTCGTTTCACGCATATTAAAAAAACACAAAATCAAGGCTGCTGCCGATGTTACCTGTGGTCTAATAGGTTGCTTTCCACATATGGGGTCTTATTCTCTCCAAAAGTGTATGGGGTCAAGTATTGCACTAGCTCATGGTTACAACGTAGCTAAAGATCATAAAGAAAAATTCGTTGCCATGATAGGCGATGGCGGTTTTTGGGCAACCGGAATCAATGGACTGATGAATCTGATATTCAATGACAGTCAATCAACGGTGATTATTGTTGACAATAACTGTCTTGCAATGACCGGTGGCCAGCATGTGGCCTCCAGCGAATTTGGGTTTAATTACAAAGAAGAAAACAAACTAGATATTGCCAAAGTCTGCGAAGCTATCGGTGTTAAAGATATTGTAAGCGTAGATGCCTACGAATTTGACAACTTAGAAAAATCGATTCTCAATGCGGTAAATGCAAAAACAAATTCTGTTGTTATTGTCAAAAAGCCATGTGTTACAAAATTCAAGTTACCTAAAGCTACCCCAAGCTATATTGATCAAGATCTATGTGTTCAATGTAAGAAATGCATAAATATCGGTTGTTTAGCTATTGAGAGTAAAATAATAGATGGAGCAGTTAAAATAGTTATTAACGAAGATATTTGCACGGGCTGCGGATTATGTTCTACAGTTTGTCACACGAATGCTATAAAAAAATAAAGATGCAGGACACAGGAAAAAACATTATAATTGCTGGTGTAGGAGGACAAGGTATTCTTCTTTTCAGTAACCTTTTAAGCAAGTATTATATGAAACTTGAGTATGAGTTGAAGATGTCAGATGTCATAGGCTTAGGTCAACGTGGTGGCGGTGTTGAAAGCCATTTCCGCTATTCAAACACACCCATACTATCTCCCTTTATCAAAGCAGGAGATGTGGATTACGTTATCTCTTTTGAGCAAACAGAAACACTACGTTTTTTACATGCCCTGAAAGAGGATGGTGTCATTTTAACAAGTACCTTTGAGTTAACCTCTACCAGTGTAAACACTGGTTTGCAAAAAGATTTGACTGAATCGAAAATAGAAATAATAAAGAGATCGAAAAATAAGACATTTATTATTGATCCTGAAGAGCACAAAAGTTCTGATTTTAACATTAACAAAATGATGAATGTTGTCATGCTCGGCTATTATGCAGAGCTAAGAGGCTATTCTCATGATGAAATGATTCAAATCGTTAAAGAAAATGTTCCTGCAAAATTTGTTGAAGGAAATTTAAAAGCTTACGATAAAGGAGCAACTATTGCCCGCGGTCAACTTGCAGCTAAGTAGTTATAACACTACAGCTACTTTAGCAGCATAAACTGGAAGGTGTCTAAAGCGGTGTGCTGAGCATAGTCGAAGTATGAGCTAAAGTATATAGAGTGCCTAGTGAAATAGTACCAGCAAAGCGTTTTTTTTGAAATAAAAAGGCCAAAGAGCTTTATTATAATAACCTTGGGTGGTTGCTGAGCAAAGTCGAAGTGCAGCGCTCAGGGTTTATAACAAAGAAAAAAAGGCCATACACAATTGTCTTTGAAGTTCGGTATTCTGTCGGCATTTAAAACGAAGAAATCAAACAAGTGATTTTGAGAAATATAACAATCTAATTAGATAAAAGTCAATAATTATTAAGGCATATGGGAAATAAAATGGATTTACCCGAAGGTATAGTGCTTTTTGATAGTTTAGGTGATTTACAACTTGATAATACAAGTCCAATTCTTGTATGCGGATCCCATTGCGGAGGCAATAGAGACCTAGCTAGACACGTCAATAACTGTCATGTAAAGGCAGTTTTTCTCAATAATGCAGGTGTAGGAAAAAATCAGGCAGGGATTAGAGGTCTCACACATTACGAGGCTGAGAATGTGTTGGCTTGTGCTGTTGATAACTATAGCGCTGAGATTGGCATTTCGCAAGACACCTGGGAAAGTGGCACCATAAGTCACACTAGCCCTCAAGCTGAAGCACTCGGCATCCTAATCGGAGATTCTGTAAAAAAGGCCGTTGCCAAAATAAGCCCTATTATTAATCACCCTTTATCGTCTCAAGAAAGTGAGAAATCTGAATCTGTGATTAAGAATGAAGTGAAGACTAGCGGTAGCAAAGAAGAATTAAAAAAACAAACCAAAACACAAATTGATGGTGTGAGTATTACCATTACCGACAGCATCACTTTTTTAAGCGCGAACAATTCAGGAGACATCGTGGTGTGTGGATCACATGGTGGTGTGAGTGCCGGACATTATGCACAAAAACATAACGTAAAAGCGGTATTTTTTAATGATGCAGGAATTGGTAAAAACAATGCCGGTATAAAAAGCCTCGAATATCTAAATGATATAGGAATTCTTGCTTGTACGGTAAACTGTATGAGTGCTGAGATTTTTAATGGGCAAGACGTACTTACCAATGGCATTATATCGGTTTGTAATCAACTGGCAAAAGCTCGGAATATCACAAAAGGAATGATGGTTAAAGAGTCCATAAAATATATTTAGCTTAGGGTTTGTAATGGTATTTAACTGTAAATAAGGACGATGATAATTTTTCTCCCACAATTACAAGCGCTATGACATAACGCACGGAGCTAAGTGCAAAATAAAAAATTGACAAGGTAATTTCTCTTCTAGAAGATAATAATTATCATTAATCTAATACAAATAATGAAAAAAGCTGGAATTCCTAGCAGTAAGAATAATTTCTTAATGGATTATGTTCATTTAATCACGAATAGTCTGAAAGAATTAGCAAATATAAACATCGTCGATTTTTCCTTAACTTTAGAAGAACAAGCAGAACAAGTATTTAATTCTGATTATGTCCTTCTAGCTCATAATGGAACAAATGATCCCATATTTAATTATGCTAATCAAACTGCCCAAGAGCTTTTTGAAATGTCTTGGGAAGAATTTACAAATATGCCTTCCAAATACTCTGCAGAAAGTGACGAGAGAAGCAAGAGAGAAGAATTTCTAGCAGAAGTTGCTGAAAAGGGATATTCAAAAGATTATTCTGGAATTAGAATCTCGAAATCAGGAAAAAGATTTGAAATCAAAAATGTCATTCTCTGGAATATTTATGATTCAGAAGGTAATAGAATAGGTCAAGCTGCTATGTTTGATGAATATAATTATTTATAAAGATACTTATCTTACAGAAAAGTAGAATAGATAACAAACTCGCATAATCGTCTTCATTATCCCTCGTTTGCACGTTCAACAAGCTCATGTACTGTTCTATTAAGAATTACTGTTCGCTCTTTTTTAAAGGTCCTCATTTTGTCTTGTTAATCCCCGCAGTTCGTAAGTCTTATCCGTGAGAGGTTGCCAAGTATTTAACCATTGTTCTGCTCCCATTCGAGCTAATGCTTTTGCATCTGTTTTCTCATTTTTACTCTTGTAACCAAGACTTTGAATGTACTCCTTGGCCTTATTAGGAAAAAAACACATCAATAGCCTCATCGTACAAGCACCAAGCTTTCTGTTTATAATAAACTCCTGTCGTCTCCAAAATAACTATTAGAGGAATTGATCTTAATGATAAGGTAAAACGTGAAGCACAAAAAGAAAAAGTATAGAT
>CBFIII010000012.1:0-57296 GCA_965662645.1 Bacteroidales bacterium
ATTTTGCGGCATTAGGTGTTAGTGTTGTATCACCTTCTGTTTTTTGTGCTTCTTGTACATAAGACATAATGAAAGTACGAGAATCTTCCATTACTATTTTAGATTCTTCTCCTTTAAAACCAGCAATAAAAGCTTCTAAAAACTCTTCTGCATTCATTCCGCCCGGAAATGTTTTTATTTGTTGAGATATGCCCGTACCGTAGTCGGTTCCGATAACATAACTTACGCTGTCTTTTGTGTCTTTAATGTCGGCTTTCTTTACAGATGATCCTGTACAAGAACCTAATAATGCGCCGGTTACTGCAAGGATGAACAGATTTTTTTTCATCGTCTTTTGTTGTATTATGATTGATTAGTGTTAATTTGTATAATAAGAGTGCGAAGATATAATTTTTATTGCCATTTTCCAATGAAAATATGGGCGTAAAAAAAGTCCTTACAGAATTTTGTAAGGACTTTTTATTATAATGCTTATATTACTATTCTTCAACTGTGCTTAATGCACTTGCTTTAATGTCAGCAATTATTTTTACTTTCAAAGTGAAGTGATCAGCTTCTAGATCATTAGTAGTAGTACCAAATGCTCTAATTGTTAAATTTTTGTTATCTTTTAATGTACTAGAGATTAAAGTCAATTTTTCTGAGTTTAAATCGCTTTTAAATTCATTACCTGCTTTTAAGTTCTCAATAGTTTCGGTGTGAATCGTATCAGTATCATTTGATATTACGATTGTCATATTAACTGAAAAATCATCAGATAATGTCATTCCATTATACGAATCTAAAATTGTAAATGATAATGAGTCGATATTTACCTCTGTAAGATTTTCAAGATATTGTGAAAGTGATTGATCTGAAGAATTTCCATCATTAGCATGAGACATATTTAAGGTAAATGTCTTGTCAAATTCTTTTGGCTCATTATCTCCAATAAGGTTTATTGATTTTTCACCTATTCCATCTAAGGGAATATCAATATCTTGTTCTATTGCTACATCTTCAAAGGTGACACTTAGAAGATCTGCTAGTTCATCACATGACGTTATGGTTAATAATAACGTAATAACGGTTATAAATAAAGTTATTTTTTTCATAATGGTATCTGTTTTAAGGTTTTTTGTTTAACGGGTTAATGTTAAAAATAATGAACAAAAATATGAAAATATTTATTAAGAGTAAAGTAAAAAACTTATTCTTTTTTTAAAAGAGGTAAATTATTTATCATTTAATATCTTTTGTATATGTAATGATTGACTTAAACTCTTTATTATGAGACTCAAATAGGGGTATTTGAGATGGAATGTTTTTTCAGTTGTGATTTCTTGTAATGACTTGATGGCATAAGGGATACATTCTTTAAAGTGGGGTTTGTTTTCTACAATCCCCCTTAATCCAAAAGCTCCGAGAGCTTGCATTAGCCTTATGGCTGCAAAATGATGGTACTGAGAAGTGAAATCTGTTATGTTGATATCTATTATTTCTGAAATTTTATTATAGTAAACTTGCGATAGGGTATTACGATCTGTTGCTTGTAATTCTACATTAGCATCATAAAGTAAAGATGCCAAGTCGTAATATAATGCTCCTTTTCTTCCACCCTGAAAGTCTATGAAATATGGTGTTTCATCTTTGATCATTATATTCCGACTTTGAAAGTCTCTAAATAAAAAATAGTTGCGATCTGTTTTGTCTAAATTTTGCGCAAAAGACTGCATTTCATCTTCTAGTTTTTGTTCGTCAAAACTAATACGCACGAGTTTTAGAAAGAAATACTTGAAATAATTTAAATCCCAAATTATTGATTGATAGTCGAAAGCATCCCGAGGTATGCAAAGTCTCGTGTCAAGGTTTTTTATTGTTTTAGTCTGAATATTGATTAATTCAAAAACGCTTTTTTTGTATAAATTTAATGCTACCGCTGACAATGTGCCGTCTTTATTTTTTTCTTTATTAGAGATTGAATATAGCGTGTTGTCTCCTAAGTCTTGGACTAGGTAGGATTGATGATCTGGTGCAATGACTATGATCTCAGGAACGTTAATGTGACTTTGTTCAAATGTTTTAGAAAAAGACAAGTAGGTATTGTTTTCATTTATGTCACTGTTGTAAACACCTAAAACGGTGTTCTTTTCTCCTTTTATCCTGAAATATTGTCGATATGAACCACTTTCAGCTAATGCTGTGATGTTTATTATTTCTTCCTTATATTTTTTCTGAAATAATTGTTGAACTGTTTCTTGAGCTATATTGTTCATTATTGTTTAAGTAGTTCTTTAAGTTTGTTAGGGGTTATATTTTTATATAAAACGCCGTTTTGAGCAAATGAAATTTCTCCTCTTTCTTCTGAAACGATGATCACCATGGCATCTGATTTCTGAGAAATACCCAATCCTGCACGGTGTCTTAATCCTAAATCTTTAGGAAGATCTGTGTTGTGTGATAAAGGTAAGATGCATTGTGCGGCTTTAATTTTATTGTCCGTTATTATCACTGCACCATCGTGCATTGGTGAGTTCTTAAAAAAGATGTTTTCAATGAGGCGTGTTGATATCATCGAGTTGATGAGTTCTCCTGTTTTTATGATATCTATTAATTCTGATGATTTGGTTATGATTATTAATGCACCAGTTTTAGTTGATCCCATGTTTTCACAGGCTTCTACGATGGGGTTGATGTAAATATTCATCATGCCCGATTTTTTATTTTTTGCTAAAAAATTATCCATCTTAAACCATCGACCAGTATTATATTTAGATCCTAATAGTAACAGAAATCGTCTTATTTCTTCTTGGAAAAGAACGATGACAGCTATGGCTCCTACACTTACTATAGCATCTAATATGGATGAAATTAATTTCATGTTTAGCGCTTTAACGAGAAGCCACGTTAATATGAGCATAAACACACCAATAAAAATATTAAAAGCGATGGTTCCTTTTATCAATTTATAAAGTTGATAAAGAAAAAATGCAACTAATAGAATGTCTATTATATCAAGAAATCGAATGCCTAAAAATGTCATTTTTATTAAAGTATTTACACAAAAATACAAAACATTTTAAGAAACATTGTATTATCATGATTTATAATGTGAAGTGTTGATTTTTAACATTGCTTTAAATATTAAATAGTGTTATTTTTGCAAGTTCATAAAATTAAATTATGGTAGAATATAATGCTGATGGGGTTGAGATGCCTGATATTGATCAGGAGCTTATTTCCTCTTGGATTGCAAAAGTATGTGATTTATATCATTTACAAGTGGGTGAATTGTGTTATATTTTTTGCGATGATGAGTATATTCTAAAAATCAATAATGAATATCTTAAACACGATTATTATACTGATGTCATTACCTTTGATTATTGTGAAGGGGATATTGTATCTGGTGATTTGTTTATTTCTATTGATACCGTTAAGAGTAATGCTTTAAAATATGAAGTAGATTTCAAAATGGAATTGTTTCGTGTGATTATACATGGTGTTTTGCATTTGTGTGGTCTTAAAGATAAAAATGATGTAGATGCATCCATTATGCGTAAAGCTGAAAATGATGCTTTAGATATATTAATTAAGTAAGTTATGGATTTTAAATATGATGTGATCGTTGTAGGTGCTGGCCATGCGGGATGTGAAGCTGCCGCTGCTGCTGCTAATATGGGGTCAAAAACATTATTGATTACAATGGATATGAATAAGATAGCTCAGCTATCTTGTAATCCTGCCATGGGTGGTGTTGCCAAAGGTCAGATAATTAGAGAGATAGATGCTTTGGGTGGTTTTTCTGGTATTGTTTCTGATAAAACGTCAATTCAATTTAGACTTTTAAATCGTTCTAAAGGGCCTGCGATGTGGAGTCCAAGATCTCAAAATGATAGAGAGAAATTTATTCAGGAATGGCGTCGTGTTCTTGAGAATACGCCTAATCTTGATATATGGCAGGATACTGTTACCGAACTTATTTTTGATAATGATGAAGTTAAAGGTGTTAAAACGCTGTTGAATGTTTCTTTTCATTCTGAAGCTGTTGTTTTGACAAATGGAACTTTTTTAAATGGATTAATGCACATTGGAAGTGTTCAAATACAAGGTGGTCGTATGTCTGAACCTTCATCTTATAGATTGACTGAACAACTTAAGGCAAAAGGCTTTGAAGTAGATAGAATGAAGACAGGTACTCCTGTTAGAATTGATGGTAGAACTGTGGATTTTAGTGTCTTAGAGGAACAATCTGGTGAGTCTGATTTTCATCATTTTAGTTTTTTAGACGTTGAAAATAATCTCAAAAATAGAAGTTGTTATATTGCTCATACTTCAGCGTCGGTGCATGACATATTACGTTCGGGCTTAGAGGATTCTCCTATGTATAATGGTACTATACATAGTATTGGACCTCGTTATTGTCCTAGTATTGAGACTAAAATTGTCACTTTTGCTGGTAAAGATATGCATCAGTTGTTTTTAGAGCCTGAAGGTGAAGATACGCAAGAATATTACTTAAATGGTTTTTCGTCTTCATTGCCTCTTGAAATTCAATATAAAGCATTGAAAGCTATAGAAGGTTTTGAAAATGCTAAAATTTATAGACCTGGTTATGCTATAGAATATGATTTTTTTGCCCCTACACAGCTTTATCATTCTCTTGAAACAAAACGTGTTAAGAATCTTTTCTTTGCTGGTCAGATAAATGGCACTACCGGGTATGAAGAGGCTGCTGCTCAGGGACTTGTTGCTGGTGTTAATGCTCATGCAAGTGTGCATGGAACACCCTTGTTAGAATTAAAGCGTGATGAGGCTTATATTGGTGTTCTAATTGATGATTTAGTTACAAAAGGAGTGGATGAACCTTACCGTATGTTTACTTCACGTGCTGAGTATCGTATCCTGCTCAGACAAGATAATGCCGATGAGCGTTTAACTCAATTAGGTTATGATCTTGGTTTGGGGCGTCGTGAAAGAGTGGATCGTTTGGCTAAGAAGGTGATTGCAAGGGAAGCTTTGGTGCATCGTTTAGAGTCTGTTTCTGTTAAGCCTGATCAGATAAATTCTTATTTGGTTTCTAAGGATAGTGCTCCTGTTAAACAGGGAATGAAATTGAAAAAAATTCTTACTAGACCTCAGGTTGATATTGATAGTCTTTTAAGCGTGTTTCCTGATGAATTTGACCAAGATTATTTACCAGAAGTAAAGGAGTCGGCAGAGATCTTAATCAAATATAGTGGATATATAGAACGAGAACGTATGGTGGCAAATAAACTGCATCGACTAGAGCATATAAAGATTCGTGGTAAGATTAATTATTCTGAAGCTCTTTCTATTTCAACTGAAGCAAGGCAGAAGTTAACGGCTATTGATCCAGAAACAATTGGTCAGGCAGGACGTATTTCTGGTGTTTCTCCTTCCGATTTAAATGTATTACTTGTTCTGATGGGACGTTAGTGTTTCACGTGAAACTAAGAATTTGAATTTCTCAACTGAAATATTAGACAAAGTTAAAGATATGCCTCTCTCTGCAGGGGTGTATCAATACTATGATCGTGATGGTAGAATGATATATGTTGGAAAGGCAAAATCATTACGAAAACGTGTGTCTTCTTATTTTAGAAATGATATAGTAGGAAAAACTGCGGTTCTTGTAAAAAAGATTGCAGATATATCGTTTGTTGTTGTAGAGAATGAACACGATGCTTTATTGCTAGAAAATTCTTTAATTAAAAAGAATCAGCCTCGGTATAATATCAGTTTAAAGGATGATAAAACATACCCTTGGATTTGTATTAAAAATGAACCTTTCCCTCGAGTCTTTAAAACCCGTAATTTAGTTAAAGATGGATCGCAGTATTTTGGTCCTTATTCCTCAGTTTATGTAGCTAATATGATTCTTGATTTTATTAAGGAAATATATAAGTTGCGTTCCTGTAAGCTTAACCTGACTTTGAATAATATTAAAAGTGGTAAGTTTAAGCCTTGTCTTGAAAGTCATATTGGCAATTGTAATGCACCTTGTGTTTCACGTGAAACAGAAGAGGAATATATGCAGAGCATAACCGATATTAGAAAGATTTTGAAAGGAGACATTAATGATGTGAAGCGACATTTTATTCATGTGATGAATGATTTTTCAGATCAATTGAAATTTGAAGAGGCTGAAATTGTTAAGTCAAAGATTCATGCTATTGAGGATTATCAAAGCAAATCCAAAGTGATGAGTAATACGATTGGCAATGTTGATGTGTTTGGATATCTTAGTGATGAAAAAGAAGCCTTTGTTAATTTCTTTAAAGTTGTTAATGGTTCAATTGTGCAATTTCATACAGTTGAAATTAAATTGAAAGTTGAAGAGGATAGGGAACATCTTTTGGAATATGCGATTCTCGATATGCGTGAAAGAGGTATTTCCACCTCAAAAGAATTGATTATCCCTTTTCCTATTTCTGGTTTTGATCAGAATATTTTAATTGTTCCGCAGCGAGGAGATAAAAAAAACCTTCTTGACCTGGCTGATCGAAATTTAAAATATTACCGTATTGAGCGAATGAAGCGGAAATTGAATCTGAATAAAAAGCAAAGAGATGTGCGGATACTTGAGAAGATGAAGAGCGATTTGCAATTAGAAAAAATCCCAATGCATATTGAATGTTTTGATAATTCAAATATTTCAGGAACACATCCCGTTGCTTCGTGTGTTGTATTCAAAAATGCCATTCCTTCCAAAAAGGACTATAGAAAGTTTAATATAAAAACGGTTGTGGGACCTGATGACTTTGCTTCTATGGAGGAGGTTATTTATAGGCGATATAAGCGCCTTTTGGATGAGGGAGACTCATTGCCTGGTCTTATTGTTGTGGATGGCGGGAAAGGGCAACTGGGTAGCGCAGTGAAGACTTTAGACAGGCTAGACTTTAAAGGTAATAGACCAGCCGTGATTGGTATTGCTAAACGTCTGGAGGAGATTTTTAAACCAGGAGATCCTGTTCCTATATATATTGACAAGAATTCTGAAACTTTAAAAGTTATACAGCATTTACGAAATGAAGCCCATCGTTTTGGTATCACGTTTCATCGTGATTTACGATCTAAAGATTTCGTAAAATCTGAACTTTTAGAAATAAAAGGAATAGGGGATAAGGGTATTGAAAAATTGCTATATTTTTTTAAATCTGTTGAAAAGGTTAAGCTTGCTTCGTTAGAAGAGCTTTCTGAAGTCGTAGGAGTTGCAAAAGCAAAACTAGTCTTCCGCTTTTTTAATAAATAGATTTTGGTTTTCTTGTTTATGCTTATGTGTTATTATGCTCAAAAAATTCTAACTTTTATTCTTAACTTTTATGAATAAAAGAAAAATTGCTGTCAGGCGAAATCCCAATTTATTGTTTTTTTTATTTTGCGTTTTAAACTCATAGGTTATGTGGTTATAGAAATATTTGCACAAAACATATATTATGTTAAGTCCATTTGTCACTTTTTGAGCCTATTTTTTTTATTCTATAGTTTAGGATACTGTATCTTTGGTTAACTCTTTGTATTTCTAGGCTTTGGTAAAAATTTATCGTGTGGTGATAGTTGTTGTTAGAGTTGTTTTAAAGTGTATTTGCTTTTGTTACTATTAATCAACTTATTATTGTTTAGGTGTCACATTGTGTTTTTTATTCTCTGTAGATTGTTGTGTATTAATGAGATGTTTTCAAATTGGGTAATACGTCTTTTGTTACTGAATAGTCTATTTTGTGTTCCTGTTTTTATTCTTCAAGACGGTCTTTGTTTATCCTTTTTCATTAGTTTGTTTTCGGTGTATCCTAAGATAAAAAGTCTCGTGTAATGTTAAAATATTTTGTATTTTTGTATCTTTAATTTGGAATAAATACCAATAAATAATCAAAATCATATAATTATGACTAAAAGTTCATTACAAGTGGCTAGAGCGACATACGCTCCTAAGCTTCCTAAAGCTCTTCAAGGTTCTGTTACTATTGTTGAGGGTGACAAGACAGTGTCTGTTGCTGATCAGGTTGACATTAAAAAGTTATTTCCAAATACTTATGGAATGCCTTTGTTATCATTCAAATCAACTACAGATAAGGTAGTTGCTCCAGTAGTTAATGTTGGTGTTATTTTATCTGGCGGTCAGGCTCCTGGTGGTCATAATGTTATTTCTGGCTTGTTTGATGGTCTTAAAAAGTTAAATCCTGCTAATAAACTTTATGGTTTTTTAGGTGGTCCTGGTGGTTTAGTGGATAATAAGTATAGGGAGTTAACGGCTGATTATATTCACGATTTTCGTAACACCGGAGGTTTTGATATTATTGGTTCTGGACGTACCAAATTAGAAGAAGATTGGCAGTTTGATAAAGGTGCTGATAATTGTGAGGCTCTTGGGATTAATGCTATTGTAATCATTGGTGGTGATGATTCTAATACCAATGCGTGCGTGTTGGCAGAGTATTATTTACAGAAAGGTAGAAGTCTTCAAGTGGTTGGTTGTCCTAAGACAATTGATGGAGATCTTAAAAACGAAATGATTGAATCTTCTTTTGGTTTTGATACGGCATGTAAAGTTTATTCTGAGTTGATTGGTAATATTATGCGTGATGCTACCTCTGCTAAGAAATACTGGCACTTTATCAAGTTGATGGGGCGTTCTGCATCTCATATTGGTTTAGAGTGTGCTTTGCAGACTCAACCTAATGCTTGTATTATTTCTGAAGAAGTAGAAGCTAAAGCACAAACGCTTAGCGAGGTCGTTGAGGATTTGGCTAAAGTTGTAGCAAAACGTGCTGTAAATGGTGAAAATTTTGGTGTAGTTCTTATTCCTGAAGGTTTGGTTGAATTTATTCCTGAAATGAAAATTCTAATTTCAGAGTTAAATGATTTATTAACAGAAGGTACTGATTTAGCTGATACTTTTAAAGCACTTAAAAAGTCTGAACGTTTAGCGTGGGTATCAAAACATATTTCAGATGTTTCTGCCGCTGTATTTGATTCTCTACCAGAAGGTATTGCTACTCAGTTGACGCTTGATCGTGATCCTCACGGAAATGTACAGGTGTCAAAAATTGAAACTGAGAAATTACTGATTGAAATGGTTGGTAAACGTCTTAAGCAAATGAAGAAAGCAGGTGAGTATGTTGGCTCTTTCTCAGCACAAAATCATTTCTTTGGTTATGAAGGACGTTGTGCTGCACCGTCTAACTTTGATGCTGACTATTGTTATTCTCTTGGTTGTACTGCTTCTGTATTGTTGTCTGAAGGAAAGACTGGTTATATGGCATCAGTACGCAATACAACAGCTCCGTCTGATGAGTGGATTGCTGGTGGTGTTCCTGTGACTATGATGATGAATATGGAGAAACGTAATGGTCATATGAAACCGGTGATACAGAAAGCGCTTGTAGAATTAGATGGTAAACCATTTAAAGTATTTGCTGCAGTACGCGAAAAATGGGCTGTAGAGACTAGTTTTGTTTATCCTGGTCCAATACAATATTTTGGTCCTGCCGAAGTTTGTGATTCTACGACTAAGACACTTGCTATCGAGCAATCTAAGTAAGAATTAAATCCCACATTGTGGGTTTTATTTCCTGTAGCTTGCTGCGAATAAAAAAAAGTGTTCGAATAGATCCTCTGTTTGTTTTCAGCGGGGCGTTTATTTTATATTGAAGAAAAGAGATTGTCTTATTATGTTAAGACAGTCTCTTTTCTGTTTTCTATCCTCTCACATTATCATAAATGTATTTAAGATGAGGATTTTATATGATTGATTTTGTTCTTTTATTTAGATTAATTCTGGTGTCTTTATTTTTGAGTTCTGGTAAAGAGCCATTCATGAGCTGTTGACAATTCAGCATTAAAATGATAACCATCTATGTTGAACTGTTTAATTTCTTCCTGATTTTTTATCTGATTTTCGATAATATAACGTGCCATCATCCCTCTCGCCTTCTTAGTGTAAACCGTGATTGTTTTAAGCTTTCCATCTCTGATCTCTTTAAAGGTTGGGGTAATGGTGTCAGAAATAATTTCTGATGATTTAATGGCCTTAAAATACTCCTGTGAGGCTAGGTTTATTAATGGACCTCCATTATTTTTTAAATCGGTATTTATTTTCTTGGTTATTTTATTTCGCCAAAAGAAATAGAGCGAACTTTCTTTCAATTTGGATCCCATCTCAAGACGATAAGGTTTAATGAGATCATAGGGTTTTAAAATGCCATATAAGCCAGATAAAATACGTAAATGTTTTTGAGCAAAATCAAGAGCTTTTTCATCTAGACTAACTAAATTAAGTCCATTATAGGCCTCTCCTTTGAATGCCGCACCTGCCTGCCGGAGTTCTGTCTCTGAGCTTTCCCATTCTTGATAGCGTTCATAAGTGAGTTGTCCTAGTTTCTCGCTCATGGTCATAACTTGGAGTAAGTCGCTTATATTATATTGCCTCATTGTTTTTGCCAATAGATTTGCATCTGATAGAAAATAAGGTTCTGAATGTGTGTTCGATTGTATTTTACGATTGAAATCAAGTGTTTTTGCGGGAGATAGTAGAATGATCATACGTTTTGTATTAACCTGTGTTCGATTTTAAATACGGTCACAGTTTGAATTTTATTTGAGTAATTTATGCCAAATAATACCAATTAAAATTTAAAATGAGCCTTAACAGTTGGTGGTATTATGCCGATATAGAATTGATTGAGTTTTATAAGCGAAGCGAAATAAAGCGCATTTCAATTCATAATCGGTATAAAAGCAAATACGAAGGAAGATTTACCTAAAAGACATCTTTGTCCTTATAATTTTTCAAAATAACCTGTTATTACTTCTAAATTGCAAGTATAAATGGACTACCGATATCTATTTGTGGCTAGAATTTAATGTTGAACTAGGTTATTAGTGGTATAAAAAAACCTCAGCATTTTGTTGTGCTGAGGTTTTGTATAAATTAGACTTATAATTTATTCTTCAATATACTCAATTTCGAAATCATCTAAAGTCCAAGCTTCAAATGATTCATCAGATTTGAATCCAGTTCCCTTGGTTATCGTACCATCATCTGTGATTTTCACAAAAGCATCAGAGTAAATACTTTTCTTATCTTGATCCCAATATAATAGTTCTGTTTCTATCGTTTTTCCATCAGGATTTGTAACGACAACGTTTTTGCGTAGTTCCCAAAGTTTCTTTTCAACATGATAAATGGCAAATTTTGATTTAATTGCACCATTATCTTTCCCCATTTTTGAATAGGTTGTCATATGTACACCTTCGGGAAAGTTCCAATAAGGTGTCTTTACTTTGTCATAGATCGCTAATATTGGAGCTTCCATTCTGTAGCTAATGCGTCCAGAATCAGAGACAATAGTATTGATGTTTTCTCCTGTTAAAGACGGGAGTGAATCTACTGCAATGCCTTCTTCTATTATGGCTTTGGGTGATGAGTTATTGTCACAACCTACTATTATCGCTACAATGAGAAAGAATAAAAGGTTGTATTTTGATTTTATATAAGTCATTCTTATCATTAGATATTAGTCTCTTGAACGTGTTATTGTTGAGATACCAATCCATCCACCTACTTTAACTGTTTTTCCTGCTTCATAGTCTGGCTCAAAGAAAATTTCTTCTTTAGAAGGGAAGTAGTTGCTATAGATTTTAATCAATTGGTTGGCTTCTTCTGTACAAGCTTTATCTACGTATTTAGCTTTATTGAATTGATCAACGGCAGCCCAATATCCAGCTTGATTTTCAATGTCTTTTTCCCCTAATGTTTGTTTCTGAGCAGACTGTGCATACATTTTTCCAATCAACAAGTGTGGATCTCCCCAAGATGGATTAGATTGTATGGCTTCTAAAGCGAATTGACGCGCTTTTGGCATATCATTAAATTTTGAGAAGTTAATAAATGCTAATGTATATTGATATTGTGCTTTCCTATCGTCTAAGGTTTCTAATGAAATTGCTTTTGTGTAATAGTCTGCTGCTTTGCTAATGTTGTTTTGTGCTAAATACATTTTAGCAATTCCTGCGGCAGAAGAAGCTGAAGGTTCAATTTTATACATGGCTTCAGAAGCTTTATAGTATAAATCAGATTCTGTACATTCTGTTTTTTCAAATAGATTTAATAATTTTAATAAAAGCTCTTTGTCGGTAGGATTTGCTTTGTATTGTGCAGCATACATCGTTTCCAGAGTGGTGCAGTCTGCAGCTCCACTATTAGCAAATGTTTGTTCAAAACTAACTTTCATCGAGGTGGCTATTTCTCCATTTTTTCCACCTCTTTTTTCAATGATATCCAATTTGCTTTGAATCATTTCATAATCGGCAAGTAAGCGTTCTCCTGCTATTTCATCGCTAGAAAACAAGGAGAAACTTAAGGCCATATAATAGTTTATGATTTTAGGTGTTACGTTTGGACCTAAACCGTCAATTGATTGTTTTAACCAATCATATGCTTGTTTTTGAGCGATGATATCATTGCTTTTCAACGTTTTATAGTCAATGGCTTTAAGGCCTAATAGACGTGCTTCTGGATATCTACGGTCGTCGCCGAAATATTTAATTCGTTGGTCATAAACGCGCATTAATTTTTCAATTTTCTCATCCTTTTCAGCTTTATCTGCTGCGTTTTTGATTTCCCATTTTACGATTGGCACACCGTATATGTAGATTCCTTTTCCTGCAGCAGGTGCATTTTCAAAACAATAGGTCCATGGTTCTAAAGCATCAGCATAGTTATTTTGTTTTGCATATTCTGAGAATAATGAATAACTATTCATACATTTAACGCTGTCTTCTCCATGCCCATAAGTGGTTCCTGATTCTAGACCTGTTTGTGCTTTTGCCGTAATGCTTAAAGTAAAGATCATTACTGCTATTAATCTAAGAGCTTTCATAATATTATTGTTAGTTTATTTTTAATATTTCTATAAGACCATCCAATACTAAATTTGGAACGACAAAGATGTCATTTTTTATTTTTCTTTCAAAGAAATTAGCGTCTCCACCTGTTAAAAACACTGAAATCTTTTTGAATTGACTTTCAGCTTGTCCAATGTAATGATTGATTTCTGCAATTATACCTTCTTGTGCGCCATTCCTGAGCGCTTCCGTTGTTGATTTTGCCCAAGTATTATCACCCCAACTACGAGTGACTAATGGTAGGCGTTTGGTGAATTCGTTTAATGCTCGTAGGCGCATGTCTAAACCTGGAGCAATACTACCGCCTTGATAGCCGTCTAATTTACTACAAATGTCGTATGTTATTGCTGTGCCTATGTCTATGATTAGTGCGGTTTCTACATTTTCTTTACTAATTGCACCAGCTGCAGCTGCAATGCGATCTAATCCTAAACTCTCTGGAGAGTCATAATGAATCTCCATGGGTAATTTTGTTTGGTGATTCATAACCAAAAGAGGAATCGCTTGTTTATTAAATAATGTAATGATGGCTGTGGCATCTGAAACAGAGGCTATAATAGCTTTCTTGATTGAAAATTGGTTTATTGCTTTTTCTATTGTTTTAAGGTTTGAATTTTCTTCTTTCGTATAGGAAACAAGATGATTATTATTAAAAAAAGCGATTTTGCTATAAGTATTTCCTTGATCAATAACTAAGTTCATTTGCGTGATGTTTATAATTAGTGCAAATATAAAACAAGTCGTCCATTTGTGTTCTGTATTGAGAAACAAATACTATGCCGAATTAAATTATTAGTCATAATGCCTTGAATATTAATTGGTATGTCTTATCTTTGATTGTCTTTTTAAAGCATGGTCTTATGATAAAAAAGTATTTCGCTTTGACTAGTAGAGAACGCAATGGCTTTTTTGCGATGTTAATGATATGCGTTGCCATCACTTTTGCAGATCATTATGTTAGAACTAACTTTAGACCGCCACTTCTTGATTTATCAGCGTTAGAGGATTCTGTTAATGCGTTTTATGCATCTAAATATGAGGATGAAAAGGTTAGTGATGTCTTGGATTCAATAAAGTATAAAGAAGATTATTCGAGTACGAAAACTTATACCGAAAAGAAAAAAGCATTACCGAAGGTCGAAATTAATGGAGCCAGTAAAGAAGCGTTAATGACTGTGCAGGGAGTTGGTGCTTTTTATGCTGATAAAATCATTGAGTTAAGAAAAAAATATGGAGGTCTTCGTTCTTTACAACCTTTGCTTCAGATGTACGGAATGGATCAGAAGCGGTTAGATGTTATGTCGCTACAGTTTACCTTAGACACTTCCAAAGTATGGGGAAAGATCCCGATTAATGCTGCTGATACTTTGGTTTTGGTTCAGATACCAGCCATTAGGGATTATGATGCAAAACGTATAGTGACTTATAGAGAAAGACTTGGTGGGTTTTATTCTACCTCGCAGTTGTTGGAGGTGTATGGTATTTCCGAAGAGAAATATAAGGATATTATGCTGAGAATAAAGATGGATACTATTGCCCTGCGGCAATTAGATATCAATAACGCGTCGTTTAAAACCGTGATGAAACATCCTTATATTAATGGTTATGAAAATACTAAAGCAATATTCAGATGTTTGGAGTATGGTCCCTACGAAAATTGGGAAGACTTTTGTAAAACTTCTAATTTAAAAGTTGAGAATTTAGAAGGTTTAAAGCATTATGTTAAGTTTGAGCCTGTAAAGCCCAAACCTAATTTAGAAGTAAACAACCTCGGGGTTAGCCCCTGAGGTATTCAGTTGAAGAATATTTTATTATTCGCGGTATAAGTCACGTAGAATTAAACCCCCAATGTGGGATTAAAGGAAACGACTAAAGACACGAAGTAATTCAGGTGTTTCTAATGGTTTTGAAAGATAATCATCAAAACCTTTTTCTTTATAAAGATCACTATCACCACTCATTGCATAAGCGGTATAAGCTATAACTGGTCTTTCTGGATATTTTTCTTTGATGTGTTCCATGGCTTCTACACCCCCCATACGAGGCATTTGAATATCCATTAATATTAAGGCCGCATCTTGATGTTTGTCTGCTAAGTTGATGGCTTCTTCACCATCTATTGCAGAAACAATTTCAATATTATATTTCTTTAATAAAGCCTTTAGGAATTGATGAGCATAGATGACATCATCAGCTAATATTATTTTTTTTCCAGCCCATTCTTCTTTCCAAGTGTATTCGGTTGTTTGCGATGATACTTCTGTCTCTGAAACTGCATTTCCTGTGGGTAATGTAAATGAGAATTTAGATCCTTGGCCTGCTTTTGATTCAACCCATATCTCTCCTCCCATTTGGTTGACGAGTTCTTTACAAATGGTAAGTCCTAGTCCTAGTCCACTATTGACATCTTCTACTACAGATCCGCCTAATTTGAAGCGTTCGAAAATAATTTCTAATATCTCAGGCTCTAATCCTGTTCCTGTATCTTCAACATAGATAAGAACACTTTTTTTGTTGTCAACTCGTAGTCCTATGGTAATCTCACCTGCATCAGTATGCTGAAGTGCATTTCCAATTAAGTTACTTAATACTTGTTTTAAACGTACTTTATCAACATCAAAATTAGCATTTTCTTCGGGTAGTATCGCTTTTATTTCAAGATGTGCTTTGTCCGAAACAAAGATACGACCAGCGTATTTTTTTACTTCTTCTTCTATAAATGATTTGATGTCAAGAGGTTCGGTCTTTAAGACGAGCTCTCCAGCTTCTACAGAAGCGACATCTAATGTGTCGGATATGACTTTATTAAGTTTGTCGGCATTATATTGTAAGATGTCAGAAAAGGCAAGGATCTCATCTTGATCTAATTCTCCTTGTGTAATCATATCCGTAAATCCCATAATTGCACTTAATGGGGTTCTAATACTATGTGTGATGTTAGCTAAAAAAGCTTTGGTCATATGTTCACTTTTCTTAACATCTTTGCGAAGTTTAAAAAGTTCCATTTGCTCCATTTTGCCAGCGGTAACATCTTCGCTGATCATGAGGATGCCTTCTACGTTTTCTTTTTCATCTTTAAGTGGAAATTTACTGATACGCCAGCAAACTTCTTTTTCCAATTTCTTATTGTAAAATATTTCTTCAAAGTTTTTTAATGGTTCACCTGTTTCCAAAATTGTTTGGTCATCAGATTCATAAAGAGAGATGTCTTCTTCTTCATCATATAGGTCTGCATCTTTTTTCCCTATGATCTCTTCTGGGGTTTTATATCCTAATAGTCGTGCAAATTCTTGATTACAACCAGTATAGGTTAGCTTTGTATCTTTCCAAGCTAAAGCCATGGGTAGAGTTCCTAAGATATTACTTATGTTGTTGGATAATGCGATGTCTGGAGTTGTATTCATAGAGCAATGTTTTAGACGCTTTAATTAACGAAAATCAAATATTTAATAACCATTAATTCAGCAAATATAGATAGAATAGTTAATTTAAGAGAAAAGATAATTGAAAAATTATATTTTTGTACTCTATATTTGTAATAAATAAGGATAATAATAAAAGTATATGCAGAAAACTTATCATCATAAACAGCGTTTTGATTTGGATGCTGGTGGATATTTACCAGAGCTTGATACTGTTTATAACACTTGGGGAACATTGAATGAAAAAAAAGATAATGTCATCTGGATATGTCATGCCTTAACAGCGAATTCAGATGTTGAAGATTGGTGGCCCAATATGATTAGTCCTCGCCATTTTATTAATCCTGAAAAGTATTTTATTGTTTGTGCTAACATTATCACTTCTTGTTATGGTAGTACGTCCCCTATTTCTATTAATCCTGAGACGGGACGTAAATATTATCGTGATTTTCCTTTGATAACGATGCGTGATGTGGCTAAACAACATGATTTATTGCGTGAATATTTGGGAATAGATAAAATTTATCTTCTGTTGGGTGGTAGTATAGGTGGTATGCAAGCTATGGAATATGGTATTATGTTTCCTGATCGTATAGAAAATCTTTTGTTATCCGCAACTTCAGCTACGCAAACGGCTTGGGCTTGTGCTTTTGATGAGTCGCAGCGGATGGCTATATTAGCAGATCCTACTTATTTAGATGATACGGATAAAGGTGGGATAGAAGGTATGAAAGTGGCGCGTAGCATTGCGCTTTTGAGTTACCGTAATAGTTATATTTACAATGATACACAACCTAATGATAATGAGAAGATAACAGAACAGCGTTCTTGTTCTTATCAACGTTATCAAGGTGAAAAGCTGGCGTTACGTTATGATGCTTATTCTTATTATCAAATCACCTTATTAGCTGATAGTCATAATGTAGGGCGTGGACGTGGTAGTATTGAAGCCGCACTGGGGTGTATAAAAGCGCGTACTTTGTGTATTGGTGTTTCTACTGATATTTTATATCCTCCTTCGGAGCAACGTTTTTTGGCTAAACACATCCCTAATGCAACTTATGATGAAATAGGTTCTCCTTATGGTCATGATGGTTTTCTTATCGAAGTCCAGAAGATTAATGCAGTGTTAGAAAAACATTTAGAGAAATAAAAAAAAGATGGCTTTTATAACTAGTTATAAAAGTCATCTTTTTCTTCAATTGATTTAATAGATTTTAAATCTTAGTTATTTATATTCTTCAAGTATCTCACGTATCTTTTCTGGAGCCAGACGACCATAAGTGCGATCACCTATCATCATAACGGGAGCTAAGCCACATGCGCCCACGCAGCGCAGACAGCTTAATGAAAATTTACCATCTGGTGTCGTTTCTCCTACTTTGATACCCAATTCTTTTTCTATTTCTGTTATTATTTTGTCGGCACCACGAACGTAACAAGCGGTGCCTGTACATACTGAAATGGGGTGTTCTCCTTTAGGGAGCATCGTGAAGAAAGAGTAGAAGGTGACTACGCCATAGACTTTAGCTACAGAGCAATGCAATTCTTTTGCAATTAACTCTTGTACCTCTGCCGGGAGGTAGCCAAAGTGTTCTTGAGTTTTGTGTAATACGTTAATCAATTCGCCACAATCATTATCAAAAGCAGCGCATATTTCTTGTATCTTTTTAATATCTTGCTGGTGCAATTTTACTGTTATATCTTGTTCCATTGTCTTTAGATTCAAAAATTAATTATCGGCTTCAACTTTTAGTTGTCTGTCAAAATAGTTAGTGTGAAGCAAGCGATGTGCTTTTTCACTCATTGGGGCACCCAAGAATTCTTCGTATAACTTAATGATATAAGGATTTTCGTGCGATTTACGAATCACTTTATGTTCATCTTCTGAGTATAAAGCCTTAGCGCGTGCTTTTAGAATGTCCTGATTGCCATGGTGCCACGGTTGTCCAC
Organism: Bacteroidales bacterium; assembly: GCA_965662645.1. Taxonomy (GTDB): domain Bacteria; phylum Bacteroidota; class Bacteroidia; order Bacteroidales; family UBA5342; genus UBA5342. The sequence continues at coordinate 18,285 of CBFIII010000012.1, forward strand.
CGCCACCAATACAGCCACCAGGACAAGCCATAATCTCAATAGCATGGAAATTACATTCTCCACTGCTTATACTTTCTAATAATTTACGCGCATTACCTAAGCCGTGTGCTATGCCAATATTAAGAGGTAAACCATCGAAATCTATTGTGGCGTGACGAATGCCTTCCATTCCACGCAGTTCTTTGAAGTCAACACACTCTAATTGTTTGCCTGTATATACTTCATAAGCTGTGCGTGTAGCTGCTTCTATGACACCACCCGTAACACCGAAAATAACACCAGCACCCGTACTTTCTCCTAGGGGATGGTCAAAATCTTCGTCTGGTAATTCTAAGAAGTTAATGTTAGCTCGTTTTATTAAGCCTCCTAATTCTCTTGTAGTAAGGGCGAAATCTACATCCGGATTACCATTGGTCTTAAATTCATCACGCTGACATTCGTATTTCTTAGCTAGACAAGGCATGATAGATACCACGACAAGGTCTTCTCTTTTGACTTTTATTTTATCAGCAAAATATGTTTTGGCAATAGATCCAAACATTTGTTGTGGTGAGCGTGCTGTAGATGGAATGTTTTTAAATTCCGGAAATTGTTTCTCTAAAAAGTTAACCCAAGCAGGACAACAAGAAGTTAAGATAGGCAAATGCACCTTTTCTCCTTTGAGGTGACGTGAAATACGGTCTAGCATCTCAGTGCCTTCTTCCATTATGGTTAAGTCAGCAGCAAAGTCCGTATCAAAAACGTGATCAAAACCCAAACGACGAAGAGCTGCGGCCATTTTTCCTGTTACCAAAGTGCCAGGTTCCAAACCAAAGACCTCTCCTAGAGCAGCTCGCACTGCGGGAGCTACTTGTACTATTACTGTTTTCTTTGGGTTAGCTAAAGCTGTAACTACTTGGCTTGTATGGTTGACTTCTGTTAAGGCACCAGTAGGGCAAACAGCCACACATTGTCCACAATAGGTACATACTGATTGTTCTAGGTCTTGTTCGAAAGCAGGAGCAACTACGGCTTCAAAGCCACGATTAACTGCTGAAAGAGCCCCTACTGTTTGCACTTCGTTACACATCGTTTCGCAACGACGACACATAATACATTTATCCATATCGCGGATGATGGATGGTGAGAAGTCTTCACGGTAATGAGATTGAGCTCCTTTGTATCGTATTTCATTAACTTCGAGTCGTTGAGCCATTGATTGCAACTCACAATTACCATTTTTAGCACAAATTAAACAGTCGGCTGGATGATCTGAAAGAATTAATTCCATCACCACACGGCGTGCATTAAGTACACGCATGGTGTGTGTGTGGACTACCATGCCTTCACTAGCAGCTGTAGCGCAAGAGGGTGCTAAATTACGGCGACCTTCTACTTCTACCACACAGATACGACAACCTGCAGGTTTATTTTCAATGCACATGTCTTTGAGTTCCATGTGGCATAAAGTTGGAATATTGATACCTATACTCTTGGCAGCATCCAGGATCGTAGAGCCTTTCTTAACCTCTACTTCTTTTTCATCTATTGTCAATTTTACCATTAGAGTAAGTTTATTTTACGATGATTGAATCAAATTTACATTTCTCTAAACACGCACCGCACTTGATACATAAGTTTTGGTCTATTACGTGTTCTCTTTTGCGTTCACCCGAGATGGCTCCTACGGGACATGCTCGAGCACAAGCGGTACATCCTATACATTTGTCAGGTAATATATAGTAACGCATTAGAGCCTTACAAGATCCGGCAGGACACGTTTTATCTACCACGTGAGCTACATATTCGTCGTAGAAATTCTCTAATGTAGAAAGAATAGGGTTGGGTGATGTTTGGCCTAAGCCACATAACGAAGTGTCTTTTATTACATAACACAAGTTGCGCATGTCGTCAAGATCTTTTAATGTTGCTTTACCTTCGGTTATTTTTACTAGATATTCGTGAAGTCGTTTGTTTCCTATTCTGCAAGGAGCACATTTGCCACAAGATTCTTCTACTGTGAATTCAAGGAAGAATTTGGCCACAGATATCATGCAGTCGTCTTCGTCCATCACTATCATACCACCAGATCCCATCATAGAGCCTACAGCTAATAAGCTATCAAAATCTATTTTTGTGTCGAGGTGTTTTTCTGTCAGGCAACCACCTGATGGTCCTCCTGTTTGAACCGCTTTGAATTTTTTACCATCTTTTATGCCGCCACCAATTTCGTAAATGACTTCGTGTAAAGTGGTGCCCATGGGGACTTCAATAAGACCTACATTGTTAATTTTTCCTGCTAAAGCAAAGACTTTAGTTCCCTTAGAGTTCTCTGTGCCTATGGTATTAAACCAAGCTGATCCACGGAGTAGGATAGGTGCTATATTGGCAAACGTTTCCACGTTGTTTACATTCGTTGGTTTACCCCTAAAACCAGATTCTGCGGGGAATGGAGGCTTGCTTGTTGGTTCGCCACGTTTACCTTCCATAGAGTGAATAAGAGCAGTTTCTTCTCCACAAACAAAGGCACCTGCACCATAACGTAGTTCAATGTCAAAGTCAAGACCCGTGTCCATGATGTTTTGTCCTAAGAGACCATATTGGCGGGCTTGTTTTATAGCTACCTTTAAACGATGAATAGCAAGAGGATATTCGGCTCTGATATAAATAACACCTTTAGTAGCTTGTATAGAATAGGCGCATATTGCCATGGCTTCTATTACTGTATGTGGGTCTCCTTCTAAGATAGAGCGATCCATAAAGGCGCCAGGATCTCCTTCGTCAGCATTACATACTACGTATTTTTGGTCAGCCTCGTTATTGGCTGCTATTTCCCATTTAAGTCCAGTTGGGAATCCGCCACCTCCTCGTCCTCTCAGTCCGCTTTTCTTTATTTCGTCAATAACTTCTTGAGGAGTCATTGATGATAGAGCTTGCGCCAAAGCAGCATAAGCATCACGAGCTATGGCTTCATCAATATTTTCAGGGTTAATAAAACCACAATTACGAAGGGCTATCCGTAATTGTTTTTTATAGAAATCCATATGTTTAGAATCTCCTATTTGTTTCTTTTTCGTAGGATCTACATACAGTAAACGTTCTATTTTTCGTCCTTTTATGATGTGTTCTTCTACTATTTCGCAAGCATCTTCTGGTGTTACCTGAGTGTAGAATGTGTTGTCTGGTACAACTTTAACGATAGGGCCTTTTTCGCAAAAGCCGAAGCATCCTGTATTTACAACTTGTACTTCGTCGCTTAGGTTGTGTTTTGCTAGTTCGTCTTTTAGGTTTTTGGACAATACATCACTGTTTGATGCTCTACATCCAGTACCTCCACATACCAACAAATGGAATTTGTAATCTGCCATTGTTTGTTAAATATTAAAATGGTTTAAATCCCACGTTGTGGGGCTTATTTTCAGCAGTTTGCTGTGAATAATAAAGTGTTGTTTCTTATTTGAGACCCCGTTTGTTTGCAGTGGGGTATTTGCTTAAATTGTCTGTTATTTATTCATCGATGGTTTTATAGGAAATGGGGATTATGCCATCCACTAATATGCCTTTTTTGATGTATTGTTCAATGATTTCATCAGCTTTACTTGTGTTGACATTGCCAAAGACAATAGGTGTTTTGCCTTGCAGAGTGACTTCTACAGTTGGTTCTGAGTGACAATATCCCATACATCCCGTTTGGGTAACGACAGCTGGAATTCTACGTTTTCGCAAGGCTTCAGAGAAAAAAGTGATGGTTTCTTTAGCTCCTGCAACAATACCGCAAGTGCCCATTCCTACTCTTATCTGAACAAAGCTTTCAGGATTCTCACTTTGCTGTCTGAGGTCTATCTCATTTTGTAAAGAAGACCTCATTTTCTTAAGGTCATCTAACGTTTTAATCTTTTTCATAAAGGTGTGGCTTTCGCGTTTGGTTAATGTATGAGGCAAAAATAATAAAAGCTAGAAACATTGTGTGATGTTTATTACACAATAGTTGACAAAATTGAACTTAAATTTCGAATTGTCAGGCTAAATGACATGTAGAGATTGCAAAATGGGGCAAGGTGTTTTTTGTGCTTGTGTTTTTAATAATTTCAATGTTTCAATTTGTTGTTTTTTCTTTTTCTAATTTGTGTAATAAAGGTTGTCTTTTTGATTTTTTATAAGTGAAAAATTGTGGTGATAATAGGTATTGTTAGATGATATAATCATTAGAAAGTATAATATTTCAGGATTTCATTTATATTCAGTTAAAACATTTGTAATTTTGCAGAAAATTTCGAGTTATGAATATTGAGATTGTAAAATCTAAATTACACAATGTGATTGTGACAAATGCCAATCTAAACTATATTGGTAGTATTACCATTGATGAGGATTTATTGGTTGCAGCCAATATGATACCTAATGAAAAGGTGCAGATTGTAAATAATAATAATGGAGAACGCTTTGAAACCTATATAATAAAAGGAAGAAAAGGGTCTGGTGAAATATGCTTAAATGGTGCTGCTGCGCGTAAAGTTGCGGTGGGTGATCAAGTGATTATTATTTCTTATGCTTCTATGGAATTTGAAGAAGCGAAACTCTATCAACCTCTATTTGTGTTTCCTGGAGAGGGAAATCTTTTGGTGAAATAAATAATATCTTCTTTTTATTCAAGGCTATAACGCTTTATTTAACACTGCTAAATGCTACTTCCTGTACCTATTCACTCTAAGATTTTTTCTGACAGAAAGGCTATCTCGGCGACCATTAACAAATGGTCAAAAGAAGGTCAGCGACTTGTCTTTACAAATGGGTGTTTTGATATTTTGCATAAAGGACATATTGATTATTTATACGAGGCTTCTAAATTGGCTGATAAAATGGTTATTGGTCTTAATACTGATGCTTCAGTGCAATTGTTAAAAGGTCATGGTCGTCCTGTGAACAATAATGAGGCGCGTGCTTTGATGATAGCAGCTCTTGGTTTTGTGGATATGGTTGTCTTCTTTGAAGAAGATACCCCCAAACTACTTATTGATGCTGTGCAGCCCGATGTACTGACTAAAGGGAGCGATTACGAGGCAAAAAACATTGTTGGCTATGATACTGTAATGGCTAAAGGTGGTCAAGTGACTACCATTGATCTTACCGACGGTTTTTCTACTACAGGTCTTATTGAAAAAATAAAGAAAGCTTATTAGTCGGTTTTTACAACGTGTTATGGGGTTTTCTGTGCTCTGTTAGTCAGTTATTTGGTGCAATTTTTCCATATTGTGGGGTTGATTTCCCGTAACTGGCTGCGACTAAAATGTTCTTCAATTAAATGTCTCTTGAGCTTGTCCTGAGGTTGTTGACTCTAATTATTACCAGATGGTCATTTTATTGATTTCTCAATTAAATAAATAAAGACATGAATTTTAAAACCCTATTGTTTTCTGCCTTGCTTATCCTTGTCTGTGCTTGCTCTACGCCAGAGAAAAAACGCATTACTATTCTTTATACCGTTGATGAACATGGTTGGATGAATGCTAATGAGAACGCTGATGGCGCTGCTGGTATGATGGCTTTATGGAAAGAAAAAGAAAATTATACGCTTGAGTCCGATTCTTTCTTGGTGCTTAGTGGTGGAGATATGTGGACAGGATCTTCTGTTTCTACTTTATTTAAGGGGCAATCGATGTATCAGGTGATGCAAGCTATGGGTTATGATGCGGTTGCTTTAGGAAATCATGAGTTTGATTTTTCTATTGATACCTTGATTGCACGTTCTGATCGTTCTTCTTTTCCTTATTTGGCGGCTAATATTGAAAATGAGAAAGGAGAAGTGCCTTGTTTCGTTCAGCCGTGGCATCTGATTGAGGTCAATGGTTTATCTGTTGGAATTTTGGGTCTTGCTAACTTAGAGACACCGCAAACGTCTAGTGCTACAGCTGTAAAGGGCTTATCCTTTTCGCCTTATGAAGAGGCCATAGCGAAATATGTGCCTGAGATGAAAGAAAATGGAGCAGAAGTTGTTCTAATTGTAGGTCATATATGTAAGGCAGAGATGGAAAGTTTAACATCATTAGCTGTAGAATATGATATTCCTCTCATTACTGGTGGACATTGTCATGAACCAGTGTTGGAAATGAAAGACAGTGTCTTGTTGATTGAAACAGCTCCTTTTCTTATATCATATATTAAAGTGCTTCTAGAATATGATAAAAGGACGAAAGATAGTCGTATCATATCTTATGAGGCTGTTGCCAATAAAAGTGAAGATAGAGATTCTGAGATTAATTCTTTAGTTACGAAGTGGCAAGATAAAGCTGATGAAACACTTAATGTAGGTATTGGTTTTACAAAAAAAGGAATAATTAAGAAATCAGAACTTATGGGGCAGCTAATAACGACTTCTTGGCTTATGCAGGTTGCTTCTTGTGATATTGCGATAACTAATGCAGGCGGTATTCGTCAAGATATTAATGCAGGAGAAATAACCTATGGAACTGTTTTGGGTTTGTTGCCTTTCAATAATGAGATATTAAGACTGAAGGTTAGTGGTAAAGAGATGAATGATTTTGTGAGGCGTTTGCCACAGTTGCGTGAAGATTATGTGTGGGGTGGTATGACGCCTAATGATAAGTATGATGATACAAAAGAATATACTTTGTTGACTACTGATTTTTTATATGCTTTGGCAGAAACACATTTTCAGAGTTATGATGAAGTGCCTTATCATACAGGATTAAATTATAGGGATCCTATTATGGTTTATGTTGAGTCATTAAAGACTTCCGAAAAGAAACCTTTGGAATCTTTTTTCAAATAAAAAAAGCAAGATTTCATTACAAAATCTTGCCTTTAAATCCCACATTGTGGGTTTAATTCTACGTAGCTTGCTGCGAATAATAAATTGTTCTTCAACTAAAGCTTCGTGGGTTTGCCCCGAGGTTGTTGACTATGCTTGTTGTGATAATTATTCTTCGATCATCACAATTTCGTTGATAACGTCTTTGGGACGGATAGCATCAATCACTTCTAATCCTTCATACACTTTACCAAAACAAGTGTGTACGCGGTCTAAGTGTGATGTGTTTTTGCGGCTGTGGCAGATGAAAAATTGAGAACCACCAGTATTACGACCCGCATGAGCCATTGAAAGTACACCACGATCGTGGTATTGGTTTTCTCCATCTAGTTCACAGTCGATAGAATAACCAGGGCCACCTGCTCCAGTGCCATCAGGACATCCACCTTGAATTACGAAATCTGGAATTACACGGTGAAAGTTAAGGCCATTATAGAATCCTTTTTTTATTAATTTAATAAAGTTGTCAACGGTATTAGGAGCATCTTTTTCGAAGAACTCTACTTTCATGACACCTCTTACGGTTCTGATTTCTGCTTTTTTCATAAGTATTAATTTATAAGTGTTATTATTCTTTTTTTTCTGGATACAAAATAAGTCAAATTTTGTAAGGGTACGAAATCATGAGTATTTGCTTTTAGATTAAAAATCTTTAAGAAGATTTGATATCTTTGCCTTTCGTTGCTTTAAACAATAAATACATACATTATAATGTCAGATAATTATTTTAAGACCTACCCCGATCAAAAAGGTTTTTTTGAAGATTATGGAGGTTCTTTTATTCCAGAAGTATTGGAAGCAGAGATGAAAAAAATCACTGAAGCGTATCATCGTATCAGTAAGTCTCATAATTTTATATCGGAGTTGCGTAGCATACGTAAGCACTATCAAGGGCGTCCTACTCCAGTGTATTATTGTAACCGTCTTTCCGAAAAATATGGTGGTCGTATTTATTTGAAAAGAGAAGACTTAAATCATACGGGTGCACATAAGTTGAATCATTGTATGGGAGAGGCTCTCTTAGCTAAGCATTTAGGTAAAAAACGCTTAATTGCTGAGACTGGTGCTGGACAACATGGAGTGGCTTTGGCAACAGCTGCAGCTTATTTTGGTTTGGAATGTGAAATACATATGGGCGAAGTCGATATTGTAAAAGAACATCCCAATGTGGTAAGAATGCAGATCCTGGGTGCTAAAATAGTGCCAGTGTCTCATGGTTTAAGGACGTTGAAGGAAGCGGTGGACTCTGCTTTTGAAGCTTATCTTAAAGATCCCGTTAATAGTATATATTGTATTGGTTCTGTTGTAGGACCACATCCATTTCCTATGTTGGTGCGCGACTTTCAGCGTATTGTAGGTATAGAGGCTCGCGATCAATTTCAAGAAATGACAGGTGAATTGCCTGATAATGTGGTAGCTTGTGTTGGTGGTGGAAGTAATTCTATGGGTATTTTCTCTGCCTTTTTAGATGATGGTGAGGTTGAGCTCTATGGTGTGGAGCCTGCAGGGCGCGACATTAATGTACTGGGAGAACATGCGGCTACTATTTCTTGCGGAAAACCGGGTGTTATTCATGGTTTCAAATGTTATATGTTGCAGGATGAGAAGGGAGAACCTGCACCTGTATATTCTGTGGCAAGTGGATTAGATTATCCAGGAGTAGGTCCTGAACATTCTATGCTTCATGATTGGGGACGCGTCAATTATACTTCGGTGAATGATAAAGAGGCTATCGATGCTTTTTATGAGTTGAGTCGTTTAGAAGGTATTATTCCAGCATTAGAAAGTGCTCATGCTATGGCTTATGCTGTTAAGTTAGCACAAGAAAAACCTAACCAATCTATCTTAGTCAATCTAAGTGGTCGTGGTGATAAAGATGTTGATTTTGTAGTTGATACTTATGGTTTGCCTTGTGGTACACCAGCTATTAAGCTGAATTTAGAGTCTGTGATTGTTAATCAACCCAAAGCAGCAGAAGCTCCTGTTGTTTCCGAGAAGGAAAGTGTTGAAAAAGAAGAGGTGGAAATAAAAGATGTTGCTGCAGAACAAGAGAAGGTATCTATAGAAGAGGTAGAAGAAACTAAAGTTGTTGAAGTACAAGAGAAGGCATCTATAGAAGAAGTAGAAGAAAATAAAGTTGTTGAAGCACAAGAGAAGGTACCTGAAGTAGAGGTAGAAGAAACCAAAGTTGTTGAAGCACAAGAGAAGGTACCTGAAGTCGAGATCTTAGATTTTAAGGAAGAAGAAAAGCCCGAAGAATTAAAGGAAACGGTAGTAGCAGAGAAAGAAGAAAAACCTGTAGCTTCTAATGTTATTGCTGATAAGTATAATTCTAATGCTTCTGTTATTGGTGATCGTTCACGTGCTATTACGGATGTGCGCAAAGCAATTAGTATTACAGATCGTTTTCTGTATCTGAAAGAATTATTTGGCAATAATATGGATGCTTTTAATGATGCTTTAGATGAAGTGAATAAAGCGGAATCGTTGCTTGAAGCTACGACCTATCTTTCTCGTTTTAATTGGGAAGATAATGAAACATCACAGCAATTTATGAGATTGATAAGTTGTAAATTTTAGTCCTTCACTTTTGTTTCTAGTGATTATATAAAATAATTTAGACGCACGTATCATGTTGACAATCATACCCACACCCATAGGCAATCTTGAAGATATTACTTTAAGGGCTATCAGAGCTTTGAAAGAGGTCGATTATATTTTGGCTGAAGACACACGCCAAACCGTGAAGTTGCTCAAACATTTTGATATCTCTAAACGATTAGTAGCTTATCATATGTTTAATGAGCATCAAGCCACTGCGCGTATTGTAGAGGAGATAAGATCAGGTGTGCATATAGGTTTGGTTTCTGATGCAGGCACTCCGTCTATTTCTGATCCAGGATTTCTTTTGGTTCGTGATTGTGTGAAGGCGGGTGTAAAAGTAGAAAGTCTGCCTGGTGCTACCGCTTTTGTTCCGGCTTTAGTGAACTCTGGTTTGCCTAGTAATCGTTTTGTCTTTGAGGGTTTTTTGCCTGTTAAGAAAGGACGTCAAAAACGATTGACTCAGTTAGAAAATGAGGAACGAACAATCATTTTTTATGAATCTCCACATCGATTAGCTAAAACGTTAGGACAGTTGTCCGAATTTTTCGGGGTTGATCGTCAGGCTTCAGTTTCGCGCGAGTTGACTAAAATTTATGAAGAAAATAGACAAGGAACATTGCAGGACCTTGCAGCACATTATACAGAGCATCCTCCCAAAGGAGAAATTGTAATATGTATGGCAGGATTAGATTAATTTAACGTGGTTATTTACTTGGTAATTATCATAAAATTAAACGTCTTAGTGAGGTAATTTTCTACACTTAAATGATATTTATATGAATAAAAAATTTGTTTGTACGGTATGTGGTTACGTTCATGAAGGTTCTGAACCTCCAGAGACTTGTCCTGTATGTAAAAAGCCTGCTGAATTTTTCAAAGAGATGGATGAAACCATTGAAACAGCTTAGGCTGATAAGTAATTATCGGTATAGTGTGAAAAACACATTCCGTAATTGCTGAGGCTTATAAATGTATTGCTTTTGAAGGGGTAGAATAGTCCACTGAAATTTCCTGATTTTCTTAATTTTTTTTAGAGAATAATTTCAAATTATATTAAATGAATGACCCCGCTGCAAGCAGATGGAGTATCAATTCGAAACACTTTTTTTTATTCGCAGCTAGCTGCGAGGAATAAAACCCACAATGTGGGATTCAAAATCCCCTTTACGAGTTGTTGTGAGGGGTTTTTTTATGTGAAATAAAATAAATATTAGAGGTTATAATAAGTATCATATACCTATGGAAGCTTTCAGTTTTGATTTTTAAGTTTTAAAATGAGATATTTGCGTGATTATGGTTCTTCGTTATAACATTATAATATTATTGAGTTTTCTCAGTTTGTGTCAGCTTCAAGCTCAGAAGAAGGCTCTCTCTTATTATCCCGTTATTGAATATCATCATCAGATTGGTCGTGTGCTTCCCCATGCTGATGCGGTAAGAATGACTGATAATGGTAATGTTTGTTGGGGAAATGAACTAAGATTAGGTCTGCAAACAACGGGGAGTCAACAGTGGCATATTGATTATAATTATCCTTGTTATGGTTTGGGTTTTTATTGGAGTGATTTTAATAATCCAATTATAGGTTCTCCTTCTGCTCTATTCAGTTATATCGAATTTCCATTTGTGCGGACTGATCGGTTTTTATTGAGTTTAGATTGCGCTTGTGGTCTCAGTTTTAATATTAATGAATATGATAAGAATCAAGCGTCTCCTAATTTGGCGATTGGTTCAGACAGGAACGCTTATATTGCCTTTACAACAAAATGTGATTATAAGGTGAATCCTTATTTGTCGCTAGGCTTAGGTGCTAAATTACAACATTTTAGTAATGGTTGTATTCATCGTCCTAATTTTGGTTTAAATGTTGCAATGGCTGAGATTTCAGCTACCTATCATATAAAAGGTGACGTTCCATTTGCATCAGAAGCGCCTCAGGTGTCGTATAAGCGTTATGAATATTCTTTAATGTATGCAGGTGGTTTTGTTGATGTTTTTGACGATTCTGATGAAACGCACTACTGTTCTGTGCTTTCTCTTGCTGTGCACCGCCGCTTGAATGCTAAACGAAGCCTTGGTTTGGGTTTTGATTCTTTTTATAGTAGTTATTTAAAGATAGACACTGAAATGCCCGATGATCCTTCTTTGTCACAGCTCATGAGTTATGCTGCTTTTGCATCGTCCGAACTCATCGTTGATAAGGTTCATGTCGTGGTGCAGGTAGGTGTTTACCTTTGGCGAGCATATCCTTATGATATTCCTTTTTACGAAAGGTTAGGATTGCGTTATTATTTCTTAAAGAATAGAGCTTTCGCTAATGTATCCGTAAAGGCTCACGATATAAGAGCTTTATATACGGAATGGGGCATTGGTCTAAATTTATAGTGTTTTCAATGTGGAGATGATATCGCTATGTTTTTTCCTTTTCTTTCTTCTGATCAAATTCACACGTCACTTGGATACTCTTAACGAATGTAAGAAAAGAGTACCGTTGACGTCGAAATGATGGTTTATTATCAATGCTTATTGTGGTATTAACTTAGAGTCAGCAATCTAGAGGCAAGACCACGAGGCATTTAGTTGAAGCCTATTTTATTATTCGCAGCAAGCTATGCAGAATTAAACCCACAATGTGGGTTTAAAATGGGGCTTCTGAACTATTGAATTCGCCAAGATCATCATTAGCAGCAACGGGTGCTCCGTTAGGAAAATCATGATTAATAGAAGATTCAGTAGTGATGCGGTCGTCTCCAAAATTCTGAAAGCGTGCAAGAGCTTTTACGAATTTTAAGGGAATAGTCCCAATTCCTCCACTACGGTGTTTTGAGATAATTAATTCTGCTAAACCATTGGTGGACATTTTTTCGCCGTCGTCATCGCCTTCTGTTTCTTTAAAACCGTAATATTCGGGGCGGTGTATGAAACAAACAATATCAGCATCCTGCTCTATGGCTCCAGATTCACGAAGGTCGGATAGAAGAGGGCGTTTGCCTTCGTAACCCGTACGTCCCTCTACGCCACGGTTAAGCTGTGAAAGGGCTATGATGGGAACACTAAGTTCTTTGGCTAAACCTTTTAAAGTACGCGAAATAGTACTGATCTCTAATTCTCGACTGGCACTACCTGGGGCTGTCATCAGCTGTAGGTAGTCAATCATGATCATGTCAATGTCATGTTTTTGTTTCAATCTACGGCATTTGGCTCTTAATTCCGTGACAGAAATACCGGGTGTGTCATCCACATAAATTGGAGCATCCTGAAGACGTTTTATTTTTGTGTTCAACTGTGCCCATTCGTGAGGGTTGAGTTGTCCTGTCTTTATCTTTTGTCCTTCTATTTCTGTTTCGCTTGATATTAATCTATTTACAAGCTGTAAGTTAGACATTTCTAAAGAAAAGAAAGCAATGCTATAGCCATAATCAACAGCCATATTACGGGCTAATGAAAGTGTGAAAGCTGTTTTTCCCATTGCAGGACGTGCAGCAAGGACAATAAGGTCTGAATCTTGAAATCCAGAAAGCATATTATCTAAGTCATGAAATCCTGAATGAAGTCCGCTGACATTACCTTCTTTCTTGCCTGCTTCTGCTATTTTGTCAAGAGCTTCCGCAATGATGGGGTTTATCTGAATGACTTCACTTTTCGAACTGGTTTGTGTGAGTTTGAAAATGCCTTCTTCAGCTGTGTTTAGGAGGTCACTAACGTCCATAGCCTCATCGTAAGCATCTGTTTGTATGCGGGTGGATAAGTTAATGAGGGAACGCTGAATGTGTTTTTGTGATATGATAAGCGCATGATAGGCTATGTTGGCTGCTGATGCCACATTACTAGTCAGTTGTGCAAGGTAAAGACGTCCGCCTACTTCTTCTAAAGTGCCATTTTTTTTGAGCTGTTCGGTCACCATCAATAGGTCAACAGGTTCTTGTTTGCCTGAAAGATCTGCTATGGCTTTATATATTTTAGCGTGTGATTCTTTATAGAAAGCTTCTGGCTTTAGTATTTCTCCTACTTCAAAATAAGCTTCTTTCTCAAGCATTAAAGCGCCTAATACAGCTTCTTCCAATTCTACAGCTTGTGGGGGTAATTTGCCGTATTCGTTAGGTGGAGTGTTGATGTGTTTTGCTGTTTTGTTTTTGTATTTGTAGTCAGCCATGAGATTAATAAATGATTGTTTTTTTATAGGAGCCCAAAATTAACATCATTATCGGGTTAATACCTTTTTTTGCACCTCTACTTGTTAACAAATTCAGCTGACTTGTTATTTCTATTGTGGATAAGTTTTATGACTTATTATTTTGTTATAAAACAAAAAAAGACCTCATCTGAGGTCTTTTTTGTATTGATTTGTGGCAGTGCTATTATGACTTGAAACTCATCTCGCTAGAAACCGATAGTTTTTTTCTACCTTTTTTTCGACGAGCTGCGAGTATTTTTCGTCCACTTACTGAAGCACTACGAGCACGAAAACCGTGTTTGTTTCTTCGCTTTCTGTTTGATGGTTGAAATGTTCTTTTCATCGCTCTAATTTTTATTTAATAATTCTACTTCTGTTTTTCGGGCTGCAAAGATACAATTTTCTAATGCCTCACCAAATATTTAACACATTATGAACAAAAAAGATTGAAAAATATTTTTCTTTGATGGATATAGGGGCTTTTTAGTCATATTAAAAATGGATATATTTCCTCCATTGGCAAGGTATTTGATATTCTGAAACCGAAAATTATAATTTCGGTTTTAATCTTTATTCTTTAAATCTTGTAAAGAAAGATTGACTCTGTTATTTTTGCATTTAAATCCCGCATTGTGGGTTTTATTTCCAGCACCTTGCTGCGAAAAAAAAGTGTTTAGAATTGATACTTCGTCTGCTTGCAGCGGGGGTGTTCATTAAATAGAATACATTTAATAGTTATTAAGATAATACAATAAAAACAACTATGGACTACGCAGTAGATATCAGAGCGCTAAATGAGCGCATTGAGAAAGAAAGTGCCTTTGTTGATTCCATTACAATGGGGATGAGCAAGGTGATTGTAGGTCAAAAACATCTGGTTGAATCTCTGTTGATTGGTTTGTTGGCCGATGGACATATTCTATTAGAAGGGGTACCTGGTTTAGCAAAGACATTAGCAATTACTACATTGTCTGATGTAGTGGATTCTAAATTTAGTCGTATTCAGTTTACACCAGATTTATTACCTGCCGATGTTTTGGGTACTATGATTTATAGCCAGAAGAAGGAAGAGTTCGTCATTAAGAAAGGACCTATTTTTGCTAATTTTGTTTTGGCTGATGAGATTAACCGTGCGCCAGCAAAAGTGCAGAGTGCTTTGTTAGAAGCCATGCAGGAACGTCAAGTCACAATAGGGGAAAATACGTTTACTCTAGAAAAACCATTTTTAGTAATGGCGACTCAAAACCCTATTGAGCAAGAAGGAACTTATCCTTTGCCTGAGGCACAAGTCGATCGTTTTATGTTAAAGGTTATCATCGACTATCCTAAGAAAGAAGAAGAAAAAACAATTATACGTCATAACATCGCTAGTTCTTTCCCTAAAGCAACAGCCGTTTTGAAACCTAGTGATATTTTACGCGCTCGCGAAGTGGTAAAAGAAGTATATCTTGACGAAAAGATTGAGAAATATATCGTCGATATCGTTTTTGCATCTCGTTATCCTGCGGATTATGGTATGCCGGAACTAAAGGATATGATTGCTTTTGGTGGTTCTCCTCGTGCTTCTGTAAGTTTAGCTTTAGCTTCTCGTGCTTATGCTTTTATTAAGCGTCGTGGTTATGTTATTCCCGAAGATGTACGCGCTGTGTGTCATGATGTGATGCGCCACCGTATTGGTCTTACTTATGAGGCTGAAGCCAATAATATGACTTCCGAAGAAATTGTAAGTGAGATTTTAAATAAAGTAGAAGTGCCTTAAAAAGATATCTAATGATCTTATGGGTTATTAGAAAATTTTGTTCTTTTTAAATTAATGAACTACCCTGCTATAATCAGATTGGGTATCAAATAATAAAACCCACCATGTGGGATTTAATTTTACCTCTGGATGGAAACAACAGATTTACTTAAACGGGTCCGGCAAATAGAAATTAAAACGCGAGGTCTCTCCAAGAACATCTTTGCAGGAGAATATCACTCTGCTTTTAAAGGACGTGGTATGACTTTTAGCGAAGTGCGTGAGTATCAGTATGGCGATGATATTCGTAGTATTGATTGGAATGTTACTGCGCGTTTTAATAGTCCTTTTATTAAGATCTTTGAAGAAGAGCGAGAACTCACCGTCATGTTACTTGTGGATGTTTCAGGAAGTCGTGAATTCGGGACTTTGACACAACTCAAGAAGAATATGATAACTGAGATGGCGGCTACCTTGGCTTTTTCAGCCATTCAGAATAACGATAAAATTGGCATTATCTTTTTTTCTGATAGGGTTGAGAAATTCATTCCTCCTAAGAAAGGGAAAAGTCATGTGCTTCAGATTATTAGGGAGTTGATTAATTTTTATCCTGAGCATAGGGGGACTAACATTTCAGAGGTGTTACGTTATCAGACTAATGTGATAAAGAAACGCTGTACTACTTTTGTTATATCAGATTTTATGGATGATAACATCGAAGATGCTTTGATGATTGCTTCCAAAAAACATGATTTAGTAGGTATTCAGGTTTATGATAAGCGTGATGGAGAATTGGCCAATGCTGGTTTAATGAAACTGGTTGATGCTGAAAACGGTAAAGATTTGTGGGTAGATACATCTAATAGCTCTGTTCGTCAGCAGTATGCTAAAAGTTGGCACAAACGGCAGGAGGAGTTAAATCGTATCTTTACAAAATGTGGTGTGGATAATGTGAGTATCAGGACAGATGAAGATTATGTAAAAGGTTTAATGCAACTTTTTAAAAAGCGGATGTAATGTTAAAACAATTTATAAATAAAGGATTAGTATTATTGTTACTATTGCCCTCATTGGTTGCTGCTCAGGATGTGAGTGTGAAAGCAAGTATGGACTCTGTTGCAATGCTTATAGGACATCAGACCAAGTTGACTCTTGAGATGACAAAACCCAAAGATGCGGACATTTCATTTCCTTTGGTTCTTGATACTTTGATGGATAAAGTAGAAGTGTTGAAGCGTTCTGCTATTGATACCACTTTTGTGGGGAATGATCGCGAACACCTCACACAGGATTTTGTGATTACTTCTTTTGATAGTGGCTTTTATTACATTCCTCCTTTTGAGTTTGAGATACAGGCTAATAGTGGTGGTGGCGTTATTAATACCAATCCTTTGGCTTTGAAAATATACACTTATCAGATCGATTCTATCCAAGGGTTATTTGATCTTAAGCCAGTAAAAAAAATACCATTAACATTTAAGGAAGTACTTCCTTTCCTAAAATGGGGCGGTCTAGCTCTTGTTTTAATTCTTTTAGGTCTGTGGGCTTATTTACGTTTCAAAAGAGAAGGCGCTGTCTTTGTCCATAAAGAAGAGCCTAAAGAACCTCCATATATTCTGGCTTTTCGTGAGTTGGAGCGTATTAGGGATGAGAAACTTTGGCAAAAAGGTAAGGAAAAAATATTTTACACTGATCTTACTGATACCTTAAGAACTTATATCGATGGGCGTTTTCAGGTAGTGGGGATGGAGCAGACTTCTGATGAAATATTAAAAGACATTAAAGGCAAGCTAGAGAAAGATGATTACAAAAAGCTAGAGAGCACATTAAAGTTAGCCGATCTCGTTAAGTTTGCAAAATTGACTCCTTTAATGGATGAAAGTGAACAGTGTATAAAAGATGCTTATGCCTTTGTGGATCACACTAAGCCTTCTTTGATAGAAGACGAAGATGAAGATAAAAGTGAAGAAGATGAGCCTAATGACGAAGTAGTAAATAAAGAAAAGCCTGCTGAGGTTTAAATAAAAATATATTATGGTGACTTACGCTAATCCAGGAAATTTCTGGTTGTATTTAATTTTTATCCCGATAATAGGATGGTATGTATGGAAACAGCATACGATGAATGCGACAATACAAATGTCTTCTTTAAGTCCTTTCACAGGAATGAAGCGTTCGTATAAGTATTACTTACGTCATTTGCCTTTTGTGTTGCGTCTGTTAGCTATTGCTTTAATAATATTTGTTTTAGCTCGTCCACAATCGACCAATAAATGGAGTAATACGACGACGGAAGGTATTGATATTGTAATGGCTGTCGATTTGTCGGGTAGTATGCAAGCTCAAGATCTTAAACCTAACCGTTTGCAAGCGGCTATTGATGTAGCTACTGGTTTTGTTGCTGAGCGCAAGAATGATAAAATGGGCTTGGTGGTATTTGCTGGCGAGAGCTTTACGCAATGTCCGTTAACGACTGATCAATCCGTATTGATTAATCTATTTAAAGCAATTCCTCAGATAGAACTTGAGGATGGAACGGCTATTGGGATGGGATTATCTACGGCTATTGCTCGTATTAAAGATAGTGATGCCAAATCTAAAGTTATCATCCTTCTTACCGATGGTGAGAATAATGCTGGTGAGATAACGCCTGAAACGGCAGCTGGTATGGCCAAGACATTTGGTATTCGTGTTTATACTATTGGGGTTGGAACCAATGGAACTGCACCATTTCCTGTTCAGACTGCTTTTGGTGTGAGGTATCAGCAAATTCCTGTAAAGATAGACGAAGACTTATTACGTAAGATTGCTACCGATACGGGTGGTGAATATTTTCGTGCTACCGATAATGCAGCATTAGAAGCTATATATGCTAAGATAGATCAGTTGGAGAAAACGAAGATTGAGAAAAAAGAATACAGTAAGAAAACAGAAGAATATTGGCGTTATGCGATTTTAGCTTTATTCTTATTGTTGGGCGAAATCATATTGCGTCAAACGTTATTGCGCACAGTGCCTTAGTTTATAAGTTGTATGCACGATCGGTGTATTTATAGTGTTGTTATTTAATTATTAATAAAAACTGGTGGTTTCTATCAGTTTAGGTGTCTCGTAAGAGATCAAAAGAGAATACTAATATGTTTCAATTTGCACATTCAGAAGCACTTTATTTGTTTGCATTGGTGCCTTTATTAATGGCACTTTTTATTTGGGGCCGTGTTCGCCGTAAAAAACAGTTGCGTGACTTTGGTGAAGATGATGTTATTGGGCAATTGATGCCCGATGTGTCACCTAAACGACCGGTTTTAAAATTTTACCTTGTATTATTAGGTGTTGTTGCTATGATTTTTGTGATTGCTGGACCTCAGTTTGGGTCTAAGCTGCAAACGTCTAAGCGTAAGGGGATAGAATTGATTATTGCGTTGGATGTGTCCAATTCTATGTTAGCTGAGGACATTAAACCTAATCGTTTGGAACGTGCTAAGCAAGCTATATCCCAATTGGTTGATAAGTTAGGAAATGATAAAATAGGTTTGATTGTTTTTGCAGGAGATGCTTATACGCAATTACCTATTACTACTGATTATGTATCGGCAAAAATGTTTTTATCTACTATTAATACGGGTATTGTACCACGACAAGGAACGTCTATTGGTAAAGCCATAGATCTCGGCGTACGTTCGTTTGGCTCACAAGAGGATATGAGTCGTGCTATCATAGTGATAACCGATGGAGAAAACCACGAAGATGATGCTATAAAAGCGGCTACAGCTGCTCAAGAAAAAGGTATTATTGTATATACCGTAGGTATGGGATCTAAGCAAGGAGCTCCCATTCCTATTGGAGGTAATAATAACTTTAGGAAAGATAAAGATGGTCATGTAGTTATTACTAAGTTGGATGAAAAAATGTTGCAAGAAATTGCGGTAGCTGGTGGCGGTAAGAGTATCCGCGCTAATAATACCAAGGTAGGATTATCTGAACTGTTAAAAGATTTGAATAGTCTGGAAAAGAGTGAGATAGAAGCTAAGATTTATAGTGAATATGATGACCAATTTCAATGGCTGGCTTGGATTGCTCTTTTGATATTGGTTATTGAAATTTTTGTCTTGGAGCGCAAAAATCGTTATCTTAAGGATATTAAACTTTTTAAGAATGATGAGCAATAAACTTTCACATAAGATACAGTTTACGTTGACGGTTGCCGAAAGTAAACGTCTGATCGCTTTAGGGCTAAAGAAATATGCTCCTGTGGTTTCTCGTTTGCAACATGGGATTGTTCTTATCACTAAAGGGACTACAAATACCTATGTGGCAAAAGAATTAACCGATTTGAGTTTGGCTTCTGGTGATTTTGTAAATGGTCATATTTTGCCGTCAAAGACGATTAAACATTTAGAAAAACAAAAGGCGATATCCGAAATAGTATTGAAAAAAGGACAATTGCTTGAGGATTCCTTTCCTGAGATATTGGAAATGATGAAGCCTGGTGATGTGATATTTAAAGGTGCTAATATTATTAATTATGCTAAACGTCAAGCAGGTGTTGTCATTATGCATCCCAAAGGTGGAACGTGCCACTTGATTGAACCTGCTATAGAAAAGCATCAATTACATTTGATTATTCCGGTAGGATTAGAAAAAGATAGTAGTGGTGATATCGATATTCTTTCAGAGCAATCGAAAGAACTAAAAGTTAACGCAGATGGAAATGCGCCTTGGATTTGGTCTTTGAGAGGCGATATTTTTACTGAGATAGAAGCCATAAAACAGTTTGCAAATGTGGCTGTTATTCCAATAGCCAAAGGAGGTATTGCTGGAGCAGAAGGTGCTGTCACCTTGATTGTTTCTGGTGCCAAAGAAGAAGTAGATATAATAAGTAAAATAGTAGATACAATACAAGGGGAGGTTGATTATGTTGAATAAGACAGTTCGATACAGTTTATTGTTGTTTGTGGTCTGGGGCTTTAGTTTCAGTGTTAATGCTCAGCGTGAACGCTCCATGGCAAGGAAAGGAAATCGTTTTTATGCTGACTCGGCTTTTACAAAGGCGGAAGTGGCTTATATGAAGGCTTTAAGTGAAAATGCTGATTTTAAAGAGGCTCAGTATAATATGGCTAATACTTCTATTCGTCAGCAGAAGTTTGATGAGGCTCTAGAACAGTTGGAGGCCTTAAGTGCCGATGCTAGAGAATCTAATGAAGCTGCAGAGATTTATCATAATATGGGGAATGCTTATTTAGGAAAATATCAGATCAGTCTTCAGGATCAAGAAAAAGCTAAGTCTGCGGGAGAGATTCTGGATAAAGGAATAGAGGCCTATAAACAATCTTTACGTTATAATGCGGCAGATGATGAAACACGGTATAATTTAGCTGTAGCTCAAAAATTGAAGAAAGAAGGACCTCCTCCTCAAGATCAACAGCAGAAACAAGATCAAAAAGATCAGGATAAGAAAGACCAAGATCAAAAAGAACAGGATCAGAAACAAAACGATCAGCAAAAAGAACAACAAGATAAACAAGATCAGCAACAGCAACAACAACCCGATAAGATTTCAAAAGAAGATGCTGAAAAGATTTTGAATGCGATGATGCAGGAAGAAAAGGAATTACAAGAAGATCAAAAAGAGAAACAAAAAGCGAAAGCTAGAGCTGTAAGGGTAGAGAAAGAATGGTAGGCTTCTTTTTTTAAAATTGCCAGTATTTCTTATTATTCAATTACCTTTGCATCTTAATTTTAATTCGAAAGGAAATCGGAAAAATGAAGCGTAATTATTTAATTTTATTTTTCTTATTAGTTATAACATTACTGAACGCACAAGACGTAAGTTTTACTGCTTCAGCTCCTTCTGCTGTTGTGGTTGGCACTCAGTTTCGTTTAACTTATAAGCTAACAGCTGATGGTGAGGATTTAAGAGCTCCATCATTTACTAACTTTAGACATTTAGCAGGACCTAGTACCTCTAGTTCTTCTAGTATTTCTATTGTTAATGGCAAGATGACTAAGGAGGTAGCTAATACCTATACTTATGTTTTGATGGCAGAGAATGAAGGCACTTTCACTATTGCGCCAGCGAGTGTAAAAGTGAAAGGGAAAGTCTATAAAACAAATACTCTTACTGTTAAAGTACTAAAAGAAGAAAGTCAAGCTGCCGCTAAAGTGCAAAAAAGCACTGGAGGTATTTCATCTGATGATGTTTTTCTGAAAACAACAGTGACTAAGCATCATGTGTATCAACAAGAGTATTTGGTGGCTACCGTGAAACTCTATACCCGTGTTAATATTGGGGGTGTTGATAATGTGGAATTTCCTGATTATAATGGTTTTTTAGCCTATGATTTAGTTAAGCCTTCTCAAATTAATTACACTGTAGAGAATGTAGATGGAAGGAATTATAATGCTGCAATTTTACGCCAAACCTTGCTTTATCCCCAGCGTAGTGGTCAGTTAAAAATTGATGTAGCACATCTCGATGCTGTTGTTCGAATTCGTTCTAACAGAGGACAGCAAGATTTATTTGGGGATTTCTTTTCAACGTATCAGGATGTTCGTAAGTCGCTTAAGACTAAACCTCAAACGATAACTGTGGATCCTTTCCCTGCTGGGCGTCCAGATTCTTTTTCGGGTATTTCAACTACTGGATTGACGGTAAAATCTTCATTAGACAAGACTACTGTTAAGGCCAATGAACCTGTTACACTGAAGATAACTATCAGTGGAAATGGTAACCTTAAATTGATTAATACACCAGAGATTGCTTTTCCTGCCGATTTTGAAGCGTATGATCCTAAAGTGGTCAATAATCTTTCCAATACAAAAGCTGGAGTCACTGGCTCTCGTACTTTTGAGTATTTGGTAATACCTCGTTATGCTGGCGATTTTAAGATCCCTTCTTATACGTTGAGTTATTTTGATCTTAAAAGTAAGACTTATAAAAGTGTTACCACTTCTGATTATGATCTAAAAGTAGAGAAAGGAGAAGGTGATGAAAATGCTGCGCCTACTTCAACTTTTGCTAATAAAGAAAATGTAAAATTTTTAGGAAAAGATATTCGTTTTATAAAAACAGGATCTATTGAGCTTTTGCCAAAAGACCATTATTTAATTGCTAAGCCTTGGTTTTTATGGTGTTATATTCTTATTTCGTTTCTTTCTGTTGTTCTTATTCTTCTTTTCAAAACTGTGCGTAAGAATAATGCTGATGTGGTGAAAGTAAAAAACAAGAAAGCTAATAAGATGGCTCAAAAACGTATGAAGATAGCTCGTCAACTGATGAATCAATCAGAGAATGAGAAATTCTACGAAGAAGTATTGAATGCTTTGTGGGGTTATCTTAGTAATAAATTGAATTTGCCTGCTTCTCAACATAACCGCGACAGAGTGAAAGAATTGTTGCGCGATAGACAGGTGGATGAAACGTATATCACGGAGATGAATGACCTTTTGGATATGTGTGAGTTTGCACGCTATGCGCCATCGGCAGTAAGTGCTAGTAACCAAAATATTTATGATCGATCAGTCGATTTAATTAGTAATTTAGACAATTCAGTCAAATAATTATTATATAGAGTGTAAGGATGAAAGTAATACCTTATTTTTGCCGCGATAGTGTTTGATATGTTTACTGGGGGCATTCTTTTTGTCTCGTGACTTTTTTTTAAACTAAGACAAAATTAATGAAAGATTTTTTTAAAGTGATAAGTCGCTTTGCAGGGCCCTATATGAAATATTTTTACCTCGATGTGCTTTTTTCCATCCTTGGTACTATTGCTGGGTTATTTTCTTTTGCGATGATTATTCCCGTATTGCAGATCCTTTTCAAAATAAATGAGGATGAAGTGCCAGCAGCTCTGATGCAAATGCCCGACACTTCTGGTTTGCGTGACTTTTTTGAGTCAGGAGTGGAAGTGATTAAAAACAACTTCTATTATTATATCAGTGACGTTATTGCAGTCAATGGCGCTACTAAAGCTTTGATCCTAATTGCTACCTTCTTAGTTGTAATGACCTTGCTTAAGACTGGATTTACCTATTTGGGTACTTTCTTTATGATTCCTTTGCGTTCTGGCATTGTGCGCGATTTGCGTAACTCTTTATTCAAAAAATTAACGTCTATGCCTTTGTCTTTCTTTAGCGAGAAAAGAAAAGGTGATGTGATGGCTCGTATTACAGGTGATGTGCAGGAGGTTGAAGTGTCTATTGTTAGCTCTTTAGATGCTATGCTTCGTAATCCTATCATTATCATTATTTATCTACTCGTGATGATAGGTATCAGTTGGCGTTTGACACTTTTTGTGATCTTACTCTTACCCCTTAGTGTTTTATTAGTTGGTGGACTTAGTCGCACTCTGAAACGTACTTCTAATAAAGGACAGATACAGTTAGGTGTTATCTTATCTCAGATAGAAGAAGTATTGGGTGGCCTTCGGGTTGTAAAGGCTTTTAGAGCCGAGCATAAGGTAGAAGTACGTTTTGCTGAAGCTAATGAACGTTTCCGTAAAATTAGCAATCGTTTATCGCGTAAACGTCAGTCGGCACATCCTGTGAGTGAATTGACTGGTACTTTGATTATTGCTGTTGTTTTATGTTATGGTGGTAGTCTTATTCTTACTGAAAATAGTAGTTTGTCGGCAGCTACTTTTATTTATTATTTATTGGTTTTCTATAGTATAGTACAGCCAGCTAAGGCGTTGTCAACAGGAGTTTTTAGTGTGCAAAAGGGTATGGCATCTATGGATAGAATTGATGAGGTATTGAGTGCTGTGAGTTCCATTCAAGATACTCCTAATGCAAAACGTCTTAGTGCTTTTAATAATGAAATAGAATATAAAGATGTCTCTTTTAAATATACGCAGGATTTAGTATTAAAGCATATTAATTTAAAGATCAAGAAAGGACAAACGATAGCTTTGGTTGGACAATCTGGATCAGGTAAGACGACGATGGCAGAGCTTTTGCCTCGTTTCTATGATGTTTCTGAAGGCTCTATTGCCATAGATGGGGTTGATATCAAAGACGTAACAATGCATAGTTTACGCAAGTATATGGGTTACGTTAATCAAGAGCCTATTTTATTTAATGATACTTTTTTGAATAATATTGCTTTTGGTGTTGAAAATGCTACTGAAGAACAAGTTATAGCTGCAGCCAAAGTGGCGAATGCTCATGATTTTATTATGGAAACAGAAGAGGGGTATCAAACTAATGTAGGTGATCGTGGTGGTCGTTTGTCTGGTGGTCAGCGTCAGCGTATCAGTATAGCACGTGCTATTTTAGCTAATCCTGAAATTTTAATTCTTGATGAAGCGACGTCAGCCTTAGATACCGAAAGTGAGCGTTTGGTTCAGGATGCTCTTGATAAGCTTATGAAAGATAGGACGACTTTAGTTATTGCACACCGTTTATCTACAATTAAAAATGCAAATTGCATCTATGTCCTTAACGAAGGTGTTGTCATTGAGAGTGGTAAACATGATGAATTGATGGAAAAAAAAGGTGCTTATTATAATTTAAATGAGATGCAGGTACTTTAGGTATCTTTGTTTTATTTTTGATATTAATTAATACAATGGTCCAATTTATTAAGATATCTTTTGTTTTATTTTCTTTTTGTATTTTTTCTTCTTTAAAAGCGCAAACGGATTCTTTGTTTTTAATGAGTGATACGTTAAATCTTAATGATGACGATGAATTGTCTGATGTTGAGAATTTTGATTCTGTTTTCAATGCAGATGTTGTTTTTACTCAGAATCTTGTTATCCCTTCTTATGAAGATTTATTAGAGATCTATTATGCTGCTGTTGTTGCTGTTGATTCTCACCTTAATTTTAATATCTATCGTTATCGTTCTGAAGATAAAAACACGAAAGTAAATCCATTTCTTTTTGCACAGGTTATTTATCCCGATGATAGTTTTGATATTTGTGCTCCCATTCCTGATTCTCTCGATTTAGTTTGCCGCAATGATTATGATATTTTTAATGATGTGAAAGCTGATATTGCTTTACATTATCCTGATATGATGACAGCTACTAGAGCGATGATTCCTGATCCACCTAAATTTGATCTTCAAGATATTATTTATTCTGTAGATTTAGATTTATCGCGTATTGATACCAATAGGAAAGCTATCAATCGACCAGATAGAATAGAACAGGTAGCATATGGTTATCAACCTTGGCATCATAAAGCGATGGCGATGGCCAATGCGAATCAGATTGCTTTTTCCGATTGGGCTAAAGGGGGAAGTAATTCTTTTTCTATCTCAGGACAGTTTACGGTGGATGTAGATTATGAGTCTTTAGATAAAAAAACAAAGTGGGATAATGATCTGGAATTCCGGTTGGGTTATATGCAACAAGAAAGTCGTCCTTTTATTAAAAACTTAGATTATTTTAGATTAAACACACGTTATGCACGTAATGCTTTTAATCGTTGGTTTTATGCTTTTAATACGGAATTAACGACTCAGTTTTTCGAAGGTTATGATTTGAAAAATGAGAATTATGATGATCCCATATCTAATTTTTTATCTCCTGCTTATCTTAAGATAGCTCTTGGTTTGGATTATAAATATGGAACTAAAAAACAAAAAAAACTATTTTCAATGCAAACTTCGCCTTTATCATTTAAGCTGACTTATGTGCGTGATACGAGTATTGTTAGCCAAGAAAAATATGGTGTTGAATCTGGGGAGAAAGGAAGAGAAGAAATTGGTGGTTCTATTGAGTTTGTAAGTAAATATGATATTAAAGATAGATTTAATGCGCAATCTCGTTTGCTCTTCTTTTCTAATTATATAGATAACCCTCAAAATGTTGATTTGAACTGGAATACTAGTTTAACTTATCATTTTAGTCGTATTATATCTGTTAGCTTTACCTTAGATATGATTTATGATGATGATGTTAAAATTTTAATTTCTGAAGCTGATGATGGTACTAAAAAATATGGCCAACGTTTACAGTTGAAAGAATATTTAGGTTTTGGTCTTACCTACCGTTTGATGTAAATCATTATTTTTAGCTTTTAAGATAAAGCTAAGTTGTTATTCTTTAATGTTTTCCTTTATTGGATATTTGATATTTGTCAGGAATAATGCATTAGCTGGTGCACTTGTGCCTGCTTTAGACCTATCTTTAGCCTCTATAATGGAACAGAAGTCCATAGTGCTTAGTTTCCCCTTGCCAACATTAAAGAGAGTGCCTACAATGGCGCGTACCATGTTATGAAGAAAACGATTGGCTGTGATATGAAACACCCACTGATGTTCACCCTTCAAACGCCAGAAAGCTTCGCTTACATCACAATCATTAGTAAAGGTGTCTGTGTTCAGCTTACTAAAAGAGGTGAAATCTGTGTAGCGTAAGAGCTCTAAGGCTGCGTGGTTCATTTTTTCAAAGTCTAAGGCATAATATGAGCGGTAACTATAAGTATTTAAGAAGGGTGACTTTTGGGTTAATAAATGATATTCGTAAGAACGTGAAGTCGCTGAGAATCTAGCGTGCATATCCATATCTACTTCGTAAATACGGTAGATAACTATGGCTTTACTGATGTAATTATTGATTTTATATATGAGTTTTTCAGTATCTGATATAAGATGTTGTAGATCTATATGTGCCACAAAAAAACGCGCATGAACTCCTGCATCAGTACGTCCACAGCCAACTACCTTGACCTCTTCTCTGAGCATCATACTCAGCGCTTTTTGTAATTCTTCTTGTATGCTTATTGCATCAGGTTGAATTTGCCAGCCATGGTAATTGCTGCCGTCATACGCCAGTTCTATAAAATAACGTTGTGCCAAAATTTTATTGTTAAGGGTTATCCAAAAACAACAGTACGGTTGTTATATACTAATATCTGGCGTTTTATGTGCTTTTCAACGGCTCTTGCCAATACTATTTTTTCTAAATCACGCCCCTTAGCCACTAATTCATTAATGGAATTACGATGTGTTATGCGGGCTACGTCCTGTTCTATGATAGGTCCAGCATCCAAATCGCTTGTGACATAATGACTCGTTGCTCCTATTATTTTTACGCCACGTTTATGTGCTGCATGATAGGGTTTTGCTCCCATAAAAGCAGGTAGAAAAGAGTGGTGTATGTTGATGATTTTTTTAGGATAATGGTTTACAAAATCTTCAGAGAGTACTTGCATATAACGCGCTAGTACTATTAAGTCGATATCGTATTGTTCCAATAAGGCGAGTTCTTTTGCTTCTTGTTCTACTTTCGTTTCTTTGGTAACCGGAATTTGATAATAAGGAATGTTGAATTTCTTAGCTACTGATGACATGTCCTCATGGTTACTAATAATTAGTGGAATAGTGACTTCCCATTCACCAGCTTCGTAACGGGCTAATAAGTCATAGAGACAATGCGACATTTTAGATACAAAAATGGCCATACGAGGCGTTTTATCACTAAAGTATAACTCGTATGCTACAGAATATTCTTTTTCTGAAAATAATCTATTAAGTTGTTCTTCAATAGTATCACGCGGTATTTCAAATTGATCTATTTCCCATTCTATGCGCATGTAAAAAAGACGTTCTTCACTGTCAACATGCTGATCGAGATGGATAATGTTTCCGTTATAGCGATTAATGTATTTTGTAATGTTGGCCAAAATACCAGGTTTGTCATCACAATAGAATAAAAGTGTTGCTGTAGGTATCATATATATTAAATTTTTCTTTATTATGCGGTAATGAATTGTTCTTATTTAATCGTCCCAGAGTGAGTTATCGTATGGCGAATTGCGTTTGTCATATTTTAAATCTTGTAGCATTGATGAGTTGACGTGAATGGAAATATTATAAGATTTAACAGTTCCAATAGGTACAAAGCTAGCACTCATACTCCAACAGTGCAAATCACGCGTAACACTAAAGCGGGTCGAAGCCATTGTATTTGACCTGAAATTATAGCCTGAACTAAAGTTAAACTTCCATTTTTCAGTTAGTGATATGTTTCCTGACATGCTGAGGTTGGAATTCCCTTCATATTTATAATCTTTTAAATCACTGTCCCAATTATTGGTCAAATTTACAGAATAACTAAAGTTAAGACTCCAAGGCATGGCAAATATTAAGTAGCCATCATTATCATAATGATTTGAACTTGCACTTTTCTCTTTATTGTTGCCTTTTTTTTCTTCATCTTTATTGTCACTTTGTATTTCATCGCCACTTAATTTTTTTATAAAGTCGCTTATCTTTTTTTGATTAATTGTGAGTCCCATTGATGTGCTAGCTCGCGTTAATCGCATTAATTTGCCTTTGTCGCTATAATAGGACGTATTGATCTTATTTCCATTTTCATCAGAAGTGTAGGGATCAAATGTGGCGCTAATATTGACAGATTTCTTAAATACGGTAAGTCCTAAATTAGCACTTACATTCGACCAATTAAGGGAATCGGCCATTATATTGTATCCTGTTCCAAAGTTAAGACGATCAATTAATTTAACTTTTTTAAAATCAGCGGTAGAATCTTTGTCGTCGCGCACTTTCATTTCAAGATTGTTGCCTAATGAGAAGCTTACAACGCTGCTTTTACCGCTTCCTGGTGTCCCATATAGGCTTCCTGCATATTTACTATATTCTATATCTTCCCATAAGCTATCGGTACTATTATATTTTTTATATGTATCGTAATATCCATAGTGTTCATCGCTAAAATCAGGTCGCCAGCTTAAAGAAACAGAAGGGGTCATGACGTGTCGTATGGCTTGCACCTTGCTGCCAAATATCTTTTGTATAGGATAATACATACCATATAGTTTGGTGGACATGCTCATAGAGGTAGAATAATCATAAACCCGATTGAAGCCCCAAGTGGTGTCTTTTGCTATGCTGTTTGCTGAGGTATCCCATTTTTGTGTAACGGAGGATGAATACCAACGTTCGGTGTAATTTACAGTGGGGCTTAATGTTATATTGTTAAATAATTGAAAAGAAGTGCTTACGGGAATGGTATGTTTTATTCCATTTTTCCAATCTTTTATAAGGTCAGATGTGTATAATTTATCTTGTTTTCCACTAAATGAGTTGGAGGTGCTTCCAGTATATGACATACTGATTTTTTCATACCATCGTTCAGAGCCTATTGCTTTTTTTCGTTTGAAAGGGTAAATCCTATTCATTGTTACCGAAAATTGTGGAAGAGATATCGCGATGCTTGTATCGGCAGCGTTTTGAGAATGAGTAGCACTTAGTGATAAGTTGAATGGTGCTTCAGGAAATCGTTTACTATAAGAAATACTAGAACTTTTTCGGTTGCTTGAGCTCGTTTTACTTACATCATAAATACGTTCTAGGTCATTGGTTTCGTATGACGAAGATGAGAAGTTTACACTGGCTGAAAAATTGCTGTAGGGACTGGCTTTAGGGTCTTGTGTGTGAGTCCATCGGATAGAGAAGTCTTTGCTTTTTGTTGACGTTCCTAAGACTTCTTCTCCACTTGCACTAACACGGTATGTGGCGTTAATGTTACCACTAAATTTGTAACGTTTTCTATAATTTGATTTTCCATACACAGCCCACGAACCTTGGGTGTAGATGTCTCCAGTTAAGGCTAAATCCATATAATCACTTAATGCAAAATAGTAACCGCCATTTTTAAGATAAAAACCACGGGTACTCTCTTCTCCATAGCTAGGCATTATAAAACCAGAAGTGTAGCTATCTGTAAATGGGAAATAACCAAAAGGAATGAAAAATGGCAACTTAACGCCTTCCATTACTAAATAAGCTGGACCTGTAACAATACTTTTTCCTGGGTGTACTTTTGCTTTGGTCATTGCTAAATAAAAGTGAGGATGTTCTATATTGGAACACGTCGTGTAGCGTCCATTTTTCATGCAAAAGCTTTCGTCATTTACCCGTTTAGTTATTCCACCTGTGATGTAACCTTCTGCTTGTTCGGAGGCTACATTGTATATTAGACCTTTCTTTGTGATGAAATTGTAACGTATTGTTTCGGATTCAAAATCCTGTGTGCCATCAGAAAATTTAGGGGTTTGAGTAAGTTGTCCTGTAGAATCTTTTATGCCTTCGGCATAAATCATACTACTGTCACGGTTCATGCGGATATAATATGCTTCGAGTTTTATGTCTCCATAAGTTACTTTTGCGTTGTTATACATGATAACTGTACCATTGGATAACATGATGATAGAGTCTTCTGCATTGTAGGTGACATCTTCATCCATTTCCGACTTTGTAGAACTGATCGTCGAATTACGATCAAATTCTTTGTCTTGTTGAGTAGTATCCTCAGAAACTACGAACGAAGACGAGTCTTGAGGCGCTAAATTATCCGATTCCTGAGCATAAATAGAAAAATAATTTATGCCTAAAAAAAAGAATAAAATATAATAAATGGGGTATGTGCTAATTTTTTTTCGCAAACTCTTAGTTTTTCGTAGTTTTGTTGCAAAGATATATGTTTCAATCTACATAATCTGAACTCTTAAGCATTTTGAAATATCTAGTCATTAAATACATTCTTTCACAAATGATTTACAGTAGATTAAAGTCGTTTTTATTGGTGCAAATTTGGTGCCTGTTTTTTGTGTTACCGCTAACGGTGGCTCAAGGTTATGGTGTAAAGACCGTTGTTATTGATGCTGGACACGGTGGAAAAGACCCTGGTGCTGTAGGTTCGCGTTGTAAAGAAAAAGATATTGTGCTGAAAGTAGCCTTACTGACGGGGCAATATATAAAAGAGAATTTGCCCGACGTTACGGTGATATATACCCGTGATGATGACCACTTTGTAGAACTTAGTGAGCGCGCTAATATTGCTAATAAAGCAAAGGCTGACTTGTTTGTTTCTATTCATGCTAATTCGGCGAGTCGTGGTAGTGCTTATGGTGCGGAGACCTACGTGTTAGGAACAAATAAAAGTGAGAATAACTTAAAGATTGCACAAAAGGAGAATAGTGTGATTACTTTTGAGGATAATTACGAAGAGAAATATGAAGGATTTGATCCCAATTCTCCCGAATCGTATATTATCTTTAGTTTTATGCAAAATGCCTATCAAGAACAGAGTACTGCTTTAGCTACTTTGATACAACACCAATATACAAAACGTGTAGGTCGAAAAGATCGAGAGGTACGACAAGCTTCTTTTTGGGTGTTGTCAACCACCTCTATGCCAGCAGTTCTTACGGAGTTGGGTTTTATTTCTAATCCTGATGAAGAGCGTTTTTTAGTCTCAAAAGAAGGACAAGAATTTATGGCTTCAGCTCTTTTTAGAGCTATTAGAGATTATAAGAAAGAGATTGATGCTACGCAAAGTTTGACCCTTTCTGATGCTGAGAATGAAATTTTAGAAGAGAAGGACATTGTAACGCCTCCTGTTGCAATTGATATTCCAACTCATGATGGAGTGATTTACAAACTTCAGATCTTAACGACTTCCAAAATATTAAAAATGGATCACCGTTCAATAAAAGATTTGAAAGATGTTGATTATTATGTTGATGGTAGTTTATATAAATATACTTTGGGGTATTCTTCTGATATCAATGAGATTAATAAACTCAAAAAACAATATATTGACCAGTTTGCAGGTTGTTTCGTTGTTGCATTTCAAGGTGGTAAACATATTTCTATGGCAGAAGCCCGCAAGATTCAAGCTGTAGCGCACTAATTTGTATAATAACGCTTCTTTACATTTCTATACTTTTAGTTAAAAAGTGTACCTTTGTATTCATTTTTTAATAAAAGTAAGAAACTATGACTTTTTCAGATTTAGATTATAAAATTGCTGATATCAGTTTGGCAGAATTTGGCAGAAAAGAGATTGATTTATCAGAGACAGAGATGCCTGGTTTAATGTCTTTGCGCGATAAGTATAAGAAAGATAAGCCTTTGAAAGGTGCGCGTATTATGGGGTCATTGCATATGACTATCCAAACGGCCGTGCTTATCGAAACACTAGTAGATCTTGGTGCTGATGTGCGTTGGTGTAGTTGTAATATTTTTTCTACTCAAGATCATGCGGCAGCAGCCATTGCAGCAGCAGGAGTGCCTGTTTTTGCTTGGAAAGGTGAATCATTAAAAGATTACTGGTGGTGTACTTTACAGGCTCTTTCTTTTCCTGGAGGTTTAGGTCCTAATTTGATTGTGGATGATGGTGGTGATGCTACTATGATGGTTCATGTGGGGGTTGATGGTGAGAAAGATAGTTCTATTTTTGATCATCCTGTAGAGGCTGAAGATGAAAAACAATTATTAAGCTTACTCAAGACGGTACAAGGAGAACGTCCACAACATTGGACTTCTATGGCTAAGGATATCAAAGGTGTTTCTGAAGAAACTACCACTGGTGTACACCGTTTGTATCACATGCATGAAGAAGGAAAACTGTTATTTCCTGCTTTTAATGTTAATGATTCTGTGACGAAATCAAAATTTGATAACTTATATGGTTGCCGTGAGTCTTTGGCTGATGGTATCAAGCGTGCTACTGATATTATGGTAGCAGGTAAAATCGTTGTTGTGTGTGGTTATGGTGATGTGGGTAAAGGATGTGCACAGAGTATGCGAGGTTTTGGTGCTCGTGTTATCATTACCGAAATAGATCCAATATGTGCGTTACAAGCTGCTATGGAAGGTTTTGAAGTGACTACTTTAGAAGATACATTGGCTGAGGGTGATATTTATGTAACGACTACTGGAAATAAAGATATTCTCCGTATCGAACACCTTACTAATATGAAAGATCAGGCCATTGTTTGTAACATTGGTCATTTTGATAATGAGATTCAAGTTGATGCTTTAGAGCATTTTAAAGGGGTGAAAAAAGTTAACATAAAACCACAAGTAGATCGTTTCTATTTTGAAGATGGTAGTTCTATTCTTTTGTTAGCCGAAGGTCGTCTTGTTAACCTAGGTTGTGCTACGGGGCATCCTTCTTTTGTGATGAGTAACTCATTTACCAATCAGACTTTAGCTCAAATAGAGCTTTTCAATAAAGAATATCCAGTTGATGTTTATCGTTTACCAAAACATTTGGATGAAGAGGTAGCTCGTTTACATTTAGAAAAGCTAGGTGTTAAGTTAACTAAATTATCACCAGAACAAGCCGAATACATTGGAGTAACGGTTGATGGTCCATATAAACCAGAGCATTATCGTTATTAGGAGCAGGAGCTAACTTATTTTATTTTTCAGCGTGTTTATTGTGTTTTCTTTAGAAATACTAACGGTTGAGGTATGGATATTCGTTTAGCTTATATGAGGGAATTACCAGAGCTTGTAGAGATTCTACAAAAGGTCATTCCTTTGATGCATCAAGAAGGAAATTTTCAATGGGATGATGATTATCCAACTTTAGCTATTCTGGCAAATGATATAAAGGAACGTCATCTCTTTGTGGCTCTTACGGATAGAAAAATAGTTGGATTTGTGGTAGTGAATGCATTGTTTCCTTCTGAATATGTGGGTGTTCCTTGGACAACAAGTCCTAATGCTTATACTTTTCATCGTTTGATGTTACATCCTTTGTACCGTGGTAAAGGTATTGCTAAGTCTTTGTTTCGTTTTGTAGAACATAGAGGGAGGGCGATGGGTTTGCGCGCTATACGTGTAGATACCAATGAAAATAATAAAAGCATGGTGGCTCTTTTTGCAAAGTTTTCTTATGCTTTTGTGGGGAAGGTGACATTTCGTGAGGTGAAATCTGACTTTTTATGTTACGAAAAAATACTCTAATTTTTTGATTAGTATGCTGAAAAAAAAGGCTCTTCTTGTAGTCAATCCCTTTTCGGGAAATAAACGTGGACTGCGTGCAGCAGCTCTGATTGCAAGGCGCTTGCGTTTCCGTTATGATTTATCTCTGTTTGTAAGCAATGGTCCAGGAGAAGCTGCTGAAGCGGTGTTGAAGGCAAAAGATAGTATTGAGGTGGTTTTTGTTGTTGGTGGCGATGGTACTTTGAATGAAGTGTTGCAAGTCGTGGTTAATACGCCTTTAATATTAGGCGTTTTTCCTGTAGGGTCGGGTAATGCAACAGCCTATGAATTAGGAGTTTTGACAATGAAACAGGGAGTTCGTCGTATTCTGAATCAGAATGTGAGAACCTATGATTGTGGTCAGATGAATGAACGTTATTTTATGAATATTGTGGGTACCGGTTTTGATACTGTTGTAGCTGCCGAATTTGATAAAAAAGAAAACCGAGGACTTGCTGGCTATGTACGTCTTATTCTTAAGAATTACTTTAATTATGTGCCCATAAAAGTATTTCTTGATGATGATGAGAAAAAATGGCAACGTAAAATATTTATGGTTAACATTGCTAATATGAGGCAGTTGGGTAATTTTGCTTTTACGGCTCCTATGGCTAAGCCCGATGATGGTGTTTTGGATTTATGTATTCTGAAGCCTTTTCCTAAAGCCTTTACTTCCGATATTTTGTTACGCTTATTTGCTCGTAATTTGCAGACTAGTAGGTATTATGAACATTGCCCTGTGAAAAAAATACTTATCCAAGGTGATTTTTCCTATGCTAATATTGATGGAGAAATTATCTTTGTTGATGGTAAGATGGAAATAAAAGTTATTCCTCAGAGTGTTCGAATCTATTCTTAATTAGGAGATTCCTAGTTGTGATTTTAGGTTATTTATCTCTTTTAAATAGCGATTAGCGACTTCTTGTTCACGTCGTAAAGTACGTTGACGGTAGGCGTCATATTCCTCGCGAGCTTCAGTAAGTTCTTTTTCTGCAAATCGTGTTATCTGATGACTCCTTTTATACATTATAAATAGAAAGATAGAACCGGTAATGAGCACTATTACTAAACTCCACATTAAAAAGTTATATCTTTGTTTGGGTATAAGTAAGGAGAAGAACTCCATAGCATCATTAGCTCTCATCTCATAATTATATTTCTCATTCAGTTGATTGTAGGCTTCTGTTTGAGCTTTGCTTTTCCCTTTTAAGTTTTTGATGGTTTCTTGTGCTGAAATGATTTGATCTGACTTCTCTTGGTCGATAGCTTTTATATCAGAGAAATATTTTTGTAATTCAGCCCATTTAATAACACGATATACTGTTTTACTTTCTGTATATTTGTTTGAATTTTGATACAATTGATGATTAAGTGAATCTATGGTTTGAACCTCTGTAGCATAGCTACTAATGATGAATAACAATGAAAATAAAAATGCTGCAATAAACGATTTCATAAGATGTTCTTTTATAGTTAATATGTTATCCTATTCTTAATTGAATGCAAAAATACAATTAATCAGTAAACAGAACTATTTATTCTGATATAGAACGATAGAAAATTTTAATTGTTGTTATAAAAAACCGAAAATTATTAATATTGAATCCCACATTGTGGGTTTTATACCATGCAGCTTGCTGCGAATAAAAAAGTATTTCGAATTGATAATCAGTTTTTTGCAGCGGGGTTGTTCATTAAAAAAATAAAGTTGTATTTTAAAATTGAGTTTAATTTAAAATTTTTTGAAATGAAAGGAATAATAATAGTAATAGCTCTTATGATAATGCCAATGCTACAGGCTCAGGTTAGTTTTTATGATTTAAATGCTAAAACTATTGATGGCAAAGATTTTTCTTTTGAGAGCTTAAAGGGAAAGAAAGTTTTAGTGGTTAATGTGGCTTCTAAGTGTGGTTTTACTCCTCAATATGAAGAGTTAGAATTGATGTATCAACTTTATGGGGGCAATGATTTCACTATTATTGGTTTTCCCGCCAATGATTTTATGAAACAAGAGCCTGGTACTGATGAAGAAATCATGTCTTTTTGTACGGCTAATTATGGTGTTACTTTTCAAATGATGTCTAAAATCAGTGTTAAGGGTGACGATATACATCCTGTTTATCAATGGTTAACGGATAAAAAACAGAATGGTGTTAAAGATTCAAGTGTTAAATGGAACTTTCAAAAGTATTTAATTGACGAAAAAGGTCATTTGGTGGAGGTTTTCTCTTCCAAAACAAAACCACTTTCTGAGGATATTGTTCAGTTCCTTAAGAAATAGTTTTATCGTTCTCTTTACTTTTCATCATTCTACGTGAGATAGGGAAGATGGCTGGACGGCCCGAGAGCGGATTCTTCTGTGTGATGACTAAGGCATTATGAACCGATTCTATGTTTTCGTAAGTGAGGACTTCTTCTGGTGTACCTGTTGTATAGACTTTGCCTTCTTTCATCATCATCAGTTGTTCACAATACTCCCCTGCCATATTTAAGTCATGAATAACCATCATTATCGTGAGTTTGCTTTCTTGATTGAGTGTATGTAATAGATTGAGAATATCTATAGCATGAGAGATGTCAAGGTGAGAAGTAGGCTCATCTAATAACAGTAATTCTGGTTCTTGACTTAAGGCACGTGCTATGGCTGCTAATTGCTGTTCTCCACCACTAAGCTCGGTCATCTTTTTGTCTTTAAAACGATAGGTGTCCGTTAATTTCATGTAGTGATGGGCTATTTCATAGTCCTTCTTGCTTTCAATAAAGTGCAAGGGTTTTTGATAGGGGATGCGACCTAACAGTACATATTCTTCTACCGAAATGGAAGGGCTTCCTACATTTTGATTAACGATGGCTAAGTGTTTAGCTCTTTTTTCGCGTTTCATTTTGTGGAGGTCTTCATTTTGAAATAAAATCTGACCTGTAACAGGTGCTAATTCTCCTGTTATGCCTCTGAATAAGGTGGTTTTACCTGCACCATTAGGACCTATAATACCATAAAAATCTCCTTTGTTAACCTCCAAGTGATCTACTTGAATAGCAAATTTAGAAGAATATCCGCAGGAAAAATTCGATATGTTTAGTAATGGTTCCATTATTGACAAAGGAAATGAAAATAATACAAAGCAAGGTTGTTTGTCACTGTGTGTTATTATTACTAGTTTAGTTTTATAAAAAAAGAGGATTTTGTCAGTCCAAAATCCTCCTTTATTTTTTCATAAATGATTAAACGGATGTTGTAAGTGGTTTATCTTTTTTTACCCCACGAATCACGTAAGCCTACTGTTCTATTGAATACTAGCTTGTCAGCTGTACTGTCCTGATCGATATTAAAATACCCAATACGTTGAAATTGAAAGATGTCTAATATTTTAGCTTGCGCTAATGAAGGTTCTACTTTTGCAGTAATGACATCTAAAGAATCAGGGTTTATAAATTCTAAGAAGTCTTTGTCTTTGTGTCCCAATGGGTTTTCATCTAAGAAAAGACGATCATAAAGACGCACTTCTGCATCTAGCGACTCTGTGACAGATACCCAATGTAGTAATCCTTTCACTTTACGATTGCTTCCTGGTAATCCACTGCGTGTTTCAGGATCGTAAGTACAATGAATTTCTAATATTTCACCTGTTACCTCGTCTTTTTTATAACCTTCGCATTTAATAATATAACCTCCTTTGAGTCGTACCTCACGGTCTGGACCTAAACGGAAAAATTTCTTTGGCGGTTCTTCCATAAAGTCATTACGTTCGATATATAATTCGCGTGTAAATGGTACTTCACGGCTACCCATGGTTTCGTCTTCTGGGTTATTAATGATAGTCATCATTTCTACTTTATCCTCAGGATAGTTGGTCAGTATGAGTTTTACGGGATCTAATACCGCATACACACGTGGTGCTTTTTTATTTAAATCTTCACGTACGGCAAATTCTAAGAGAGAGATGTCATTGGTAGCTTCAAACTTAGTATAACCTATACTGTGAATAAAATTTTTGATTGAATCTGCGGTGTAACCACGGCGTCGCATTCCTGATATTGTTGGCATACGAGGATCATCCCATCCTGTAACGTGTCCTTCTTCTACCAGTAACATCAACTTACGCTTACTCATTACGGTGTAAGTCAGGTTTAGACGGTTGAATTCTGTTTGTTGTGGACGATAATCAGAATCTTTTAAATGATCTATGAACCAGTCGTAAAGAGGACGGTGAACTTCAAATTCTAAGGTACATAATGAGTTGGTAATGCCCTCGAAATAATCACTTTGTCCGTGAGCAAAGTCATACATCGGATAGGCGTTCCAATTGGTACCTGTACGGTGATGTGGCATCTTGATAATACGGTAAATAATAGGGTCTCGCATGTGCATATTAGGTGAAGTCATATCCACTTTTGCACGGAGTACACATGAGCCTTCTTCTAATTCTCCCGTATTCATTTTTTCAAAGAGAGCTAGACTTTCGTCAATAGCACGATTGCGATAAGGGCTCTCTATTCCTGGATGTGTGGGTGTGCCTTTTTGTGAAGAGATTTCATCTGCTTTTTGTTCATCAATATAGGCTAAGCCTTCTTTGATAAGTTTAATTGCAAAATCCCATAATTGCTGAAAATAATCGGAAGTGTAATATTCACGATCGTTCCAATCAAACCCCAACCATTTGATGTCTTTTTTTATACCATCAACAAAATCAGTTCGTTCTTTTGTAGGATTAGTATCATCAAAACGGAGGTTACATTTGCCACCAAACTGTTCTGCCATTCCAAAGTCTAAACAGATAGCTTTAGCATGACCAATATGAAGGTGTCCATTAGGTTCTGGAGGGAAGCGAGTATGTACACGACCATCATTAAGGCCGTCTTTTACTGCTTCTTCTATCATTGTGGCAATAAAGTTATGATTTCCTTTGGGTGCGTTTTCGCTTTCTTTATGT
>CBFIII010000012.1:57632-88140 GCA_965662645.1 Bacteroidales bacterium
ACCACTTTTTGATGCGGTATATGAGCCCGTCGATGGATTAGGAAATAAATCACAAGTAGATTGGGTATTTATTATTGTTCCGTGAGTTTTATGGTTTCTCATGATGTTTGCTACCTCACGTGTGAATATCATTGGTGCACGCATGTTAACGGCATACATGGCGTCAAAATCAGTTGTCTTTATGTTAAATATTTCAGCTTTCGCTGAATTCATTCCTACGTTGTTAAATAAATAGTCTATGGTGTTAAATTTTTCTTTCGTTTCATCAATAAATGTACAGATTTCCTCTTCATTATTGACATCTAATGATTTAACATAATAACATTTTGTGTCAATGTTTTTTTCTTTGAATAGATCAACCAGTTCTTTAATGTCTCGTGAGCATACCGACACATTACAGCCTAAATCAATAAGTTGTTTTGTTAGTTCTAAACCTATGCCTTTTGAGGCTCCTGTTATAATGGCTGTCTTTTTTAACATAACTATTTTTATCTTATGTCCTTTTGTTTTCGTAAGAAAGCAGGGATTTTTTCAAGACTTTCCATAAAAGCGTAGTTATCATAATCTTCTTTTTTTAGATGTCCTTTTATACCAAATGGGACTTCTTGATTTGTTTGCGGACGCTGTGGTATTTTATTATAAAGATTATCAATTTTTTGTTGTTTCTCTGTTTCTTCTTTTTGGAAATCAACGACTCTAGCTCTGGGTTCTTTAGGTGTTTTATGTAGTGGTTTTTCGTTAGGTCTGTAAATCGTTTTGTTCGTTTGGTGAAGAGCAAGGTTAGAGGTGGTGAAGCCTGTTGCTATGATGGTGACGTTTATTTCATCTTCTAGGTTCTCATCATTGCCTAGTCCCATAATAACGGATGCATTTTCACCTGCTAATTGTAGTACATATTCTTGTATATCATCCACTTCTCCCATAGTAGCTTCTTTGTTGGGATTAGATGTTATGTTGATGAGAATATCTTTTGCTCCTCTGATGTCATTGTCGTTTAATAGTGGAGAGAGTAGTGCATTTTTAATGGAAGTAACGGCTCTTTCTTCTCCTTTTCCAGTGCCTGAGCCCATAAGTGCAACACCACTGTTTCTCATAACGGTTTCTACATCAGCGAAATCGACGTTTATATGCCCATGTGTAGTTATGATTTCGGCGATGCCTTTTGCCGCAATGGCTAAGATGTCGTCAGCATGTGCAAAAGCATTGCTTACCCCTAAGTCGCCATACATTTCTTTTAATCGGTCATTTTTAATAACCAAAAGGGCATCCACTGTTTTTTGCATTTCTTCGAGGCCTGCAATGGCTTGTTTGATGCGATGTGGTCCTTCAAATTTGAAAGGTATCGTAACTATTCCTATAGTCAGGATGTCGCGTTCGCGAGCACATTGAGCAATGATAGGAGCTGCTCCTGTACCTGTGCCTCCTCCCATACCAGCGGTGATAAACACCATTTTAGTATGTTTTGTTAGGAGTTCTTCTATTTCATTTAAGCTTTCGATAGCGGCTTCTCGACCTCTTTCTGGTTTGCTTCCAGCACCTAAGCCTTCTGTTAAGCTAGCTCCTAATTGTACTTTTATAGGGACTTCAGAATTGTCGAGGGCCTGATAATCAGTGTTACAAATGGCAAAATCAACATCTTTAATGCCTTCTTTATACATATGATTAACGGCATTGCCTCCGCCACCGCCTACGCCGATCACTTTTATAATGGATGCTGAATGGTGTTGTTCAGCAAAATCTAATAATTCGCTCATAATCTATGACATTATGTATTTATTCTAGGCTTGTATCTTCTTCTTCAAACAGTTCTTCAAATATAGAACGCATACCTCTAAATAAGTTTTTCTTTTCTTTCGTTTTATTCTCTTTTTTAGGTGTTTCTTCTTCTTCTGTTTTTTCTACTTTTTCTTCTTTTTTACAATTATTTTGGCCTAACAGTAATAATCCGCATATCTCAGCATCGTTGGCCGTGAATTTTGTATCGGTTTGGTTCGACACACAGTTTCGAATTTCTGCAATCCTAGAGTTGAGGTTCGTTTTTAAAGTGACAAAATAAGAGAGATTTTTTATGCTTGTTACATTACCAGAGAGCACTAATCCTTCACTTAGCAGGTACATAAAACCAGATTTTTCTAATTGATATTTTATGTTGAGAAGAATTTCTTCTAAACGTGCTTCAATAATCTCTACAATATAGCGGGTTGGAAATATTTTTTTGATGTCATTTTTAGTCGTTAATTCCATTTCCGCATCTTCAACGAGGCTCGCACATACAGCTCCAAATTGGTGATCCATATATAGTTCCTCGGCTAATGAATACGATATGTTTAAAGTCCTGCTTAAGTCTTCAATAATTAGTTTCGTGCCTAAAGGAATGCAGACGGCATATTGTAAGATGCTATCTTTATAAACAGCTAATTTAGAGGTTCCATAGCCTATTTTTACAGCTGCAGCTCCGTTGTGTTTTTCTTCTGGTGTGAGTGTTGATTCCGCTACTGCTTGTGGCGAGAGAAACAGTTCCGCTATATTTATTTCAGCCTGATTTAAAGTGCTTACGATGCGATCAAGACTTTCTTCGTTTCCCGTAATAGTCAGGTAGTCGGCTTCAATACGCTGACAGGCCATACCTTCAGGGGCTGGCGCTTTTTCTCCATCAATACGGTAACAAGTAGGTTTACAATAGACTTGTTCGTCTTTGTTTGGCACCTGTTTTAGTTCTTCATTATCGTTGAGACTTTTAATGACCTCTTCAGTAACTATTGAGCCCTCACCCAGCGCTTTATTGATGCTTATTCTTTCACTGAAAAGCATGGTTCCTGACGTAGATATATATACTTTTTCAATGGTCGCTTTTTGGCGCTGTTGAATCTTTAGTACAAGAGATTGTATCTCTTTAGCTACGGCCGCTTCATTGATGATTTTGCCGTATTTAACATACGAAGTGGGAGATGATTCGGTATCAATAATGTTAATATCGCCCTTTGTCGTTCTTGTTCCTAATGTTAGGGTGATTTTAGCGCTGCCGATATCTAATGCTGCTGTAAAATTGCTATAATTCATCGTCTTCTGCTTTTGGGTCTCTTATTCTTTATTTTTTTGTGCAAACTATTTGTCCATCAAATTTCAAACTAATCTTTTTGTACTTATTCCAAGAGTTGTTATTAAAAATTTGCAGGTATAAAGCTTTTAAGCTTTGTAATTTAGTGTCGAGATTTGTGGCATCACCTAACTCAATAATATTGCGTCCAGCCCTAGGTATTAAGGCGTATTCTCCATTTTTTAAGACGATGATTTGTTCTATTTGGGCGGTCCAAAATGGATCTTTTTGTAAAGTCGTAGCAATGAGGAATAAATCAGGTAGATGTTCTTTTTCTATGTAACCGTTAATGATGGGTACATGAGCAGTATAAAAACGAGATGGTGGCATTTCGCGACCATCTTCGTCGAGATAGAAATTGTCTTTGTCTGTCAGTACTCGAGCGATAGGGTGTCGTTGATTTACTTTGATTC
Organism: Bacteroidales bacterium; assembly: GCA_965662645.1. Classification (GTDB taxonomy): domain Bacteria; phylum Bacteroidota; class Bacteroidia; order Bacteroidales; family UBA5342; genus UBA5342. Next base: position 61,143 of record CBFIII010000012.1, read on the forward strand.
TTATAGTACCATTACTCAAAAAATAACATTCACAATCTTTAATAGACGAATGGTGATTGACAAGTCGCTCTAATGAGTCGAGATTTATTTCAGAAGGTAATTTGGTAAGTAGTTTAAAATCATTTTCTTTTAGGATGTTACGTATGTCATTAGTTTGTACAAAACGTGTACTAATGCTATCATTAATAACGATATCAACGGCTGTACAATATGCTTTATTATAGGCCACATTAACGAAGCTCATCATCGTTATGATGTAAGTCCCGATTAAAGAATAGCCTATTATATATTTTAAACCTTTCACGTGTTATTACTTAATTCTATTAATGAGTAGTGCGCTGATTATCGGAACTAAGCGGTCTATATTTCCAGCACCCAAAGTTAGTAAAACTTCAAGTGGAGCGTCTTGGACTAATTTTTTTATTTCTTCACAATTTACTAACAATGTAGGACAGCTTACTTCCTTTAATATCAGATCCGAAGTGACGCCTTCAATTGCTTCTTCGCGTGCGGGATAGATGTCCATAATCCATAATTCATCTAAAAGACTTAATGCTTTCGCAAATTCGGACGAAAAATCTTGTGTGCGTGAATAGAGATGTGGCTGAAAAATCCCTGTTATTTTTTTATTCGGATATATTTCTCGAACTGATAAAATTGTTGCTTTTAATTCCTCGGGATGATGAGCATAATCATCGATATAGGATAAGTTGGGTGTGTTAACGTGATAATGAAAACGACGATTGATGCCTTTGAAGCTTTTTAATCCTTCACGTAATTCTTTGTCGCTAACGCCGTGCAGGTATGCTGCGCTAAGGGCTACAATGGCATTTTCTACATTTACTTTTCCTGGTATCCCTAAAGTAAAATCTTTTATTGTTTTTTCGGGTGTTACAAAATCAAAGTGATAGAGTCCCTCTATTAATGAAAGATTCTTGGCATGAAAATCACCTTCGTTGATGTTATATCTATAGGTTTTAACCGTAGGATTTGCTTTAGGCGTAAAATTTATTCCTGTTTTATAAATTAAGATGCCATCATCCTTTATCTGATGTGTGAAATCTTGAAAAGCTTCTATTAATTTTTCGTGTGTACCATAAATGTCTAGATGATCAGCATCTGTGGCAGAAATTGTTGCTGTATGTGGATATAGCTGTAAAAATGAGCGATCATATTCATCGGCTTCTATGACTACCTTGTTGCTTTTGGGATCCAAAAGTAAATTGCTTTTGTAATTTTGTGAAATACCCCCTAAAAAAGCGTTACAACCTATGTGAGATTGGTAGAGTAGATGGCTGATCATGGTCGATATAGTCGTTTTGCCATGGGTGCCGCTTACGCAAATGCTTTGTTGTGTTTGGGTCAGTAGTCCTAATATTTCTGATCTTTTCTTTAGTGTGAATTGGTGGTCTTTGAACCAGTTGAGTATTAAAGAGTCTTGAGGTATTGCAGGGGTGAAAATTACCAAACACTGTGAGGGATCTTTACAATTGTCTGAAATCTGATCGATACAGTCGGTATAACTAATTGAAATGCCTTCGCTTTCTAATGCTTTTGTTAGGGGTGATGTGTTACGATCATAACCACTAACCGTTGCACCTTTGGCCTTAAAATAACGTGCCAAAGCACTCATACCTATGCCTCCTATGCCTATGAAATAGATTTGTGAGTAGTGTTGTATCATAATTATTAATTGTAATATACAAAAGTAGCAAAAACACGGACATTGTTAGGCTAATTTTTATTTTTGCTGTCTATTAAAATGATTTTTTTATGTGTTCTTATTTCTAGTTTATAGACACTAATATTTGTAATGAAGTCTTTCGTATTTTGTGTTTTATTTTTTATGCTTTGATGTGTTTTTTAATTGATAGGAAATGAAACGTTTAAGAGTCTATTGTTTTTTTATAAGTGCTTTATTTCTTCCCATTTTATAAAAACCTATAATCGCGTGATATATATGCTTCATAAAAATCAAGTTCGTTTCATCTTAAAACCGTACATTTGCAAGGTTTTGAGCTGAAATAAATAATAATTTAATATAATATTATAATGCAAATAGATTTTAAAAAAGGAGATGGTTTAGTTCCTGCGATTATACAGGATAATAAAACCTTGAAAGTACTCATGTTAGGTTATATGAGTGAAGAGTCTTTAGCTAAGACTTACGAGCTTGGAAAAGTCACTTTTTTTAGCCGTGGTAAACAGCGCTTGTGGACTAAAGGTGAAGAAAGTGGTAATTTTCTTGAATTAGTAGATATTAAAGTGGATTGTGATAATGATACTTTATTGGTAAAAGTGAATCCTGCAGGACCTGTATGTCATTTAGGTACTGATACTTGTTGGGCCGAAGATAATATTCAAGGTGTTGAGTTTTTGACTGTGTTACAGGATTTTATTGATAAACGAAAGGAAGAGATGCCTGAGGGGAGCTATACCACTTCGTTATTTAATAAAGGTGTGCGTGCAATGACTCAAAAGGTGGGCGAAGAAGCCGTTGAGACTGTTATTGGTGCAATGGCTAATGATGATGAAAACTTCATTTATGAAGGTGCTGATTTGCTTTATCATCTTATCGTTTTATTGACATCTAAAGGTTTCCGTATCGAAGATTTAGCTAAAGAATTAGCAGGACGTCATAAATAGGTCTTTTTTTATCCTTCATGTAGGGGGGAGTGTGGCGTCGGTTCTGTAATTATTATATTAGAAAGCTTCCTTGTGGAGCAATGAAGGAGATTATGGTAAAAGCAAAAAAATATTTAGGTCAACACTTTTTACGTGATGAAAATGTAGCATCGCGTATTGTGGGGGCTTTAATTTCAACTGATCTTCCTATTCTTGAGATTGGTCCTGGTACGGGTGTCTTGACTAAATATCTCATTGATAGACCCGAATTTTATGCTGTTGAGGTGGATACTGAATCTATTGTTTATCTGCAAGAGAACTATCCTCAGTTAAAAGAACATTTACTTGAAGGTGATGTCCTTAAGATGGATTTGAGAGACCATTTTAAGGATAAATTCTCTATTATAGGTAATTTTCCTTATAATATTTCAAGCCAGATCTTTTTTAAAGTGTTAACTTATAAAGATCAAGTTGACGAGGTCGTGTGTATGATTCAGAAAGAAGTGGCTCAGCGCATTGCAGAGCCTCCAGGATCTAAGACCTATGGCATTCTTAGTGTGTTTTTGCAAGCTTATTATGACATCGAGTATTTGTTTACTGTTCATGAACATGTTTTTGACCCACCCCCCAAGGTGAAGTCTGCTGTTATTCGTCTTAAACGCAATGATAAGGTATCCATTGATTGTGACGATGTGGCTTTTTTTAGAATTGTTAAGATGGCTTTTAATCATAGGCGTAAGACCTTAAGAAATTCATTGAAACAAGAAATAGCTGAACGAGCAGAAATAAGTGAGAAAGAGGTGTTTAATTTACGCCCGGAGCGATTGAGTGTGGATGATTTTGTGGCATTGACAAAATTGTTAACAGAATAGTAGCATGTGATTAATCAGAAAATAGCAAGACTATGCTTGAACTGACAAAAGAGTATATAGAGGAGTTAAAAGAGGTGATATTACTTGAAGATGCGGAGAAAGCTCTTCAAATGTTAGAATCTTTACATGCTTCTGATATTGCCTATCTTTATGATAGTATTTCATTAGATGAGGCTAAGTTTTTGTATCTTTTGTTAGATAGCGAAAAAGCTTCGGATGTTCTTGTAGAACTGGATGAAGATGATCGTAAAAAACTTTTAAAAATATTACCTAGTGAGTTGATCGCTAGGCAGTTCATCTTTAGTATGGAGTCGGATGATGCGGCTGATATTATTGGTGAATTAGAGGAAGATCGACAAGAAGAGGTTCTTTCTCATATTGATGACTTACAACGAGCTGGAGATATTATTGATCTTCTGCATTATGAAGAGGACACTGCTGGTGGTATGATGGGGAAGGAGTATATCTCCGTTAATGCCGAATGGAGTATGCCTACTTGCCTTGAAGAAGTCAGAAGACAGAGTAAAGCCATTAAAGAAATTTACTACGTGTATGTAGTGGACGATGCACATATTTTAAAAGGTGTATTGCCCCTTAGGCGATTGATTATTTCGCCTTCAGTATCTAAAGTAAAGCATATTATGGTGACGGATTTGATTACTGTTCCACCTGATATGGATAATGAAGAAGTGGTGCAAGTCATAGAAAAATATGATTTAATAGCCGTGCCTGTTGTGGATAGTATTGGTCGTTTGATTGGTCGTATTACGGTCGATGATGTGGTGGATGTTATTCGTGAAGAGGCTGATAAAGATTATCAATTAGCTTCAGGTATTACCGATGACGTAGAGGCTACAGATAGTGTGATGAAACTGACTAGAGCTCGTTTGCCTTGGTTGCTTATTGGTCTCTGTGGCGGTGTGCTTGCAGCTCGTGTGCTTGGATTGTTTGAAGGTAATTTGGCTAGTCATCCTATCTTGGCTGCTTTTATACCTCTTATTGCCGCTATGGGTGGGAATGTAGGAATACAATCCTCAGCTATTGTGGTACAAGGGATAGCATCTAACAATCAGCTTCTTGATGGTTCTTTTAAGAAAGTACTTAAAGAATTCTCTGTTGCGCTTGTCAATGCATCTATTTTAGGACTTGTTATTTTTGGTGTTAATGCGATATGGTTAGACAATATGGCTGTAACGTTTACTGTTTCTATTGCTTTATTTACTATTGTTATTTTTGCTGCCATATTTGGGACAACGATACCTTTGGTTTTAAATCGTTTCAAGATAGATCCTGCCTTAGCTACTGGACCATTTATCACGACAATTAACGATATTCTTGGTTTGTTTATTTATCTTTATATCAGCACTCTATTCTTCTAAAAAGAGTTTGTGTTGAAAGCTCTTTAATGTCTCGTGTTAGCTGTTGTGCTTACTCGTGAAATAAATTAAAAATAGAGGACTCACACATCTTTTTAAATTCATTCGGAGTATTAAGATGTGTTTTTTTGAGTCTTACTCGAAGAATGAGAAATTGACACTGCCGTAATTGCGGTGAAGCATGAAACGAGGATGATCGTTAAATTGGATGGTTTTAGGATGTTCAAGAACAAACATACCTCTCTCCTTAAGCAGGTCTTTGCTTAATATTAAATCAGGTATTTCTTTTAAATTTTCGAGTGCGTATGGAGGATCAGCAAATATAATATTAAATTGCTGACGGCTTTCTTCTATATATTTGAAAACATCTAGTCGGAGAGGTGTTATCTCTTTGATGTTGAGCTTTTCAATGATTTGTTTAATGTATCTATAGTGCCTAGGTTCTTTTTCTATGCAGATGACTTTTTTGCAGCCGCGAGAAGCAAATTCATAGGCAATACCCCCTGTTCCGGAGAAAAGATCTAATACGTCTTTTTCTTCAAAATCAAAATAATTAAATAGAATATTGAATAGACTTTCTTTGGCAAAGTCTGTAGTTGGACGAGCAGTAAAGCCTTTGGCGTTAGGCATCTTCCGTGTGGTGTATTTTCCTTTTATAATGCGCATAGTGGAAGATCAGATAATGCTGAGTAAAAATGTTCTGGTTGAGACGACATAGACTCTGGATATTTAAAATTATTGTTTAAAACGGCAAAGTCTATATGTTTTATATATTCTTGTATCACAGAGATGAAAGGATGGTCTTTTTTGATCGTGCCATCTATAAGTACTCGTGCGTTATATTGATCGAAATCTAATTCTTGAAAGACCAATAAGAGATAGTAAATTAGATCTTCTTCCATATTCAACGTGAATACGTTATGAAAAATAAGGCAGTTATTTCTAAAACCTAGTGCCGTAAAGTGTTCTTCACTGAAAGAGATATAAAGCTGTTCTTGTGCTTTTGTTTTTTCTTCGTTTGCTTGATTGAGTAATAATGTTATTTTGTGTATAATACGAAAGTGGGAGAATTGTTTACTAAAGAAGTCGTAAAGAGCTTTGGGTATGGCAAAGAGAACCTCTACTCCATAAGCTGCACAATGATTGTCAATAACATATTCGCGAGGAGCTAAGTCATTATTGTAAACAAAGGCTTTTTCTTTTTGCTCTTCATCGTAAAGGGCAGATGGTATTATGGTGACATCGGGAAAGTCAAAGAGTACCATCACTTCTTTAAAAGGGAAGCTGAAAAGTTCATCTTTCCTTAATTCCTTTAAAGCCTTAGCTACCGTGTCTTGATGAAAAGGTATGGGATGATTTTTAAAAAAAAGCACATTATTATTCTTTTCATTAAGAAGAAAAAATGAAAATCCATCCGGTGCTAGCCGGATGGATAGAATACTATGCTTTGCAGTATCGTCGTCAAGATGTAACATCGACGACAAGATTACTCCCAGTTTCCTGCGTTGTTGTTAGCTTCAGCTAACGACCCCACTTTTAGTCCTGGATATTTTTCATATTTTAAAGCAAGCGCTTTTTTGTTTGCGATCTCTTGAGGATCAAGACCTTCCATATATGCTTCGTAAGGAACTTTTGCTTCAAATACTTTAATTGGCACATTAGAACCAGTATGAACAATAGTTGCTCCCATTTCGAATTTTACACCATTAGTCATAGGAACTATTTCCATGGCATCTGCATCGTAATTTTCACCAAAAACAAATGTCAAAACAGGGACATAAGAAGTATCACGAATAATGATGCCTAGTTTAATCGCTTTTTCTTCGGTCATTCCCGCTTCGATCATCGAGTCAGTAAGATAACCTTCTTTCAATACATTGGGAAGAGAGTCGTTTTTTACGAAGTTGATTAACGTGTCAAATCCGCCAGTGTAGTTGTCATACTTTTCTTTGTATTTTACTTGTGCCGTACGAATGTCTATTAGATTCTGAACAATGGCATCTTCACGTACCTTAAGTTCTTTTTTAAACCTGACTTGTTCTAATGGACTATCTACTACAAAATAGGCAAGAACGATAATTATCGCCCAAAGTACCAATGATAATGCTTTTCTCATCGTCTATTTTTTTATACTAAATGAAATTTGTTGTTTAGATTTGTGCAAAAGTAAAAAATATTTTAAGACCAATATAACGTTATTGAAAAAAGCGTTGTTTTTATTTTGCTTATATTAACAATAATGGGTTTTTTAGCGATAATTGTTAAAAAAAACAGGATAAGCTTGTCATTTTAGAATCTAATTTACTTCGCTATTTCTAAAATATATTTTTATTCTTTAGAGAATTTGATTTTACAGAACTGGAATTGTTGAATAATTAGCTTGTTTTTTTTATCAGGCTTTATAGGTTAACTTGGAGAAGGGTTGAGCAATTCTATATTTTTGCCTTTGCTTTTTATGATGCCTTCGTTATTAAGTTCTGCTATCACTTTTGCAAGAGCTGGGCGACTAACGCCAAATAATTCGGATAACTGAGATTGAGTTTGATTCAAGCTAAACTTCTTAAGCCCCGTTTTTTTGTGATGTCCGATGATGAAATAAAGGTATTTTTCACGAATTGTTTTAAAAGACAAGAAATTGATTTTTTCGGCTAGAAATTGCGTTCGGCCTGATACGATATCTAAGAAATTAGATAGAATCTGACTGTTGTTTTGCATTAAGGTGATGAAATTATTTTTACTTAAGAATAAAATTGTGGTATTCTTGTTTACTATAACATCGACTGGTAATGCAGCTTTTTTTCCAAAAAGGAAAGCTGGCGCTATCAAATTAGGGCTTATAATATTTTCTATGGTGATTGTTTTGCCAGAGTAATCTAACATTTCACCTCGTACACTGCCGTTAAGTAGGATGTGTATCCCTTTTAATTGGGTGCCGGTAAGACCAATGATGTCGTCTTTTTTATAAGATTTTATTTTAAAATCAACATTATTGAGATACAGTTCTATATCCGAACTATCTATTTCTTTAAAAAGAGCGGTATGTTCTAAAGTTTCGTACATCTTGATGAAATTGTTGTTTTGTCATAGTTATTACAAACAGATACAAATATATAGTTTTTATTTGCACTCAGAAAAGATATTAATTAGTAATAAAGGAGATACTTATGAAACGCGATATTATTAAAATAGATGAGGATTTATGTAATGGCTGTGCCTTATGTATTCCTAATTGCCATGAAGGTGCTTTGCAAATTATTGAAGGGAAAGCCCGTTTGGTGAGCGATTTGATGTGTGATGGTTTGGGTGCTTGCATTGGACACTGTCCTCAGGGTGCTATTACTGTAGAACATCGAGAAGCTGAAGCTTATGACGAAACAGCGGTCATGTTACAAATGATTGACAAAGGGCAAGCCACTGTAATAGCACACTTAAAACACCTTAAAGAACATGACGAGAAAGCATATGTTAAGGAAGGTATTAGTGTTCTCCAGGCGGCTAAGGATCCATCTATAAATGTTGAAGAGGTGTTTAATGCTTTGCATACTAAGGAGAAAGCTCCTGTGGTGCCCGTTTCTTGTCCTAGCTCTCAATCACAAAGTTTTAAACCTTCATTTGTTGCGGGGATGGGTATGGCACCTGCTGCAGGAAGTCCGCGTCCTTCGGCATTACAGCATTGGCCAGTGCAGATGCATTTGATTAACCCCAATGCCGCTTATTTTAAGCAGAGCGATCTGCTGCTTGCTGCTGATTGTACTGCTTTTGCTATGGGCGGTTTTCATGAGGACTTTTTAGAAGGTAAGACATTGGCTATCGCTTGTCCTAAGTTAGATTCAGGATTGGATAGTTATTTTGATAAATTAGTGCGCCTGATTGATGAGGCTGAAATAAATACCCTAACGTTGATGGTGATGGAAGTGCCTTGTTGTGGTGGCTTAACTAGGTTAGCTACTCAAGCGGTGGCTCAGGCCAAACGAAAAGTCCCAATTAAGCAAATTATGATTTCTATTCGGGGTGAGGTGATGTCGCAAGAGTGGATTTAATCTCTCATTGTGGGGTGTTTCGCTTAGCTTATGGTTAATAATAAAAGATTTATAACTAGATACCCCTCTCAGTTTGCAGCAGGGGTATTTGTTGTGACCTTTTTTCATAAATAAAATAGAGGTAGAAGTTCGTCGTGGTTTTCTGTTTTTATTATGCAATTTTATTGTTCTTTTGTAGTTAGTACTGATAAGATTGCTTTTTATGAATAATATCAAATATATTTTACTTTCAGTCATCGGGTTGTTTTCTTGTTTTGCAATAAATGCACAATATAGCACACGTCCTTATCAGGCTAAGGTGAATGCTTTGCAAGTCTATCGTTCTGGATGGGCTAATTCTTATCCTGTGATTTATGCCAATAATGCGAGTGAAGCCATACAGATGAGTTTTGACATCCTTGATGTAAATATGCATCAGGTGACTTACTCGGTGTTTCATTGTAATGCTGACTGGACTCCTTCCGATTTGTCTCCTAATGAATATCTTGATGGCTTTCAGAGTAACTATGTAGAGGATTATGCCTTTTCTCAGTCCACTACTGTTAATTATGTCAATTACCAATTGCAATTGCCTAATGATGATGTGGTTTTAAAGTTATCAGGAAATTATACCGTGGTTTTTTATGATGAAGACGAGCAAGATACATTAGCTACTGCTTGTTTTTCTATTGTTGATCAGCGTGTGGACATTGTTGGTAGTGTGGGAGGGCTTTCTGTTGCGGGAAATTCTAAAAAGATGCAACAACTTAATTTTAAGGTTGATCATTCTAATTATGCCATATCGCAGCCTATCATCGAAACCCAAGTGGTGGTGAAGCAGAACAACTCATCTCTGCATCAGGTCATGAATTCAACACCTACTTATATTTATGCTGATCGTTTGGTTTATGAACAACAGCCTTGTTTTGCTTTTCTTGGTGGTGATGAATATCATCTGTTTGAAACCTCTTCGTTGCGTTTTGCAGGAAAAGGAATTCAAGATGTTTCTTTTTTCTCCCCTTTTTATCACGCTAACTTACGTGTTGATAAGTGTCGTTCTTATCTTGTTTATAATTTTGATAATGATATTAATGGTAAATTCCTGATTCGTAGGCAAGAATCGGATGACGACGAGATGGCAACAGAAGCCGATTATGTTATGGTTCATTTTGCTTTAGAGATGTATCCTCCTTTGCTTGATGCTAGGATTTTTGTAGGAGGTGCTTTTTCTTATAATATGTTGGATGAAGCTCACCGTATGCGTTACAATAACGATAAAAAAAGGTATGAAGGTTCCGTATTAGTAAAGCAAGGATATTACAATTACAGGTATTATGTGGTAGATAATAGAACTAAAGCTGTGCTTAATGCGCCGGTAGAGTTAGATGCTTACCAAACAGAGAACGATTATTTGATTTTCTTTTATCATCGACCACTTGGGGAGCGTTATGATTGCTTGATTGGTTATCAAGTTATTAACACGTTAAATAAGTAAAGTGTTTTTCTTTTAGTCCGATATGTTTATCTGAAATGCTGAAAGTTAACAAAATCTTGTCTGACATATAAAAAAAATATCTATTTTTGCAGACGCTGAAAATTAAAGATGGAGGGTGATTTCTTATTTCTTGATAAGAAAACGTCTTTTTCAAATCGTGTTTTTAGGCTTAATAAATAAGAAAGTATTACTTTAATAATAGAATAAATATATTTTAAACTATAACTATGCCAGAAAAGAATGGACATCACGAAGGTGAGCAGTTAGAAAGTATTGAGCACGTATTGTCAAACTCTGAGAGATTTATTGAGAAAAATCAGAAAATGATTACCAACGTTGTACTTGGTGTTATTGTTGTTATTTTAGGGGCTATGGCTTATAGCCGTTTTGTAGTAGATCCTAAGGAAGGTGAAGCTCAGTCTCAGCTATTTACTGGTGAGGTTTTATTTCAAAAAGATTCTTTCCGTTTAGCGGTAGAAGGTGACGGTAACTTCATGGGTTTTGAATATATTATCGATCAATATGGTTCTACCACTTCAGGTAATTTAGCTAAGTATTATGCAGGTATTTCATATTTTAATATGGGAGATTTTGATTCTGCAATTAAAAATCTTAATAAATTTGATGCCGAAGGTGTTATGATGCCATCTATAAAATTTGGTGCTATGGGTGATTGTTATGTTGAATTGAACAACTTAGATAAAGCCATAAGTAATTTTAAAAAGGCAGCGTCGTTTGAGAATGCTTTCTTGGCACCAACTTACCTTAAGAAATGTGCTATAGCCTTAGAGGCAAAAGGAGATTATGCTAAAGCATTAGATTGTTATAGCGAAATTAAAAGCAATTATCCTAAGAGTATGGAGGCTAACGATGTTGATAAATATATCGCACGTGTTGAGATTCTTATTCAATAAATAAAGGAAAACAATTGAAATATCTTATATTTAACGCTGGATTTATTCCGGCGTTTTTTATTAATAAAAAATAAGAAAAAGCAACTAGACTGTAAAGTAGCACTTTTATTAAATGGTTTTTATAGTTTTAAATTGTTTGGATTTGTTTCTAGTGTTTTGATTTATAATGCTTTTTGAATAAAATGAGATGCCAATACAGAAATTTATATTTGTCTGGGAAACTACGACATTAATTAATCTACACTCCTTATGTTAAATCGAGTATTAGAATACAATTATTCTGCGATATTGATATTCTTTTTTGTTTTAGTTTTAAAAGTGGTATTGTATTATAGTGGTCAGGTGTATAGTAACGAATATGATGCCTCTATAATACGTCTATTTGACTCTGCTACCTTATGGAGTGGTGTTTTTGCTGCCTTGATGAGTGTGGTCATTGGGCTCTTAATATTAGTCAATAGCGAGTGTTTTGCTAAACGGACTAATTTTTCACTTTGGGTCGTCTTGATTTTTGCACTTCAGATGAGTTTTTATTCTTTTTTTAGCTTTTCAGCTGAATATGTAGGTTTGTTTTTCTTTGTGGTTAGTTTGTATTTCTTTTTTAAAGGCACAAGGGGGCTTGGTATCAAAAAAACGACAGTTGATTGTTTTAATCTTTCTTTTTTTTTAGCCCTGGGGTGTTATTTTACACCGCACTTAGTTTATCTATTACCTCTATTTTGGTTTGGTAGAGTATTCGTGGGGCAGGCGCATCTTAAGAGTTTTTTAGCTTCACTTCTAGGTTTTATTATTCCTTTTTTTATTGTTGATGCTACTATTTATGTGTTTTATAATGATGTGGCAGAGTATTCCGTTGTTTATTTATTACAACAGCTCAAGATGCATGAAAGTGTTTTTGTTTCCATGTCATGGTCATGGTCTTTGTTAGCTAATAGTGTGTTTTTTATCTTGTTGTTGTTTATCAGCTTATTTTTCACTTTTACTCACGTTTTGTCAAGCAAATCTATTATTCGTAATTATAATCAAATTAATGTTATTATCATATTGTATGTAGCGCTTATGATTATAATAGGTTTTATCCCTTTGCATTTTGGAATGATGTTACTTTTTGTACCATCGGCTTATTTCTTTTCTAACTTTCAATGTTTAATACCACGACGTTGGCGAAACATATTTCTTGTTGTATTTATTTTTTCCGTGTTTTTATCTTACCCCGTTATCATGGATGGTATTATTGCTTTTGTTAATGTGTTTTTTGATGGTGTGTGATAGTATTATTTTCTATTTTTTATTTATTTTTGTACGACTGTTTATAACAGTTCAATTTTTCGGGATGTAGCTCAGCTCGGTTAGAGTACTCGTCTGGGGGGCGAGGGGTCGCATGTTCAAATCCTGTCATCCCGACTATTGAAAATAAAGCACTTATCTCTTTTTGGGATGGGTGCTTTTTCTTTATGGGTAAATAATGGGTGAACAAATAAATCTTTAAAGAAGTCTGAAATTCTTGTGTTTTTTTTGGAGGTATAATTACTCTAAACATTTAGACTCGTCCTAAAGTTTTTATCTTATTATTGTTACTTTTGATCTTTTAAGACTACATACCAAAAGAAATAATGATAACAGGAGAATTAAAATCACAAGTAGATCGTGTGTGGAATGCATTTTGGACGGGCGGAATATCTAATCCCCTAGCTGTAATAGAGCAGTTTACTTACTTGCTTTTTATCCGTCGTATGGATGAGCAACAACTGGCTGCTGAAGCCAATGCACAAGTCTTAGGCTTACCGCTAAAAGAGGTCATCTTTAGCGCTGATGAGAAAGAACTACGCTGGAGCTCGTTTAAGAATATAGACCCTGAACCCATGTTTGATCTCTTCACCAAACCAATGGTGAATGATATGAGCGTTATAGACCATATGAAACAGGTGGGCAAATCAGGTGGTGTATTTGCTGAGTTTATGAGCAAGGCCGTCTTTATGATTGCCACACCACGATTGCTCGACCAAGTGGTGCAGCTCATCGATGGCATCGACATGAAAGATCGCGACACCAAAGGTGATCTTTACGAATATATGCTTTCCAAGATAGCCTCAGCAGGAGCTATGGGGCAATTTCGCACGCCACGTCACATTATTAAGATGATGGTGGAGATGGCGCAACCAAAGAAGGACGACACCATTTGTGACCCCTCAGCGGGCACAGCTGGATTCCTGGTAGCTGCTGGTGAATATTATAGAGAGAATCATGCTGACTGGTTTCTAGAGCGCGACTTCCGTGAACACTTCAACCAAGAAATGTTCAGTGGTGTAGAGTTGGACGAAACCATGCTGCGCATAGGTGCTATGAATTTACAGTTGCATGGCATAGAACAACCCAATTTGGTTAAGAATGATTCCCTCAGCGAAAGTGCTGGTTATCTGCGCGATCGTTATTCGCTGATATTAGCCAACCCCCCATTTAAGGGAAGCTTGGACTACGATAGCGTAGAAGGCTCCATCCTGAAAACCGTAAAATCAAAGAAAACAGAACTTCTTTTCCTGGGCCTAATGCTGAGGATGATGAAGATAGGTGGACGCTGTGCGGTGATTGTGCCCGATGGGGTGCTTTTCGGTAGTTCTAATGCACACAAACAAATTCGTCAAGAGATCATCGAAAACCATAAACTCGAAGCGGTAATTTCTATGCCTAGTGGGGTGTTCAAACCTTACGCTGGAGTAAGTACTGCCGTACTATTTTTTACCAAAACCACTACGGGTGGTACTGATAATGTATGGTTCTATGATATGAAAGCCGACGGCTATAGCCTAGACGATAAACGTAGCGAAATAAAGGATAACAATATCCCAGATATTATTGCACGCTTCCGTTCGCTATCTGCACCCAATACTAACGAAGAGTCCGCTGAGGCGAATACTTCAATAGCTGCAGAATCGGCTCCTAAGTATAGCAACTATGACGAAGCCAAGCGCGCTCGTACCGAACAAAGTTTCCTAGTTCCTTTTCAGGAAATAAAAGATAACGACTGGGATTTGTCTATCAATCGCTATAAGGAAATAGTCTATGAAGAGGTGAAGTACGATGCTCCTGCGGATATTATTTCAGAAATAGAACAATTAGATAAGGAACGTCAAAGTGTTTTGGCTTTACTTAAGGAGATGGTGGGATGATGGAAACAAGCTTAATTCAAAATATTGAAGATCTTAATAGAATTCCAGAAACTTGGAAAGTCTATAATTATGAGGCTGTTGTTTCTGATTGTTCAAGTGGAAATAAAAAATTAGCTAAGTCTGATTATCTTAAAGACGGAGAAATAGCAATTATTGATCAAGGGCAGAGGTTAATTGCAGGCTATAGTAATGATGTAAACTTAAAAGTTAAGTCTAAACCTCCGTATATTATATTTGGAGATCATACAAGAGCTTTTAAATTCATTGATTTTCCCTTTATAATGGGTGCTGATGGAACAAAAGTTTTAAAACCTAAAAATGATAGTTGCGATACGAAATATTTGTATTATTTCTTTTATAGCCTAGCGATTCCTAATACTGGATACAATAGGCATTATAAGTATTTGAAGAATGCAAAAATCCCCCTACCATCACTAACCGAGCAAAAGCGTATAGCCGCTATCTTAGATGCCGCGGATGTCTATCGCCAAAAGACCAAAGCGCTTATCAGCAAATATGATGAACTAGCGCAGAGCTTATTTTTGGAGATGTTTGGTGATCCTGTTAGTAATCCTATGGGGTGGGAGAAGAAAAGCTTAGATGAAATGCTTGTTTTTCTAACAAGTGGCTCTAGGGGCTGGGCAAAATATTATAGTGAAGTTGGTGATGTTTTTCTTCGCATTCAAAATATTGGTTATGATAAGCTTACAATTAAAGAGTTAACATATATAAATGCTCCAAATTCAGCAGAGTCAAAAAGAACCAAAGTTCAATCAGGTGACATCGTGCTTTCAATAACAGCCGATTTAGGGAGAACCGCAGTGATTCCAGAATCATTTCCCAAAGCATATATTAGTCAGCATTTGGCAATACTTAGACTAGAAGAAGAATATGTTCCTCGTTTTGTAAGTGCATATATAGCTTCTAATGGAGGACAGTTATCTTTTAAAAAGTTAGATAAAGGTGGAGTAAAGGCAGGGTTGAACTTTACAGATATTAAATCTTATGAAGTTTTTATTCCTCCAAATCAACTCCAAACCCAATTTGCCCAACGCATAGAAGCCATAGAACAGCAAAAAGCACAAGCAGAAAAGAGTTTAGCTCAGGCAGAGGATTTATTTGGTAGTTTGTTGCAGCGGGCTTTTCGTGGGGAGTTGAATTAAGATCGGATTATTATCGCACAGGGTTTTGCCCTGTGCGGGTGTATAGTCGCCCCTTTGGGGCTATTGTGTTGTTTCAGAGCCCCAAAGGGGCGTCATACATCAGCATTGTGCAACGCACATTGCTGGAAAAGGTGATACATCAGCATTGTGCAACGCGCATTGCTGGAAAAGGTCATACATCAGCATTGTGCATTGTTTAATTTAACAAAATAGATAACATTTAAAACGAAGATTTATGCCACAATCATTATCTAAGGTTTATTTGCATATTGTATTTAGCACCAAGTACCGAAAGCGAAGTATTGATGATCATATAGCACCAGAATTGTTTGCTTATCTCGGTGGTATTTGTCGCGAAATGAAATGCACCGCTTTGGAGGTAGGAGGTTATCGTGATCATGTGCATATTTTAGCGGTATTGCATAGAACAGTTTGCCAAAGCGACTTGCTCGAAGAAATCAAGAAACGTTCGTCTTTCTGGATAAAAACGAAAGGAGAACCGTATCAATTCTTCTATTGGCAAGATGGCTATGCGGTATTTTCTGTCAGTCCATCAAAGGTCGATAAGGTGAGACATTACATTCAAACACAAGAAGGACACCATAAAACTCAAGAAAATTACAAAACCGAACTTATCCGTCATCTTGATGAATATAAAATGGAATACGACGAACGGTATATGTGGGAGTGATACAAAGATTAAAGATAAATAGTAAGAATACTAATAACCTCAGTTCGACATTAAATTCTAGCCATAGAAAGATATGTTAATAGTCTATTTATGCTTGTAATTTAAAAGTAATAACTGACTATTTATAAAAAATATAAGTGCAAAAATGTAGTTTAAGTGAATTTTCCTATGTGTTTGCTTTTATTTGGCATAAATTCACCCAAATTTAATCACAATAGCCCGCTATTGCTTCTAGAATTTGAGTAAATTTCTACTCAAATAAAATTCAAACTATGACCGAATTTAAAATCGAACTCAGGTTAATAACTAATCTGTTTTTTATACTTTTGTTAAAGAGACTTTTGCATAGTGTCAGAAAACAATCGCGTAGAATACAAATAAGAGTTTTTAGAAGAAAATAGCGACTTTTAATTACGAAATCCTAAAATTTCATTTTCCGCTATTTTTGAAAATACAGTTTTTATATTTTCATTTTTCACACTTTTTGAAAATATAGATTCTTATATTTTCGTTTTTGAGCTTTTTTGAAAATATAAATTATCATATTTGTAATTATAAGAGATTTGAAAAATGGGTGTAATGATTTGTTTGTCAAGAAGGAGGGGGAGGCTTAGCTCTCTATTTGTCTGAGATGATCGATTACGAGTGGATTGTCTCTGTTTTTTTATTTTATTATCAAACCTTGAGTTGAAACTAGCCGTTTGGTTGTGGAACTAGCAGGGATTTATGATACAATGTTGGCATCTGGATGTTTGTCAGAAGCTTATTGGGGCTTGCCTTCTAATTAAGGTAATGTAGCTTCATTAATTCAAGATTACTTTTAGTAGGCATATAAATAAAAATATAAGTTATGGATCCAATAGAATTTCAAAATGTAGATATTGATGTTATCAATTTCATAGCTGAAGTTCTTGACATATTAGAAGAAAAAGAGTTCGGCTTCGAATCACAACGAATGATCAAATACGCTAAAGCAGATTTAGAACTCTATCCTTATGTGCCAGGTAATGATTTCTTTGTTTCTTTTGAAAAAGAGAATAGAAGTTTCAATATAGCCTATACATTTGGAAAGATTGAGATAAGTGATTATATCTCAGAAGATAGTGGCTTTGGTATTGATCATTACCAATCATTTATTCGCAAATATGAAGTAGAAGGTTATTCAGAGAATGAAGGATCAGAATCAGTAATGTATGAAATGCTTGATCTTATAAGAGAGTTAGAAGCAGAAGAAATTAATATATCTGATGAAGATTAGTCGTCAATAGTGAATAGCTTAATCATAGTTAAGGACTATTAAATGTTTATTTTTAGCCAAAAAAACAAGATCAATGCCAAGTAATTTCCAATTTCTACAAAGCAATTTCCCACGCCTTTACCGTGAAGCGATAGAATGCGAAAAGCTATGCTTCACCTCGCCAAAGGCCAGTGTGATATTAGCACGTAGCGTGTTAGAAAATGGTGTAAATTGGCTCTACGAGAATGATGCGGACTTAGAATTACCTTACGATACTAGCTTAGGGCGTTTGATCCATGAGCAGTGTTTTAAAGAAATCATAAGGCCTACACTCTTCAGAGAGATAGAACTTATACGTAGAAATGGAAATAATGGAGCTCACGGTAAGCTTGTTAAGCAAGATGTAAGTCTTGCTACGCTAAAGTGCCTTTTTAGTTTTTTGAGTTTTGTTGCGGTGTATTATGCTGAAGAGGAACCCAATATTCCTCCCTTCGATATACAACTCATCCCTGATGAGGAACAGCAAAAAGAATCACTACGCGAGATAGAAATCCTTAAGCGCCAGCTAGAAATAGCACGCCAAAAGGAAAAGGAAGAACGTGAAAAACGTGAAGCTAAAGAAGCAGACTTAGAAACCTATAAGCAAGAACAAGCTCAACAACAAAAAGCTACTACTCAGCGCCGAGAGAAACGCGAAAAGGTTAAAACACCTGAAACAAGCATCCCTCATCTGCTCTCTGAAGCACAAACCCGTAAATACTACATCGACGCTTTATTGCAAGATGCAGGATGGAGTGATATGCAAGAGGGGCGTGACCTAGAATTTGAAGTGGTGGGAATGCCACGATCCACCAACCCTTCGGGCAAAGGTTATGTGGATTATGTGTTGTGGGGAGCCAATGGCAAACCATTAGCCGTTGTTGAGGCTAAAAAGACCCTCGTAGAAGCCAGAGTAGGCAAACACCAGGCGGAACTGTATGCTGACTGCATGCAAAAGATGTATGGTCAGCGTCCTATCATATTTTACACTAATGGATTTGATACTCATTTGTGGGATGATACCTTTTGTAATGAAAGGCCTATAGATGGATTCTATACTCAAGATGAGCTGCAGTTACTCATCGATCGCCGTAATACCCGAAAAGACTTACGACAATACCAAGTATTGCCTCACATCACAAATCGAGATTATCAGATAGAGGCCATACAGCGTGTAGCCGAAAATATGTGCGCTACAAATAAAGCGGGAAAACTGATCAATACAAATAGAGCAAGTTTGTTGGTAATGGCTACTGGGAGTGGAAAAACGCGTACTGCAGCTTCTATAGTAGATATGCTCAGTAAAAGTAATTGGGCAAAACGTGTGCTCTTTTTAGCGGATAGAAATGCGCTGGTCAGTCAAGCAAAGAAAGCCTTTAATGAGCTATTACCAGAACTCTCATCTATAAACCTTACTCAAGAGAAAGAAGATAACAGTACACGCTTAGTTTTTTCTACCTATCCTACAATTCTCAATAAGATAGACGCCATCAAAAATGAAGATGAACGTTTTTATGGAATTGGGCATTTCGATCTTATCATTATAGATGAGGCACACCGTTCTGTTTACCAAAAGTACAGAGCTATATTTGAGTACTTCGATGCTATGTTGGTGGGGCTTACTGCTACACCAAAGGCTGATGTCGATCATAATACTTATGGATTATTCGGTATCGAAGAGCACGACCCGACTTTTGCTTATGAGCTAGATAAAGCTGTTGAGGAAGGTTATCTTGTACCAGCTAAAGCCATAAGTGTACCGCTAAAGTTTCAACGTGAAGGAATTGCTTACAGTGATTTGTCAGATGAGGAAAAGCGGGAATATGAAGAGCAGTTTGGTGATCCGAGCAATGATGAGGCGCCAGATACTATTGGTAGTTCTGCGTTAAATAAATGGCTATTCAATACAGATACTGTAGATAAAGTGCTTCACTTTTTAATGGAGAAAGGCATTAAAGTAGAGGGAGGCGATAAATTGGGAAAAACCATCATCTTTGCTAAAAACCACTCTCACGCTGTGTTTATTGAAGAGCGATTTAATAAGAATTATCCTGAGTATTCAGGTAAGTTTCTGCGTGTGATAGATAATTACGAGACAAAAGCTCAGGATTTGCTAGAGCAGTTTGTGGATGAATACCAGGAACAAGAACCACAGATAGCAGTCTCTGTAGATATGATGGATACAGGTGTGGATGCGCCTAGAGTAGTCAATCTCGTTTTCTTTAAACCTGTAAAGAGTGTTTCCAAGTATTGGCAAATGATAGGCCGTGGCACACGTTTGTGCCCTAATCTCTTTGCTCCAGGTTGTGATAAAAAGGAATTTGTCATATTTGACTTTTGTGAAAACTTTGAATTCTTTGAAGAGCACCCCAATGGCTTTGAAGGCAATGCATCTAAACCCATCACACAACAGTGCTTTGAAGCTAAGTTGCGTGTGGCTCAATTAATTCAAGAATTTGGGGGAAAGACTGATGAGGACTTAAGTATTAGAACACAGTATCTCAATGAACTTCATCAAATTATTGCGGGACTAGATCGCGAACGCTTTGTGGTACGCAAACAGTTACGATATGTGGATGAATATGCAAAGAAAAAGCGTTTGGAGAATTTATCGAAAAGTGATATTCAAGAGATTGATGATCACTTGTCTCACCTACAGAAACCTGTAAAAGGTGACGATGAATTGGCGCGTCGTTTTGACATTCTTCTATTGAACTTGCAAATTATGCATTTGACAGGCACTGGCAATGCACAACAGACGATTTATAAAATTGCAGGCATTGCCACCGCATTAAGCAAAAAGGATAACATACCGCAAATAAAGAACGCCTTACCCCTCATCAAAGAGATTAATCAGGAGCAGTTTTGGGAGAACATCACCATTAAAGCGATGGAAAACGTCAGATCATCACTTAGAGATCTGATTAAATACCTTGATACTCAAAATCAAGAGCCTGTTTATACTCACTTTGCTGATACACTTAATGTTGACGTTGTGGTAGAGAAAGATATCCTTAAGGGCTACTCAAACTTAAAGTCATACAAAGATCGTGTAGAAAGTTATATTCGTCAGAATAAAACACACATCACAATACATAAGCTATCACACAACATTCCCATCACCAAAAAGGAATTGGACGAACTAGAGCGTATCCTCTTCACAGAAGATGTGGCTGAGTCAAAAGAAACCTTCGTAGCTAAATATGGCGAAAAACCTCTTGGAGCCTTTGTAAGAAGCATCACTGGCCTAGATCAAAAAGCAGTACAAGAAGCTTTTTCCGATTTTCTACAACATGGACAACTCACCGCCGACCAAATGACCTTCCTCAATAACATCATGGCTTTTATAACCAAGAATGGCGTATTTGACAAATCAATGCTAATGGAATCACCTTTCACCGACCTTGATGACCAAGGTATTATCGGTGTATTTGGAAAACGGGCATCAATGATAGTAAAATTGATTGATGAGATTAATGGCAATTGTGAGATTGCTTAATATAAAGTTTTTAGATTATACTGGGCTGTATTATTAGTCATGGTTTTAAGTGTCTTTTAACAAGTCTATTTTTATTGCCAAAGCAAAGCCAATACTAAACAAGAACTAAATTAGATATGAATACAGAAGGCTTAAGTCGCTTTGCTCCTTGATCCCCTAGGGGGAGAGCTGATAAAGACAAAAAGAGTCTTCACTTCGTGAATCCTTTATTTTTATGTCATCTTATTGGACGTTGGATACTTATGGATATGTTGGAATGTGTTTTATATACAGAAGGATTAAGTCGCTTTGCTCCTTGATCCCTTGGGGGGAGAGCTGATAAAGACAAAAAGTGGCTTTACTTCGGGAATGCTTCATTTTTATGTCATCTTATTGGACGTTGGATACTTATGGTGGAATGTATTTTTGGTATAGATGGATTAAGTCGCTTTGCTCCTTGATCCCCAAGAGGGAGAGCTGTTAAAGACAAAAAGAGTCTTCACTTCGTGAATCCTTCATTTTTTGTTTTAAGCCAAAAGCCTCAAAGCTAGCTTTGGTCTTTTGGCTTAAAACAAAAAAAGAGCAACTCTAATGAGTTGCTCTTTTTGTCTTTGCGGAGAAAGGGGGTCTGTAAACCGTCAATATTATGACTTTCCAAAACCTACTTAAAACCTACAAAAACCGTTTGTGTACCTATCTTATAAAGGTATTCAGTTGTTTATGTGATGAGGTATGATATTGCATAAAATAGAAAGGCGTTGTAAAACCGTTGTAAATATGTTGTAAAAGTTATCCTTTTGCTTTACCTTTGGGTTGAATTCAAAGTTACAGGTATGGCAACCATTAGTTATTTATTAGTTGGAACAAAACCAACACGCAAAATCTATTGTAGATTAATAGTCAAAAGAGGTGAAGTCTTTCAATGCGCTACAAAGTACACATTACATAAAGACGACTGGAGTAAAGCAAAGAAACGACCAAAGCAGGGAGACGAAGAAAGAAAGGTTTTAAATGATAATCTGGACACTTTATCAAAAAACATCATAAACCGATACGATGAGGACACCACACAAGGCGTTAAAATCAATAAAGACTGGTTATCCTTACAAGTGTCAACGAATGGAATAAAACCGATTGTAGAGCAAAAGAAGCATTATTTAGATGATGCCTTTGAAACATACATCACAACCCCACCAATACGAAAGACCACAAGTAAGCCCAGAAGTTTGGCGACTGTTACTAAATATCGAACTTTACAGGGGAAAATCAAAGATTATCAAAAAGAGATAGGACAACGTTTACTGGTCAAAGATGTAAATATCACTTTTCGAGATGATTTTTTTAGGTTTCTGACTACTCATAAAGATCAGAAACTTTCAAGTAATACAGCAGGACGTTATCTTTCATTTGTGAAAACTATTTGTTTAGATGCCCAAATGAGAGGTGCAGAGGTGCATCACCAACTTTCAGCAGTGACAGGCAGCGAAGAACCTGCACACAAGATATTTCTATCATTTACAGAGATAGAGCAAATAAATAAAACAACCTTTGAACGTGAAGCATTAGAAAACGCCAAAGACTGGTTAGTTATTGGTTGCTATATAGGACAACGTGTTTCTGATTTGTTACCATTAACAAAAGAGAATATAGTTAATAAAAACGGTTTGGATTTGATAGAACTTACCCAAAAGAAAACAGGCAAAACCGTATTAATCCCCATTGTAGAATCAGTACAACAAGTATTAGACAAAAGAGGGGGCGAATTTCCACGCACATTAAGTAGTACAAAATTTAATCTACATATCAAAGATGTAGCAAAAGAAGCAGGATTAACACAAGTCATTGAGGGGGCAAAGATCGTAACACAAACAAACGAAAAAACAAAGAAAAGCATTAGTAGAAAAGAAGTAGGAATGTTTTCAAAGTGGGAATTAGTCACAAGTCATATTTGTAGGCGTTCTTTTGCTACTAATTATTATGGTGAGATGATTACATCATTAATAATCCAGATAACAGGACACGCCACAGAAAGGCAGTTTTTGGAGTATGTAGGTAAACCACCAATAGACAACGCCCAACAGATAGCAGAGTATTTTACAACTATCTACAATACAGAAAAGGCAAAGAGAGAGAAAAAAGGAATGTTACAAGTTAGAAAAGCGGAGTAATTATGAAATATTTAGAATTAACCTTACCTGAGTTTATGGATTGTATTTCTAGTTTAGAGAATAGATATAAATATTCAGAAATTGAGTTGATTAATTATCTTGAAAATGTGACAGGGGTATTTGACAAAGAAAGGACAAAAGTAGTATTGGATTATGTTTATTCTTATTATGGTCTTGAATTTATAGAAAGAGCAAAGAGTGAATCTGAACAGATATACAAAGAAAACGGATGGCAAATACCTATGACAGAGATTGTCACAAGATTAAAACCTAATTCTAATCAAATATCTGTTAGGAATGTTGTAAATGTTGATGAGATGCGAGAGAAAACACATGGATATCAAGAAACTCTTATCCTTGATGTTATTCGTATATTGAGAGATAAAATCAATGTTGATATTGTGCCTGACAATAAAGAAACAAACTCCTATCCACTAATATTCAAAGATGGAAAGTTTGATTTATTCACTAAGATAAAAGACGAGTATATCACCAAAGAAAGTGGAGCAAAAGCAAAATTATGTGAATTGTATCACTATTTTAGTGATAAAGATTGGTTGTTGTGTAGTCAACTTGAATATATTGATTTTATAAAAGAAGAGTACGAAGTTAAATTGTCAAAAATACTACCTCGCACATTCCATTACAATGAAAAAGTAGTGTTGAAATTTGATGGAATTATCGGATAGAATAAAAATGAATAGATTTTGAACAATATTGAATAATTACCTACCAAAAAGTTGAATAAATCTGATAGTTTATTTGCAGCCATAAGTTAATCACTAAAGATAAAACTATGACAGCAATTCAATTTATCGGCACGAGCCCTGAAGAGTTAAGAACAAACATCTTAAACGATGTAAAAGCAGAGTTGGAAACCATCAAAAAAGATTTTCAACCGAAAGAACCCACCGAGTATTTAACACGTAATGAAGTAAGAGACTTATTAAAAGTCGATCTCTCAACGGTCTTTAATTGGACAAAGAAAGGTAAACTAAAATCGTATGGAATAGGTGCGAGAGTTTACTACAAACGTCACGAAGTAGAAGCAGTTTTAATCCCTTTAAACTAATTCTATTATGACACTGGCATCAAATGTAATGCGTTACCGTTACCGTATAGAACGAGAACGCAAACAGTACAATGTGTACGAATTAACAGAAGCACAACCTCATCAAAAAATCACCCCACTTGTAAGGATTGAGAAAGATAGGCAATGTCACAACGCCCAAAACAAAGAATTTGATTACTGGTTAAGAGCAAGAACCTGCACCAACTGGAGCAAATGTAAAGTTGTTACTGGTCTTATGGTTACACCGTATAATAATATCTTTTATGGTGATACATTAAATAAGCAAGGTAAACATTTGTTGGTTTTTTGTTTTTCGGATGATAGACAAATGTTAGATATTTACTATTACAAATCACCTAACTATCAAACGTTATTTCCACAAATAGAGAGTATTATTCAGAGTTATAAAACAAAAGCAGGGGAACAATAATGCGCCCCTGCTTTAAATTCAAAGTTGGTGACACTGGCATTGCATCACCAACACAAAGATAATGCTTTATGGTTGATTTTATAAAAATAATTATCAAAGATAATCCCGAGTTAATAAAACTGATTTGGGACAATGATCTACTGATCTATGATACCGAACGCAAAAAACTGAATAGATATACTGGAGAGATTAGATGCAAAGAAACTAAGGTTTATAAGAATTTGCTTTTTACACGTACTGCCTCATCTTTAGAGATTGCTCATAGTTTGCATTATTATTTTAATGATGGTTTGCATAATGCAAATGACTTCACAATGAATGATTGTAAGAATGTAGTATTAGAACTACAAACTATCTTTAAACTGGATTTAAACGCCTGCAAAGTGGTTAATATTGAGTTTGGTGTTAATCTTTCGTTATCGTTTGATATTAAAAACACTCTTACAGGGTTACTCTATTGGAATAAGTACCAATTTATAAATGATGATCGTTTATTGTATAGCAAAAAAGCAGGAAATTTTAAAGATGGAAAGTTTCAGCACTATAAAACATTAAAAGTCTATGCGAAAAGTATTCAATTTCCCGAGTATTGTTCTGGTGATGTATTACGATTTGAGTTTAAATCCTGTCAAAGTAAATGGATTAATAAGTATTTGAATATTTACAATTTGTCAGACTTGTTAAATGATGATGTGTATTTACGAATGAGTAATATTCTTTGTGGTGAGTGGTTGAATGTTTTATTTGTAGATGCTTTACATAGTCCAGAGCCAAAAGCAGCAAAATATTTTAACCCTTTTTATTGGAATAGTGTTTTGATGGATGATAACAGAAACAAGTTTTCTAAAAGCAAGAAACGATATTTTGAGTATTTGAGTACTGTTCCAAATAATAAGTTTAAAGAGTTGAAAGAATTAATAATGTGCAAAAGTGATGCACTTTCCACGCCTACACAAGAAACAAAACCACCTCATCAAAAAACTAAAAGTGGTGCAATATCCACTATAAGTATAATTGGAAACTGCACCAATGATGAAAGAAGATGTATTGTCACTGGACTGAATATATCAATGCAAAGAAAAGACAGTGATTTGTTATCGCATACAGGATTGAAATATTATCACACTAACAGACCAGAGTTGTACGATATGATAAGACGAAAGTATTTAACCGATAGATGGCAGGGGGTGAATTTTAGTGATGAGGTGAGAGAATTAGCGCATAATATCAGAAACAGAAAGAATAATTGTTTGATAAGTGATCGTTGTCGGTATGATGGAATGGATAGTTTGTTTTAAGAAGGCAATAGAAAGTAATTAGAAAATGACTATATTTTTTAATAGGTTCTGTAAACTTTTTTTAGGGGGTTTGCAATGAGTTGCAGATGTCGTTTTGTTAAAAATCTATCCCCCTTTAAAACTTTATCCCCCTTTGAGATCGTTTTACGTCGTTTTGTGAGTTATAGAGAGAGTCAAAAACAACCTTTTGGGGAATGGTTGTAAAATAGTTGTAAAAATAAAAAACCCCAACACTGTAAAGTATTGAGGTTTAAGGTTTAAGTCTTTTGACTTGCGGAGAGGGGGGTACTTTAACCTATAGTGTATTGTGTTTTCTTGTGATATGTAAATGGATAGATAATCAATACATTAAACTTTGACAAATATAATAAAATAGTTTTAAATGTATTAAAATAGTCGTATTTTAGTACCCGTTTTGAGAAAGGGGGTACTAGGGGTACTAGATTTACATTTAATGTTTGTCAAATGGATATAGAAAAACGAATACTATTTTTTCCGATGCTGGAGCAATGGAATGAGAAAGGCAAGAAATACACTAAGATCAACACGAAAGGAGAAAAGAGCTTTTATAATGAAAGCGGCAAATTGCGTATGCGTGTACGTTGGAATAAATACACGGTTGATTTTAATTTAGGTTTTCGTGTGTATCATTCCAAATGGGTAAAAGATGCCCAGCGATGCAAAGCAAACACTACTCACCACAAGAAAGCCACAGCCTATAATATAAATACTAAATGTGTAGAGTACGAAAGCACAATAAATGAAGTATTCAAAGCCTTTGAAGTTAAAAATGTGATACCATCACCCGATGAAATAAGAAACGAATTTAACACCACTTTAGAGCGTAAAAACACCCAGCTCCAAGATAAGCCAGTTACATTCTTTGATTATTTAGACTTATTTGTAAAAGAGAGAGGTTTGCAAAATGATTGGACACCAGCCACCTATACCAAG
>CBFIII010000013.1:0-31774 GCA_965662645.1 Bacteroidales bacterium
GTCCACATCGTCCTTTATGCCATCATTATCAAAATCACCTAAAAAGTCATCACAAGCATCACCTATCCCATCGCCATCTTCGTCAGCTTGGTCGCCATTGGCTAACCACAAACAGTTATCCACATTGTCAATCACCAAATCATTATCATCATCGGTATCGCAAGGATCGCCTTCACC
This sequence comes from Bacteroidales bacterium, assembly GCA_965662645.1. GTDB lineage: Bacteria > Bacteroidota > Bacteroidia > Bacteroidales > UBA5342 > UBA5342. The sequence goes on from CBFIII010000013.1 coordinate 178, forward strand.
GTCTTGATCAAAATCTTCTTGATCAGGATTATATTTAGAAACACAATTATCATCATCATCGATCACCCCATCACCATCGGCATCATTGGGCTGAGCATCATACTCAAATTCCACTTTAAACGTTAGTAGCGTAATGGGCTGAGCCTGCCCCGTACCATTAGTCATGGCATAGACGTAGATACGCTCTCCATCGTAACGCACATTACAATGACGCAATGAAGGACCTCCAGCATAAGAGAGCAGATCAGACCAATTGTTCTCACCCTCAGGCGTGGTCTTCATCTTCACCTTGTTATTTTCGAGGTAAACCAACAAGATATTCTTGCCTACCGAAAAAATATCACCATTATTATTGGGACAGTTAGTTGAGTGAGACAAGGTAGCATCATCAGCTTTTTTGAAATAATGGATAGGGTTAGCACCCACCTTGACCAAGAAATGGATGGCTTCATTTTTAGTGACCGTCCATAAATGCCCTGTTGTAATATTTTTCCCAAGACCAATAAAACAAGGCTCCGCTTCTTTGATTACATTAGGATCTTGCAATGGAATAGTGACAGGTGCACCATGCATATCGCTCCAATTCTGCTGTCCATAAGGCGACTCCGCTTCAGCATAGAAAATACCATTATTATAATCATACATAAAACTATCATCATTATTAGCCGCCATATAGCGTATGGCAAAACCCGTACGCAACTTGCCATTTATGTATTTAAATCCACCATAGATATTATATAACGCTGTATCTCCTCCTGCTTGATTACCATTGTTAAACTGAATAGGACTCCCCCACACATTACCATCATAAATATTATACTGCGAATCGCCATTGCCCGATCCACCAAAGCGAAAACTCGCCATTAAACGACCATCATCAAATAATTGGAAATCTGGATAGGTGCAACTTTGATAATCAACGCCCGATTTAAGGTAAAGCCTTTTATCATTAAAAATAGATAATGTAAACTCCTCATCTGACACAAAAGCTTTTCCTTTTGAGGTCACACGGTAATTAAAATAATGATCAGGATAACTAACCTTGCGATAAGCGTGCATATCATAGATCAGATGTATAGTACTGTCCAAGGGACAAATCCCTACGGCAATGGTATTGTGCGAATCGCCAATACTTGCATTGCCTCTATAACCAATGTGGGTGTCTGGAAACTCAATCGTTTTCCACTCGCCACCATCGACTGGTTTACGCGAAAGCATCACGTTCATCTTATCCATTCCCCCCTTGTACCACGTCACAAATACATAATCACCAATTACTTGCATACAATCACCATGTGGAGTAATGCGTTTACCGAAATGATAGGTTTCATCCTTAGCCCCTTCGAAATAGAGGCCTTCGTTGGTGAGCAGTTTTTCACTCTCAAAAGAAATCGATTTGATATTTTTACTGCCAATACCCAGCTCTTGCAAGGTCTCTGTACGGGCCAAATCGGTAGCATATGCTTCCGTAACCGTACTTTTGTGTAGCACTACACGATCTACACAATGATGCTGCGACCGCCCCGAAAGACTAATGGTATATTCGCCAGGAGTAGCAAAATTAACATATACAGCATAAGGATTACCATCGTTCGTTTTTGATTTCCAAGTCCACTCAGTAGTACCGTGGCAGTACATCTTCAACCAGCCATCCTTGCTTGCTCCTTCGGGGTTGGGTGTTAGTCCGCTTCCTTTAGGGTAAACTTTCAGAACACCACTTTTACCATAAAAATCGTTGACTCCGGGGAATTTCAACCACGTATCATTACTCTCAGTACTGCTCGTACCATGCCCCACTTTATTTCTTATTTGGACACGATATTCGCCTGGATTTGTGATATTTATAGTCGCACTAATAAGCCCAACACCTGGATTCGAAAAGTTATCAGCCCCATTCCATCGGATGTAGGAAGTCCCCGCATAAGGCGTAAACGCCGTTTCTTTTACCCAACTGCCAGTCTCCCCCGTCATTTTCTCAGCTTCTATCACTACCAGCCCATTTATTTCCTGATAATCAGCCCCCAAGACATAGACTGACAATAATAAAAATAGGACACTCAACATGTATTTGCTTATAGACATTTTTCTTTGTTTTATTTTGACATTCAATTTACGTCAAAAAAACATAGAAAACCCGAATTATAATTTAAAACATCAACCAAAAAACTGAACTGACACCTCATATACGAAGAATAACGTTTTATTGGAGTATAACTTCATACTAAAAACTACTCCCCACAGAAAAATTAGCATAACTAAGTTATAAGTATGATCTAGAAATTTTCACTTAAAAGACACAAGACAGAAAATCTTACACCTGATATAAGCTTTAAAAAAACAACAGACACTTTTCGTTTTATTCTTATTACAAAATCGTTTCATAACTAAGACTATAGCAAATTTTTTCTTCATCAATTAAACAAAAAACATTCTAAATTCTTTCTGTGCATTTTAAAAAACATATGGTATAACACACTAATTCAGCAACATAAAAAAAAAGATATTAATATGGGCGCCTAATCCAGCTTTCAGCTACTACAAATAATAGCAGTCGGCTCTATGCTGCTGCGCCAGTCTGGTGGTTCTCTACGTTCCACCCCCAGCCAGTCGGCATCATAGGCCGCCGGCTACCATTTGTACCGCTTCTATCTGGGGCGCGCCACCACACAAGGCAACTGCTGTGAGGATCTTAATATTTCCTAACCCCATTCATTATTCACTGATTCATTAACGAACAATGATAAATCCCTCTAAAATACTCCACACAAATGGATCAGAAAGTCCTCGTGAGCAACAAAGACGAAATAGACATTATCTCCCAACTATTCATCAGCCATAACAACGTTTGAAAACTTCAATTGTACAGGACTTAGCAAACCAGCAAGAATAGTTTTCGCTCCTTTTTGATAAAAGAACGTTATTGTTCTTATGTGTTTATTAATTATAAATGAACTCCCCTGCTGCAAGCAGACGGAGTATCAATTCGAAACACTTTTTTTATTCGCAACAAGCTACGGAGAATAAAGTCCACAATGTGGGATTAAATCGAAAGCCACCCTCAACCATCTACTAATCTACGGTTTGAACACTTCCCCACCAATTTTCGTTAGGTTGCCAGTCTTTGTTTAGCATCTCTTTTCGCAGTTTTTCTTGAGCCTTAAAGACTCTTGCTTTCTTTTCTGTGAGAAAGGATTGCTCCTTAGTAGCACTGTAAAGAGAATCGGGACTTGGATAATTAGCGCCTACATCTTCAAGCCATTTAAGCAGTGTTTGCGACATGTCATGAGTACGCTCCGCTTCTGTCGTTGCCAAGTTACGATCTTCGTGAATATCCTGTGTCAAGTTATAGAGTTCATCACGTCCATTTTCCCAAAAGTGGATCAATTTCCAATCCCCTTTCCTCATAATAGAAACGGGTCTTCCGCCCTGATTGCCATAATGTGGGTAATGCCAATACAAAGGACGATCTTCTAACGTACCACCTTTCAATACTGGCAGAATACTTTTACCATCCACATGGTTATTAGGACGCAAAGGCAGACCTGCCAAATCAAGAAGTGTAGGGTAAAAATCACTACCTACAACTGGCGTACTATTTCGTTCTCCATGATTATCCATCCAGGGCACACTTACGATATAAGGAATACGTATTCCACCCTCCCACTGGTAACCTTTACCTCCTTTTAGAGGCAAACAACTGGTAGAATAATTATCTCCGGACGTCACCCCTCCATTATCAGACGTAAATATTACTATCGTATTTTTATCAAGACCATTCTCTTTAAGAGCAGCGAGCACCATACCTACAGCATCATCCATCGTTTCTATTAACCCCGCATATACAGGATTGTCCTGATACTTTCGCATAGGTAACATATCACCATCTTCAAAACCGACATCAGCAATACCCATGCTTTCAGCTTTTTCACGGTATTTATTCCATTTTTCACGCGTCGTTTGTATAGGGGCATGAACCGCATAAAACGACAAGTAAGCAAGGAAAGGTTTATCTTTTGACGCTGCCATAAAATCAACCGTTTCCTGTGCTAGGCGCATAGATAGATTTTCGCCAAGCTCATGATTTTTTAACTTTGGGTTATTAAATGGAGCAAAGAATCCCCCTCGAGGCGATCCACTACTATAACCTCCTTTGTTAATATCAAAACCAAAATCTTCGGGATAATACCCCTCTTCGCCTAGGTGCCATTTACCCGCAAAAAAAGTCGTATATCCTCCCTCTTTAAGCGCCATTGGCATAGTGACCACCGTCGTATCCATATGGTGCTTATACTCTGCAGGCAGTAGTTGTGTAAAACGTTTTCGTGCACGCCACGCCTCGCCCGAAGGCGAACCTATCCAGTCGGTAATGCCATGACGAGCCGTAAACTGCCCCGTCATCAATGTAGCTCGTGAAGGACTACACACCTGACAACCAGAATAACCATTAGTAAATACCACCCCATTTGCGGCTATCGCATCGATGTTAGGTGTTTCATAATATTGACTCCCCATACACCCTAAATCAGAATAACCAAAATCATCGGCTAATATAAATAGAATATTAGGCTGCTTAACCTGCTCTTTTTCTTTTGTTTGACACGAAAACAGTGCCAACACTAAAAACACGTACGATATCCTTTTCATTTTTATCTAATATTATTTATAAAACACTATCAAACTTACAAATCAGCAGACTCACTTTTTTTAAGAAATGTTTTTCTTTAGATTAATAAAGTAAAACAAGCATACTTTGATACTCACTCCACCACACCTTAGTTTCGTCCTACACCTAGCAGTTTATGCTATTTCACAACCACCTTAACAACATCTCCCAACACCTTTACCATATAAATACCCTGAGGCAATACAACAGAAAGGTTCGAATGACTTGTGCGCTGCTGAAATACCTTTACACCATTCATATTATAAATGGAAATATCGACTCCCATTTCTAAATCATATAACTGAATACTTCCTTTAGCACCAAAGCACTTAAATGAAGAATTAAATGCTTCAGCAAGCTTTGTTGCAGCATCTCCCCCCACTAGTGGAGTGGAATAGTTATAAGCTAAATCTCTGTGAACGATAGCATAGTTATAGGTTTCATCTGCCACCCTAGCCTCATCAGTGTAAGACAATGTTCCAGCAGGCAATAAAGCCAGCACATCCCATTTAGCTATAGTATCAATACCACCAATGATATCTGCAGTACCGTAGGCAGCTTGCGCTTTCATATCTGGAGCAGGTGCTGACAGATCTGAAGTGCGTAAGATCAACGTGGCTTGAACACCTGTTAAAACATCAACACCTTCTGTCCAAGTCAGCTCCACAGTACCTGACGATGGTTCATTTAGCGAGAGATTTTCTGCCACTGTAGGAGACTCAAGATCAGCCGTTTCATTTTTATCAGTATACAAAATTATGTCGTCATAATAAATGGCACAAGCGCCACCATTTGCTTTGCTACGCAAGCGAGGATAACAATTAAGCGAATCACCTTTCGTATTCTGCCTAGAGGTCACCTTACGCTCAAAAACCAAAGCATCTGCATGCCCTGTGAATCCTGGTGTTGGCGCCCAGTCGCCTAATTTAGCCGTTGGATACGTCTGCCCAGAACTAATATCCGATGTGGCAGTGTAAGCAATCATATGGAAATAATGCTGATCAGGCACCACGATTTTATCCACTATATTCTGCACATGATGTCCAGACGTACTTCCTGAATATTCTAAGGCCATCACTTTAGATCCAGCACGGACATTGGTCCCATCAATAATCGTTGGCGTCACACCATAATCACTGCCATCCGTTTCCCAGTTGGCAATAGCCTCATCCTCGAAGCTAATGTGCAAAGAATTTCCTGTTGCTAATTCGTACACTTCAGGTGTATATATCGCAATGCTTGTTTCTTTTTGCTCATCATTTTCATCTTTTGCGATCAGCTTGAAGGTATAAACACGATCTGTCATATCTGTTAGTATAGGATGAGAAGACCATAAATATGGAGCTGCTGTTAAAGTTCCCAGGTTAGTCGTTCCAGACCACAAAGAGACCTCTTTAAAAGCACTTCCAACATTTGCTTCAATGCCTATAGAACTTCCTAACTCAATTTCCTGACCATCATTCAGATTATCGAAACTCAAGTGACGACTAGTATCAATGGGCGTAATATCCAAATCGTACATCTGAATATAAATAGGGCGTGCATCGCCAGAGGCCTTCTGCATAGCGTAAACAAACAATTTACCATCGGCTATTAACACATTAGAATGCTCCATAGAGATCCCCGAAGTGGCCGTGTATATTTTCTCCCAGTTGTTTGTGCCCCCCTCAGCCTTGTATATCTCGGGCCTATTATTATTACTGCTCATCAAAAAGACTTGATTACCTTCAACAGCATAAAGACTTCCTCCAGGAAAATTCGTACTAATAGAAAAGACCGAATCACCGGCTTGTTTATAGGCATGTACATTTTTTCTTTGGCCATCCACATTGCTCTTCACGCTATTGGTAATAAAATGAACAGCTTCAGTATCAGTCACCGTAAAATCTGTTCCTGAAGCAATATACACTGAATTAGCACCTCCTTGTGTAACCTCATCTCCTGGTTCGTGAAAAAATATTTTCTCGGGATGAACTAAAGGCAAAGAAAAAGGTTCTGCTTTATAATTATACCATTCCGTTTGTCCCGCAGGATCGTTAGTATAGGCATAATGAAAACCATTATTGTAAACATATTTATCATCATTATAACTCATGCGTTTTAAGAAACCAATGCGTAACTTACCATTAATATATTTCATATCGCCATATAGTCCCCAGTTATAGGCGCTTCCAGAACTTTTAGCATTTAAAGTACTGAAATTAGTGAACGCCCCCCAAGTGCCACCACTGTATTTAGCAAATTTATACGAGCCGTTATTATTCCCCCCTTCTCTGAACCATACAAACAACTCATTATCTGTATTCAGGAAAAAGTTTGGATAAGTAATATCGGAATAATTATAGACCGGGTTAAGGTAAGTTTGACGAGGTTGAAACAAATCAATATTAAAAGAATCTACTGGCGCATTGGCTGCCCCCTTTAAAGACACTTGATAATTAAAATATGAATCGGGATAATCAGCCTGACTGTATGAGTGCATATCATAAAGCAAATGTACCGTACTATCAAGAGGGCAAATCCCCACAGCAATAGTGTTATGAGAATCGCCAATATGAGGATACTTATGCTGGAAACCCACATGTGTGTGAGGAAACTTAATCGTTTCTAAAGTTTGCGTTGGAATATGCAAACGTGACAACATCACATTTTTGTTTTCTTCACCCCCCATATACCAAGTCAAGAAAAGAAAGTCGCCATACTTCTTTATACAATCGCCATGAGGTGTAATACGACGTCCGAAATAATATTCGAACCCTTCCTTATCAACAGCCATATCCGTTTTCCGTTGTTCACCATCGAAATACAAACCTGAGTCGGTCACTTTTATTTCAAATTCTCTCTGGATCTGAGCCCATAATTGTTGAGACATTGTCAACAGAAGAACCATTGACCCGATAAATCCCCATTTAATTAATTTCTTATGATACATTGTTATGATATTATATAAAAACTTCTACGATTAGTTCACGATATCTGTGTTAACCTCATCAGCCCTCTATCCCTTATAGATGACTTGGAGCAAGGCTACAGAAAAAATTAAAACAATTGTTTACCGACTTTTTTTTAAAAGAATAAAAAAACGACTAAAAGCGACATCACTATCAAACTAATCTATCAAAAAATAAAAAGATCACCCCAAAATTGAAAAAATAGCACATTTTGACCTATAATTATCATTGTTCGACAAGCACAAATGAGTAAAAATCGAAGACCACAGCTTCATCATAAGGGGTAAATCAAGATTCAAAGCTAGCTCAAACCACATCAACCTTGCTTTCAGTTCGCCATTGACATACACGTCATAATCATAGCCATTGTCACCTACTACAATATCAATATTGGATAGTCATGACTTATGTCAGCATTTAGCAGCAAGAAAAGTTAGCATTTATTCCAACACCTCAAGCTCTATCAATTCACTCTCTATATTGGTACGACCAATACCATGCACCAAAAACAAAGCATTATAGTGGGCTTCTGGACTTGGGAGCTTCTCATAGAAACTTTCTAACCAATGCGTATTGGTAAAATTATTAACAGTGGCCATCACACCTATGTCATGATCTCCAGCAAAAAACAAGATTTTACGACCAACATCAGTTAATTCATGAAACGAAACCATTACATATTCTGCCCCCACCTTATCCATTGATAAATTAAGGAACCTTTCTCTTTCAATACTATAAAGCTTAGCATTCTTCAGGGAAAATTGTTTTGAATTCTTAAGAAACGTAAAATCCAAATGACTAAACGTCTTAAAAGGGCCAATATATACAATGTTGTTATTAAGCACATTATCCTCAACAAAATCGGACTCCATACGGACATCGATTGGCGTTTCATTTTGAGCGAACCAGGTCGCTATTCGAGCCGCACAAATAGGTCCCATCTTAGTGACAAAAGAATAGTCTCGTCCTAAAAATTCAGTAGAATCTATAATCCCTTGATCAAGCGCCCTATTAAAATCCTCTTTGGAATTAACGCCTTCAAAATAGACGGAGCATAATTTCCCTTCAATTCTACCCTTAGTCGCAAAATGATCGCCTACAAAACAGATGGTATTAGCATTGTCTTCAAAAAAAGAGCTCCAACAATAGGCTTCTCTATTATTAGGCAACAGCCAATATGTTGAAAGGGCTACCAGAAGTAATAAGGGGAGAGTAATATAAAGCCAAATTAATCTACCTTTTGCCTTTACAACATTTTCCACATTGGGATTTTTGGTAATAGATAAATTGTACTGTCCCTTCTTAATTTCAAAAATCAACTCATCTTTTGCACCAGCAGCAGCGTAATACTCATCTAGTTTTTTTCTTAGATTAAACATATACACCCTAACTTTCCCCTCAAAAGATTGTCCATTTTTCAGGTTTTCACTAAGAGCTACCTCAATAATGGTCTCCTTAACATTGTCCTTATTCAGATATGATTCTACAAGAAGCTTCAATATAAAAACATTGACCTCTGATTGCGAAAACATATCGCACTCTATTAAGCGTTGAAGTGTTTTTTGTATTTTTTCTCTATTGATCACCATCGTCATACATCATTAATATTCTGATCGTTATAAAGGTTAAAAACCGTTAATAACCTATTATTCATTGCATCTTAAGCCCCTATAATGTACTTTTGATATGTGCTAAAGTACTTATTAATCCTAAGGTGTAAAAATACGGTTTTTATTTCTATTTCATTCCTAGATGACTTGGCGTTTTCAACCATCGTTTTATGACAGGTAAAAATGAACACCTCGTGTCTAATAACCAAAGAATATAAACAATACTAATCAACATACTATTAAAATAAAATTATTATAATATATACATCATGAAATTCAAAGAACACTTCAGATCATCCATTTTATTTATTTTTCTCTTAAGCGCTAATTATGTCATTGGGGAAAGAATAGAAACGAATTTCAATAAAGATTGGAAATTCAAACTCGAAGACAAGGCAACATTTTCAGCGGCTGATTATGACGATTCTAATTGGGACGTACTTAACGTTCCTCACGATTGGTCGTTTGAGAAAGGCGTTCGAGTGGGGGGCGATCAAGGTCAGGGTGGTGGCTATCACGATGGTGGTATGGGCTGGTACCGCAAATCGCTTACCATATCAGAGGAGAGCCTAACAAAGACAATCTATATCGATTTTCAGGGCGTATATATGAACAGCGAAGTTTATATCAATGGCAAGGAAGCAGGCAAACGTCCTTATGGTTATGTTAGCTTTCGCTACAACATCACCAAGCTTTTAAAGCCCGGCAAAAACACAGTAGCAGTCAGGGTTAATAACGACTTGGAGCCATCAGCACGATGGTATCACCCTTGTGGTATTTATGCGCCAGTACGACTGATTGAAGTCCATCCTTTACACATTGTCCCTAATGGCGTTTATATCACCACACCTAGCATTACAAAAGAAAAGGCTAGTATTACTACCAAGATCTCCTTAACCACAGTGGAGCGTCTTAGTGCTACTTCGGTAAAAACGACATTACTTTCTCCCGAAGGTAAAGAGTTAGCTTCCGCTAAAAAGAATGTAAAGTCTACAAAATACCCGATTACTACAGCTATGGAAGTAGCCACACCTCATATGTGGAGCCCTGAAACACCTACTTTATATACCGTGGTAAGTCAAGTATATGTAGGCGAAAAAATGATAGATGAAGTGAAAACTTCAATGGGTTTTCGCACCATCAAGTGGGAAACATCAACAGGCTTTTGGCTTAATGACGAAAACATAAAACTCAAAGGAGTTTGCGAACACTGGGAAGGCGGGCCTGTAGGTGGTGCATGGACAAAGCCGTTGTTGCGCTGGAAACTAGGATTACTAAAAGATATGGGGATTAATGCCATTCGTCCTTCGCACAATATGTGTCCCCCAATGTTTTATGACATCTGTGATGAAATAGGTCTATTGGTAATGGATGAAATCTTTGATGGATGGATAAAAAAAGCACCACAAGACTACGGTAAACAGGCCTTTGACGAATGGTGGCAACGTGACATGACCGAATGGATAGAACGCAACCGCAACCATCCAAGTGTATTTATATGGAGCTTAGGTAATGAAACACATGGCGACATTGCACCACAATTAGTACAACATGCTAACAAACTAGACCCTACACGACTCACAACCTCGGGATCGGCCAACTCAGATGACATGCCAGTCATCGGCACCAATGGAGGCTCCGAGACCAAATCCTTTTTTGAAAAGCATACTTGCGTCAAACCGTTTATATCGACAGAAGCCCCTCATACCTGGCAAACGCGCGGCTACTACCGCACACAAACCTGGTGGCGCGATGGTGAGTTAAAAAACACCTACCCCCTACCAAGCCTTACTGAAAAGGAAATATTCTTTTACGAATGGAATGACCCCAAAAACTGGAAGAATAAAAAGCAACATTTCAATTCGTCCTATGACAATGCTACCGTACGCATATCAGCACGTAAGAATTGGGAAATGATGCGTGATTTACCTTGGCACAGCGGCCATTTCCGTTGGACAGGGTTCGACTATTATGGCGAGGCCAATTTGGCCCATGGAGGTTTACCCTTTAATCTCTTTATGGGTGGCGCTCTGGATGTGGCAGGCTTCGAAAAAGACCTCTACCGATTTTACCAAAGCCAATGGACTAAAGAACCGATGGTGCATATATTGCCAAGTTGGACACACCCGCATATGAAGAAGGGAACTGTGATACCAGTATGGGTGTATTCTAATACTGACGAGGTGGAATTATTCCTGAATGGAGTATCTTTAGGAAAAGATGAACCAGGGACTGTATGGAACGAGATGCAGTGTGAATGGATGGTACCCTATGCCGAAGGAAAGCTCGAAGCTATTGCCTATATGGATGGCAAGGAAGTAAAACGTGCAGTACTCCACACGGCCCAACAGCCTGCTCAACTTAAAAACACCGTACTGGTGCAATCGGCAGAAGATGGATACAATACGGCTTATGTCATTAGCTCCGAAGGTATGGATGCCAATGGAGAACTCAACCCTTACACCGAAAACAAAGTGTATTATCATTTGACTGGTGATGTAGCTAAAATATCATTGGAAAATGGTAACCCTGTAGATGCAACAAGCCGCACCAAGGCGAACTATCGCCAGATGTTCTTTGGTAAAACAAGGGCTTTCTTAAAAGAAACAAACAACGCTAAAAATGCCTCTTTAGTCGTGGCTTCCATCTTGGGCGACAAAGCATTATACACAAGCAACAAAGTCAGCATTTCGGTGGAAGATATTCACTTAAAAGGTGAAAGCTCAAAATCGAAACTAGTGGTGCTCTACACTAAAAAGGGGGGTGATCCAGCTAAAATAGGTCAAGTGTATGAAATGCCATTTGAGGTAAAAGATGGTGATACAGTAAAAGCCGTAATACTGAAAGATGGAGAAGTCGTATTGACTATGAGCGAGACGTTTGGTAAGCAGGAAGGTTTATTCTGGGGCGATGAGCACTCAGAAGATATGTGGATAGGCCGTGGTATAACGGTAGCCGCCGAAAATGCCCTACTCGAAGGTAGTGCTAAAGCGAGCAAGGATGGACGCCGCTTCAAAAGCGATGGTTTTGTGGCCTTCAACAATCAAGAAGGTGCCATAAACTGGTATCAGGAGAATGATGGAACAGAAGGCGAATACACTTTACGTTTCCGCTATACTCACAATGACCAAGAAAGCTTACGCCCGATGACCCTTATTGTTAATGATGAGATTATAACTACATTTGACTTCAAAGCGACCAATTCGTGGACATCAGATTGGAAATTTGTATCGGCTGATGTCAAATTCAAATCGGGAGCCAATAACATCACCCTAAAAACCACAGGACAAAGTGGGCCTCATATCGATGAAATGTATGTAGAATAAGAGGGATACAGGAAACCAAAGACGGCATAAAAGGATCTAAATTCAAAATAAAAGGCCAATGAAAACATTAACTTGAAAGCTCAAGAACACCATCAAAGTGGTTTAAATTTGATTATGAAAAAGAGTAAACAGAACACCTTAATACACATTAACAAATTATAAAATGAAACATCTAATAATTATCTCAGCATTGTCATTACTGGCAATCTGTTGCACTAGCAAAGAAAAAAAAGAGAAGACCTCAAAACCCAATATTGTGGTCATTTATCTTGACGACCTTGGATATGGTGACCTCAGCTGCTATGGCGCTACAGAAATTAACACCCCCAATATTGATGCCTTAGCGCAAGAAGGCATCAGGTTCACACAAGGCTATGCTACATCGGCAACCTGTACACCAAGCAGGTATGGTATGCTTACTGGTGAGTACCCGTGGAGAAACAAGAAAGCAAGGATTCTTCCTGGTTCTGCACCTTTAATTATTGACACAGAACAAATGACCTTGCCTAAGATGTTGCGCCAAAACGGCTACCATACCGGAGTTATAGGCAAGTGGCACTTAGGCTTAGGTGCAGGTAATCTAAACTGGAATGAGAAAATTACTCCCGGAGCCAATGAAGTAGGATTTGACTATTCCATAATAATGGCTGCCACACAAGATCGCGTACCAACGATTTACATTGAAAATGGTTTAGGTCTTGGCCTCGAAAAGGATGATCCTATTTTGGTCAATTACAAAGTGAATTTTGAAGGCGAGCCAACCGGTGTTAATAACCCTGAATTGTTGACCATGAAATGGCACCATGGACACAACAACAGTATTGTCAACGGCATTCCGAGGATAGGGTATATGAAAGGTGGAGAGAAAGCACGATGGAACGATACTGATATGGCCGACTTTTTCCTTAACAAAGCCAAAGAATACGTAAAATCACATAAGGAACACCCCTTCTTCTTGTACTACGCCATGCAACAACCCCATGTGCCACGTACCCCACATCCACGTTTTGTAGGAGCTTCTGGTATGGGACCAAGAGGCGATGTTATCTTAGAAGCCGACTGGTGTATAGGCGAATTTATGAAAACGCTTAAAGAAGAAGGTCTCCTAAGCAACACACTCATCGTTTTCTCCAGCGATAACGGCCCTGTTCTAAACGACGGATACTATGATGATGCTGTCGAAAAACTAGGCAATCATACACCAGCAGGAAAGCTTCGTGGGGGTAAATACAGCCTGTTCGAAGGAGGACAAAGAGTACCATTTATCACCTACTGGAAAGGAAAAATTAAACCCGCAGTCTCGGACGCTTTAGTTTGTCATATTGACTTAATGGAATCGATCGCTAAGCTAATTAATGTACAGGTTCCGGCAACAGATAGTCAGGACATGTTGGATGTACTAATGGGAAAATCGAATAAAGGCCGAGAAGAATTAGTGCTTGAAGCTAGTGGAAGAACGGCCTTTAAAAAAGGACCTTGGGTAATGATACCCCCCTACCCTGATGTACAAACTGTACAACAAAATGTCAATATCGAAACAGGATGCAACAGTACCTATCAGCTGTATAATTTAGAAGATGATATTGAACAAAAAAACAATCTTTTTGAAACCCATACCGACAAGCTAGAAGAGCTCATCAATGCTCACAAAACTATAATCAATAGAAAATCAACAAAATAAAAACACAGTGACGCATTTAATACCAATTTGGTTTTAAAACTAGCTGCAAGACATATTCGTATTACCTAGCCTACTGTAGGCTAGGTAATACTAAAATACTATAAGGATAAGATTAAAAACAAATTGGTATTACAAATGAGAAACGATACTCGTCGTCGACTTTTGCACGCCACTAGTATTATAGGTATCAACAGTAAAGTAGTATTTGGTTCCCACATTTAAAGTTGTTATTTCAAACGACTTTGTTTCATTCCCATCTATTTGATAGTGATTATACAATTTATCTGGAGCTATTCCAAAGCGAATAATATAGCCATCAGCATCATCAACCGTTTCCCAAGTAAGCTGAGCTTTTCGTGGATCGATGCTGTCTCTTTTCACTTGCAACTCTTTAGCCAATTGAGGTAAAGGATTATTTTCAAAACCAAACACTCTAAAGGCGCGAATGGCAAATTTGCCTCCAGCGGGTATTGCGCCATGATTGGTAATTTTGAGGTAACGCGTTTTTACGAGGTCGTCGAGTGGCACATAATCATGAGGCAAATCGCGTGGGTTTTTCGTTTTATCAATAATTAGCTCCCATGGGCCTTGGGGCGTTTCTGCACATTCCACGGTATAAGAAAAAGAGAATGCTAAATCTCTAATACTTATCTGCTCAATATCCTGTTCTGCAAAATTTATCTGAATAGCACCTATCTCTATTGGCTGCTCTAAATCAACCATCATCCACTCACCTACATCAGCTGTTTTAGCACTCCACCACGTTTTCACATTTTCATCAACCACCCCTTCTGGTGAATAATCTTCGAACGTGGAAGATACACTAACGGGTTTACCTTTAGAAACAAGCATGCTTCCTACTAAATTACTTGTTTCACCAAGAGGTCTATCATGGGGATACAATTGTGGATAATCCCCCAAATAGGTATTCGCATGCATTAAGCCATCGTTATCAAAAGTCACGGGATAAAGAGCCAGGCGTCTTTCGAAGCGATACAACTGGCTCACCACCGATGTAGTAACATGCCAATAATTACCTTTTAAATCTTTAAAGGTGGTACTGTGTCCTGCTCCATAAACAAATCCTGCGGGTTTAAAGCTTGTAGGACTGTTTGGGGCATAACTAAAAGGGCCAGTTGCCGACTCTGAGATATAACATCCATCATTATATAGAGGTGTACTAGTCCCCGGCACAGCATACTCCAGATAATATTTCCCCTCATGTTTTACCATTCCGGCTCCTTCAAATGCCATTTTATTATCCGTCTTTCCATTAGGTGATTCACACCCATGGTTTACGGCATCTGCTGAAAAGCAGACCACTTCTGAGCCTTCTATGATATTAAACTTGTTTTTGGGGTCCAACTCTACCACTTTAATGGAACCCCCTTTAGTCAAACCATGATAACAGTACACTTTCCCATCATCATCGGCAAACAAGCAAGGATCGGAGATTCCCGGGTATTGATTAACGTATTTCCACTCATCCTTTTTAGGGTCAGCAGTACAATACATCTTCCGATTCCCATTTCCACTACAATACAAAGTATCGCCTATAACCATTAATGTTGGTGCATAGCCATTCAAATTACCATGAGTTTTAGAAGTAATCAATTTCCAGTTAACCAGATCGGTTGAATTCCAATAGCCACTACTATGAGATGCAAAAAGGTAGTATTCATTCTTAAACACAATAATAACTGGATCTGCAGCTTCACGATGAGATACCGTGCCTTCTAAAGGAGCTTTTTGTTTAGAATTCCAAAAGTTATATTCTATATTAATGGGATTACAAAAGGTGTTTTGCAATGGGTTTTCTTTACGATCAACTTCACACGATAAAGTAATCATTATCAACAACAAAAGAATACTACTTCCTATTTTTTTCATAATAATTGATTTTGGATTTCTACAATAAATGAATAATACGGTGCTTATTTAAGCGCATTTAGTTTGACTAAAACAACATCGTTTTGTCGGGTCGTACAAGATGTTGTAAATACGCCATCCTTCACGTTGACCACTTTATTAATTACAGGGTGGTCTGCAGTTACACTATTCAAAAAAGTAACCTGCTCTTTGTTTAACTGTGACGGCATTCCTAAATCGTAATAATGAGAGAAGGCATCGTTAAATAAATAACCCGTTTTATACATTACCAACTGATAATTACCATCTGCCATACCCTTTACAGTTATTTTTACTTCGGAAGTAATTGAAGACGGATGTTTCTGGGTGAAATACTCTTTATTCGACTCATCTCCCTGCTTAGGGTAACTCATATCATACAACAGTAATTGTATATCATTTCCCTCTTTACACGCCCAGGATTGCTTATCATTATTAGCCAACTCTATACTCCCGAGTTGATTCAAGTATTTATACACGAAAAACGTTGGTTTTTTAATCCCTTGCAAATTAAGTAAGCCAAACCCACCATGAAAAGGAGTGGCAGGCACCCATACTTCCTCAAAAACATCTGTAAATACCCAATATGACATAGAAGTCGCATAGCCCACAGAATTCTTCAATATATTTAAAACAATAGCTGCATTTTGATAGGTGTCATGGACGGGATCAACCGGAGAATAAGAAGACGACCATTCGGTATAATGCAATTCTAATGCTGTTAGCTCACTCTCTTTTATGGATTGATATGACTGTTTAACCTTTGCGGCAACAAGCAAAGAATCTGACCTCATCTTTAGCTGTTTATCACCAAACTCATCTAAAAAACCAGCCACATTATAGGCGTGAGTAGAAATAAAATCCAAAGGCACATCTTCACTTACACAATAGTGAATCAAATCCTCGACCCAAGCAGATCCTGCTGTTGCAGGGCCACCTACCCCATAATCACTTGATACTTTTTTAATCTCAAGAACAGCAGCAGCATACATCTCAAAATAATCTTCTTTTGTTCCATCAAAAAAAGATGAATGATTCGGTTCGTTCCACACCTCAAAATACCAGTCCTTCACTTCATCCATACCATACCTTTCGGTCAAATGCTGCACAAACGCATGAATAAAGGCTTGGTACTTTTCTTTTGATTTATACATGGTCACATTTCCATTCCACCAAAATACAGTTTCATCACCAACGGCCAAATCACTTGGCATAAATGATAATTCCACAAAGGGTTTCATATCAATTGAAAGGATGAAATCATACAATTTATCAACGTATTGCCAATTATATATAGCTACGCCATCTTTGCCTTCAATATACACGCCCATATCATCATGAAAAATACCATGGAAACGAATGTATTTAAAACCACATTCGTCTTTCACTATTTTCAGTTGCTCTTGCCAATCGGCTCTCAGGCCTTCATTAGCTCTACCAGCTCCAATGCACTCCTTATAAAAACGATCATGTGTTCCTTTTACATTATTCACATCAACTGTGATTTCTCGCTGCTCTTGCCCCCATAGTGTAAGTGAACAAAGCAAGCTAAAAGAGATAAGAGATAACCATTTATTCATAGAATCTGGAGTTAAGATTAGAGTTGTACTAAAAAACACTCTTAAGTAATGAGTAGTATTTATTGTCGCATTTCCAACAAGTGTCTTAAGTGTACTTGAGTGTGCTTAAGTGACTAAAGTTAAACAAACAAAACAACCACATCACACTAAAGACTAGAAAATTAGGCATTTAAACTTAAGAAACTTTAAATACTTTAGTACACTTCATCACAATACGACATTATTTACTGCACACTACTTGGGGGAGAATTGGGTAACAAATATCAACACGATTTTCGAATCGTTCAAGATTTTACTTCATAATACTATAGGGATCATTCTTAGGATTAATGGTAGCCCCTGAAACCATTATCATCATTTCGCTTTGGGGTAACTTATTCCCTAAATACATGCCCCATCTGAAACTAGATGGCAACTCTTTCTGGGTATCTGGGTGTTTTCTACTCATAGCTCCCTTGCCTTTCAGTTCGCCATTGAGGTACACTTCATAATCATAGCCATTGTCTCGCACTTTAATATCAATACTCTTCCCCTTCATATTTGTAGCAATGATGACATCCTCTCCTCTACGGTGATTTAACTTGACATTACCCTGAGCATCAACATCCAATTGCAGACACCAATCCAGAGGGCCTGGAGATTTGCACTGAAAGATGCAAGCATTTATTGGTTTCACAAAAGTGTAAGTCCCTACCCACGTTTGCCACCCGTCGCCAAACACCCAGGAATGTATGGAATAGGCTTCGCACCTCACCTTATTCCGGCGTGTATTCCTGACGTTTTGCTCTCCCTTGTGCAGCCTAAACACCTGCGTATGGCCATCTTCTTGGTACCAACGTGTCCATTTCGAAAAATCTTCGCGTGGAATATTTGAATTGCCAACTGTATGGATTTTGATATTCTGATCAATGGAAAATTGAGCATACAAACCTTCTGCCTCAACAAGTTTATTATTCACATCAATAGTAGAACCTGTGATGCCGACTGTAGAATTTTCATCGATGGGAGTCAAGTGATTATCCATGATATACTGCCACGTAGAATCAGTGCCTATTTGCTTGTAAAAGTCTTGAGCATTGATGCTCATTGTAATGACGCTAAGCATCAATAACAAGATCAGATTTCGTGTTAATTTAGTCATAATAGTCGTTTATTATTGAAATGAAAAGCGGTCTAAATGAAACAAATCCCCCGATTTGCCTTTAAAAACAAAATACAAGTCAGCCTTATCTTCGGCAGGGGTAATCTCACAAGCCACATCTTTATAATCGGTCCATTGTCCGGTGACAGGCACCTCACAAGTTCCGAGCATTTTTCCATCCTTGCTGTTAGCGTGCACTTCAATTGTTCCACCACGCACTGTAGCTACATGAAATAGGATTTTTCTTTTCGAGGAAAGATTCTCGATGTTAGGAAAAAATAAATGTCCATTATTTAAGATTTGCTGAATTTCAAATCCACCATTGGGACACTCTAGCTTACTTACATTATTAGCCCCCATATACCATTCGGCTTCTATGCTTTCCCAGTTAGCATCATACTGCCCTACACCTGTAGTGTAATGCTTTTCCAAAAAATCAATATCGTCTACCATATCGCCATTATTCTTATAGTGCAGGTAGGTTATTCTAGAATCCCGATAAAGAGCCACGTCCCTACCCCAAGCAAACTTACACCACACATGAAACCATTGATTTCTCCACTCAAAGTGATTACCATGGGCCTGCCCTGTCAATCCAAATTCTTCATTATTATCTCCCGAATTTCCAATATAAGTATAGGGGCCATAAACATTAGTAGAAGTAGCATACCAACCTCCTGCAGAAAGGTAATATAAGTGCTTATATTTATGAACAGATACCTTATCAGTACCTCCGAAATCCTTAAGTATGCCTAAGAACGTGATGCGCTTGGGCTCTTCTGCCAATGACACCATGTCCTCATTAAGCTTAACCGCACAATAAAAACGGGTGGTGTCGTGCATACGGTTTCTACCAAAAAACATATAAACTGATTTCTCAGAATCATCATCTACAAACAAGCAAGGATCATACTCATCAGTACCTGTTAAATCTTCATCTAGCATCGGTTTTCCTAAAGCATCAACAAAAGGGCCTCCGGGTGAAGAACTGGTCATTACCCCGGTATTGTTTTTCCAGTTTGAAAAATAAAAATAATAGGTATTGTTTCTAAAACAAGCATCAGGCGCCCAGCACTTCTCATAGGGCTTACCAATGTAAGTTTCTTCGGGTGTAATGGTACGCTCTAATGTCCACGAAATTAAATCAGGTGATGACCAAATCTTCCATTCCGGCATAAACCACCCTTTAGTGGTAGTAATAGAATCCAAATCTCTGGTCGCATACATATAAGCTTTGTTATTGTAAATATGTATGTGCGGATCTGCCATTCCCACATTAGGCACTAATGGATTATCGGCTAAAACTGATGACGTGTTTATTCCAAAGAGGAATAGGATGAAATACATTTGAAATTTGATTGCTTTCATTATTCAAAGATTTTAAATGATATGTAAGCGCAATTTACTTAATTCCATGTTGAAAACCGACACTTTATTTTAATTGAACATTTAAACTCCTGTCTATCAAAACAACACAACATCCTTACTCCCTTGATTTTGTATTACTAATTTACATCACCACCAGTTTTCGCAAAACATAACCTTTACTAGAACTTACTTTTATAAAGTAAATTCCCGCACTGTCAATGGTCAAAGTCTCACGACCAACGAATCGACCAGTTTGGACTTTTACCCCTCTGCTATCAAACACCTCATAATTGGATTCATCGCCATTATCAACCTTTATATTAAAGACTCCATCAGAAGGATTCGGCGAAATAATAACATCTATACGATTTAACTCATTGAGCGCAGATGCTTCTTCAAAATGGGCTACAAGACTCATATTTGAATTGAAAGTAATAGTGAGTGGATTTTCAGAGCTAGAAACAGCACCACTCCAATGACTAAATGTATATCCCTCCTTTGGAGTCGGTATAATGGAAACTTGCGATCCCTCAATATACTCCGCCAAATCAGGCGTTGCGGTACATGAACCATTTTCGGCACTTAGATTTAGTGCATAAAAAGGTGTAATATCTTGCTCATAAACCTTTAGACCCTGGTTTTTAGAGTTGGCAACAAGTGTTGAATCACCATAGGTCAATTCATTTCCATCTCCAATATAAAGGGTTACTTTTTCAGCATTCCCAATGAATTCTTTTCGCACAATAGCAAAACGCCCATTAAAGACAATTCCAACACCAGAAAAGGCTACTGAGTCTGGCTTATCCATGGCCAAGATGTAGTCGTAGATAGCTTTACCGTTAACAACACTTTTTACAATTGTACCTAATACTTTATTATTAACCACCATATTCTCTACCGATTGAATACTAGGTTCAGTATTCATTGAAGGTTCATAAGCCACCACAAATGGGTTATTCCATGCTTCCCCATTTTTTCTGATAATCAACAGCGGTGTTTTGGTTTTATCGTAACCAGAAGGTGCATCAATGGTTGCAGGTGTTAACGCCTTACTGTATTCCATATCGGCTGTTTTGGGCATTAAGGCATGCATATATTTGCCCTCTTTGGTCATTGCAAAACGCACCTTTACTGGTTCATTTAAGGTAGCTGTGGTATGAATATCTTCAATAAATCCCCATCCTGCTTTATTCAAAAATTGGCTAAATCGGCTGTTGGTTGCTGTCGTTGATAAATCAACGCCGTCAGCATCCATTAACTTCATCTCATCTCCAATATTATGGTAGAGGTAATCATGAAACTTATCCACTAAACCGTCGCCTTTGGAACGGAACATATCAAAATAATAACCCGTTGTAGGACTGGTACGAATAATACTAACAGTACGTTGCTGATCGTATTTTTGGGTGACATCATCAATTAACTGTTGCGAAAAAGTAAAGTTCTCCGATATAGGTGCTTCATCCATTAATGGCTCTAAGGCTAAGGTTTGTGTGGTTGGCATGCCACTGCCGCCCCAACCGCCAATACCTTTTGAGATGCCGTTAACGGTAACACTATTATGTCCAGGATACTCTTTGAGGTAATCGTCATGGAATGAAGATGATCTAACCTTATCTTCGCCGCCCGAAGTTCCTAATACCTCTCCTAATCCATAAAGCTCCAAATCTAAGCCTGAACAGTCGGAGTGTACATAGGAGGCTCCTCCAGAATAACACATCAACCCATTTTGTTTGGCATTTGCTCCAAATAAATTACGTTGTACCACAAGACCTTGTCGCTTGGCAATTTTGGTAGTACTTGGCACAAAAGGCTCGGCATTATATTGATCGAAATCATATCCCCAAAAAAGTTTCAAGGGTGTATCGTAGTAAAAACCACCATTTTCCCATGTATGACTTCTTTCATTATTTTCTCCGTAATAATATTTAAGATGATTCCCCATCTGCTGTTTTACGTCTTGCAAATGTGCATTGTCTGGATTATTGTCTGCCAAACGGTAAATCAGTTCATACTGATCTTCATAGCCAGCATAATCGAACACGCCATCAACGGCATCACCTCTATGTGAATCGCCAAAACGCGCATGCTCGCCGTTGGGATAATAAAAATTCTGAAAGAAGTTACAACCATCCACCAGATGCATATAATTATCAAGTAGATTTAGCTCAGGCCATTCTCTATCAACGGATTCAATAAACATAAGCACTCGCATTACCTGATTGGAACTGTAGGTAAAACTTTCGGCCCAAGCCCCTTGCTCATTCACATTTCCATCAATTAACTCAGGTAAAGGATCTTGTCTCTTCTCAACACCTGTTACGTACATTTTATTGAACAAGGCATTTCGTGTTGTTTCATCGGTAACATTCATTAGCGAATACCATGCCACCGGACTTTCCATTACCGCCCAATTGTTATCGCCAAGACCTGAATTAAGCGTACAGTTGACTTGATTGACAAAATACTTTTGCACAGCTGCTTCATCAAAAGGTTTACGCCCTTTAGTAATGGGATCAAATACAGTTACGCCCGGAGCCGAGATATAAGATTTAATCAGGTCATAAGCCAAAGGCAACACATGCGTGTATCGAGCCTCAACAATATAGCTTTCAGTCAACAACAAACCACCATAATTATGTGAAGACATATTCATTTGGGATAAACCTTCGGTATAACTACTAATAATATCGGCAGCTAATTGTGCATAATCCGTATTACCTGTCAGGTAATAAGCCGACGCACAATCAAAGGCTAAATTTAGGAAGTTGGTATGAATGTTTAAAAGTAGGCCTCCCAAATAGCTTACCATTAATTTATCATCGCCAGTGGTAGTGCTAGTCCCCTTTTTATAGTGTAGTTCCATTCCAAATAATGGATCACTATTGTACGGTGGTATATCATCAAGGCTGATTTCATTTACATCGTGCCCCCTCTACTGTTTTTACTCGAAGGCCATACGTTGCTCTATGTAAGGTTGGTATAGCTGCATTACCACTATATTGTGGTGGAACACTAATTGTTGCATCGGTATAATTACTACAACTACCCCAAGTGCGAGGTATGCGACTACAAAGGTATTCTGGATCTTCTTTATGCTGTTTAACACGAGATGCTATTTTACTTTTTAGCATAGAGAGAAGGCCGTTTGCCCAATTATAATTCTCAATGTTATACATAATACGCTTATGATCGGCAGGGGTAGCCCAAATTTTGGGATTTGCGGTAAACAATGAATTTGCCACAGGTGCTAAAGCAAAGTAATCGGCCTGATGAGCGTTAGAACCCTGCATAGCGATTTTTATCTCGTGATACCCAGGCGAAAGCCTTATAGATGCTGATGCGCTAACATCCTCCCAGTTCACGCTTGCCACTGATGCCAAACCAACTTTCCCCAACACGCTATCATCCAACAATATGACAATAGAATCAGCATTAGAGGCTAGTTTTTTATAGTGGTAAGAAAAATCAAACATTCCCCCTCCTGCACCAACACGAAATGGAAACGTTAGGATATCTTGACCCTGAATATTTGTTATGTAGGACGGATTAATGCCTTCGATGGTGCACTTTCCCGCACTAATGGACGATAAAGTAGCATCGAAATCCTCCATCTGAAAGGTGTCAGTCTCATAAGTAAATGCTGAGATTAATTTGATTTGTTTCTCCTGCAGAGAGCCCTCTACGGCATCCAACAAAAAGCGGTCAATATTAAAAGCACCCGAACTCCCTTTATACTGGGTATAAATGGTATGAAAACCAGGACTTAGCTGAAAAGCATTTGAAGCGACCATGTTCCACCCTTCTGTTCTTAACCATATCTTATCTTGCGCACCGTCATCCACCCATAAATACATATAGCCTTCAGCTGACGCGCCACTAAAACCCTTATAATCTATAGTCAGAACAAAAGTACCACCTCCAGAACCAACATAGATGGGGTACCCTAAGGTTGAACCGGTCTTTGGATTCCCAATAACGATGCGGCCATCTAATTCCGTGGGCACATTCTTTCCTGGTACAGAAGTGACATTGGTAGCATTCCATTCGGCTTCAATAGTATCTGTACTATAATCGATAGCCGCTATTTGAATAGTGTCACCGGCTTGGTACTGCGCCATACTCTTACTTGCCATTAACAATAAGCAAATAAGCCAGGTAAATTTAATGTGTTTCATGTGTTTGAAATTAGTCCCGATAGCTATCGGGAAGACTATAGGCAATGGACTATGGACTATGGACTATGGACTATGGACTATGGACGCTGACGCACGTAAAGGAAATTAATCATCTGCCCGTCTGTCTACTGACAGGTAGATGTGTCAAAAATCCTTTATCATGAGTGTTTCATCTGTTTATAATTGTTTGTTTTTGTGACAAAAAACGCTCAAGAAATGTCAATCAATAACGATGTCAATCTTGCAATTTACCTATGAAAAAAGAATATTTATAATTCACTTGAACGTTTCGTTTGCATTTATATCACGATCAATTTTCGTAAAGCACTCCCTTTACTAGAACTCACTTTCATAAAGTAAATCCCCTCTCCGTCGATGGTCAACACCTTACGACCTACGAATTGACCAGTTTGCACTTTCAGCCCTTTGCTATCATACAGCTCATAGGTGGATTCATCGCCATTATCAGCCTTTATAGTAAACACGCCATCAGAAGGATTCGGCGATATATTAACATCTAGACGGCTTAATGTGTTTAGCGCAGTTACTTCTTCAAAATTGGCTACAAGTGTCATACTTGAATCAACGGTTATAGAGAGTGGGTTTTCTGAGCTAGAAACAGAACCACTCCATCCTGTAAAGGCATAACCCTCTTCGGCCGTCGCTGTCAATTCAAGCTCAGTACCTTCGATATAAACTAATTGCTCTAAAGACTGACTCACAGCACCTTCAGTGACATTAGAACTCACATTGAAGGTATACGTCGCCACAGGCTCTACCTTTTCGACATTAGAAAAAGTTTGCAAGCCCTTATTCTCCTGTGCTTCTAATGTACTTGTGCCATATTTGAGCTCTGTACCTTCTCCTATATAAAGCATCACATCTTCATGCGTATCCGAAACAGCAACGGTACGAACAACAGCAAATCTACCATTAAATGTAATACCATAAGCCTCCACCTCAACAATACCTGGACTAGGCAATGAAATGACATAATCGGTAACGAGTGTACTCCCTGCTTTGGAGACTACTTTGGCCCCTACCACCATATTCCCAGACACGAGTTGCTCAGTACTTTGCACACTGGAACGCTCCTTATCCGAAGGTTCAAGAATTGTTATATATGGCCTGTTCCATGCTTCACCATTCTGACGAATGGCTATTACCTGTGTTTTCTTGCTTACATAGTCATTTTTAGCTTCACGCGTTGGTGGTGCCAATGCTTTAGTGTATTCTCTGTCGATACCACCAGGGATAGACAGGTGCATGTATTTGTTATCATACTCTATATCAAAGCGAATCTTCAACTCATCATTAGTAGATGCCGTGGTTTTTTCGTCTTCAAAAAAGCGCCAGCCTGGAGAATGTACAATATCATTAATATCATTATCATATTTGCTTGTGCTAGTTAGTGGGTAAGCAATACCCTCAGCATTTGATATGGTCGTTTTATCGCCAAGGTTATGGTAAATATAATCATGAAAATTGTTTTTAGTCAACGACTTTGAGCGAAACATATCAAAATAATAAGCTGTCGTTGCACTGGTGCGAATGACACTAAGTGTGCGCTGTTGATCGCAGTTATTGACTTCATCTTTCAAAAATTGGGTCGCAAAACTAAAATCTGAGCTAATAGGATCTTCCATATGTTTGGGTTCTGAAGCGATATTAACCGTGGTATTCTGCCATACATTACTTTCGCTTTTCCATGCCCCCGTTTGCAAACCATGAGAAGTTCCATTGACAATGACCGTATTGTTGCCTGCATACAAACGAAAGTAATCGGTATGTTCTGGCTCACTTCTACCAGCAACAGATGGTGACAAACCAGCGTTAGGAGCCATTACATAGCCTGCGCCGTATAACTCCATAGCAATACCCGTACAATGCGAATGCACATAATGCGCACCACCAATGTATCCGTTTAAGCCATACAGCTCATTGTTTTCCTCTACGTAATTTCTCTGTAATGCCACACCGGCATGCTCTACAAGCACTGTCGGTTTAAAATCCACTATTCCTGATACTGAATCAGGAATAGATATCCCCCAAAACAACTCAAGTGATTTACTATGGGCATATTGATCAGTTGGAATAATAGGATTATAACCACCAACACTGTTGTAGAATTGCTTTAAAGTGACTTCTGCTTTCTGTTTTAAATCATCGTAACCATTTCTTTCGGACATGTTCATAATATAACGATAATACTCATCAGAATTTTCATTATATCGCTTCGAATCACCAAAACGAATATAAGTATAGGTCGGATCTTTTAAGTTAGGATAAATAAAACTGCCCTCTAGAAGATGTCTATTATTTTTCACCGCATTTAGTTCGGGCTTTAAGCGATCTACTATATTTAATATCTTGGGCACATCAACCATAAAGCTATAGCTTAAAGATTCTGGCCAAATTCCTTGACTAGTATACATAGGCAGAATAGTTTTGGTAAATGAAGCTTGTTGCTTAGTACCTGTTTCCCAAAACACTTTGAACAAACGCTCTCTTTCAACATCATCGGAAACGCATAATATTGGGAATAAAGCGCCAGGAGCAGTTAACACATGATGATTGGTAATGACTCTTCCATGTGTATCGGAATCACCATATTCTTGAAGGACATTGCCTGCAATATTTTTCATCATCTTTTGTATTGCATCATCATCAAAAGAGTTTCTTGTTTTGGTGTCAATATCATAAAATGTGGTATATGGACTCTTAACATAACCGTAAATAAAATCATAAATCAAGGCAATGAAAGGATAGATTTGGCGGGCATCCATAAAGTGGTCCGCAAGAACATCTGAAGTCTGGGGCGTTTTATTAGCCAGTTTCTTGCAATAATAAGCCAAAATATCTGCCGAAAACTGTGCATAAGACTCTTCACTCGTTAAAAAGTAAATGATGGCTGCATCCAAACCTAATGGTAGGTCATTGTGCGTCTCATATACTCCAAATTCAGGAATAGATGACAATATTGTTTCTGGATTAGTTTCATGACTAAAAACGGCACTAGCAACATTATTTTTTAATTGTGTAACGATTGATTCAGCCCACTGATTATCAGCTATTTTATCTAAAAGTTGAGACTTCTCATCTGCATTGACGAAAATAATAGGGTGTTCATTAAGCAATGAATTCTCTACTGGTGCAAGCACAAAATAATCGGCTATATGAGCATCTGTCCCATTTATAACAATTTTAATTTCATGATAGCTTGGAGCCAAAACGATAGGTGCTACAGATGTCACAGTCTCCCATTCAGTAGATATAGCGTTGCTCAAATCAATAGATTCTAACATACTATCACCAAGACATAGTTGTATAGAAGCGGCATTTCCTGTTAGTTTTTTATAGTGGTATGTAAAATCAAACATTCCACCTCCGGCACCTACACGCACCGGAAAAACGAGAGTGTCTTTATCTTGTACATCGGTTACATAGGTCGGATTGTCACCTTCAATGGTACACTTTCCTGAAGTAATTGAAGACAATTTACTGTTATACGTTTCTACTTCCAGCGTCTCTGGAGCATAAGTTAGGGCAGATATCTGCCTTACGGGTTCTGCTTGCAATGAACCAGGTAGGGCATTTAGCAAAAATTTATCGATAAAAAAGCTGCCTGAACTCCCTTTATACTCCGTATAGATAGTATGAAAACCAGGCGTAAGCTGAAAAGAATTTGAAGTAGATGTAGTCCACCCCTCAGTTCTCATCCATATCTTATCTTTGGCTCCGCCATCAACCCATAAATTCATATACCCTTCAGCAGAATAACCGGTAACACCTTTATAATCTATAGTCATTATAAAAGAACCACCTGCAGCTCCAACAAAAACAGGATAACCTAAGATAGAACCCGATTTGGTATTACCTATCACTATTCTGCCATCTAACTCCGTGGGCACATTCTTTCCTGGTACAGAAGTGACATTGGTAGCATTCCATTCTGCTTCAATCGTATCTGTGATATAATCGATAGCAGCTATCTGAATAGTGTCACCAGCTTGGTACTGTGCAAAACTCCTACTTGCCATTAACAAAAAGCAAATAAGCCATGTAAATTTTATATATTTCATCTGTTTATTATTAGTCCCGATAGCTATCGGGAAGACTGTACTTCGACTTCGTGGTCACTGAGCTTGTCGAATGTGCTCAGCAACCTGAGACTCAACCCCATTTACTTGTAAGTAACCATTAACTTCCAAGTGCCCGGGTTTGCTTTAAATGTTAAATACTCCTCTGATTCCCCCTCGTAAGCAAAGACCTTAGAGTCCCCTTTAGATTTTCCATTTCTCCAGACTTGTTGACCATTCACTTCTAGTGTTTTAATTTCCTTATCAAACTTAGGTATACCAATGGTAGCCACAGTATTCTCTGGAGAATTTAAGTCCATGCTAAACCCTGCATCTGTCAATTGGATCTCAAAATCAATATTCCCTTTTACGGTAGGAATAGTTTTCTTTAAATGTTTAAAATGAAGCATCTCAGGCATAATTTCGTACTCACTCCATCCCGCTTTTGTTGGTACTGCTCCGGCAATATATTTCGACAATATAGTATTTGGGGCATTCCATGCATGATTATAACTACCGCCTTTAGGGAACATCTCGTACAGGGTCGACATAGACTCCTTATCAACCTGACTTTGATACTGTTCCTTCATTCTTTGTAAGGATTCCTTTGGTCTTCCTGCAATACACATCGCTTCTTCAACTATCCACTCAAAGTGAGGACTAGAAAAGCGATTTGGTATAAGCACATTATCTACTATCTCATTGTAATGATCTGCTTGAGCAATACCTGACACAATAGCGATAGCGTTCGCACGATCATCCTTAAAAAGCTCGCTATTAGTGCTGTAAAACCCATTTTTCCAGTAAGCTTTCTCAAATGCTGGCTTCATTGAATTCATACGTCCATCGTACCAAGCAATATGCTCTTCTTCACCCAACACTTGAGCCATTTTTTTAGCTTCTTTCAATGCTAAATAATAAAATGCCGCTTGTATAGGCTCTTTATCTATGGTGTTTTTTACGCCCCAATCTAACCAATCCCAAGCATCCGGACTTTTACCTTTTCTATATTCAGGCAAGCCGTTTTCTTGCATCTGAAATAGGTCCAAATAAGCAAACACATAAGGATAAGCCATTTCTAAGGTCTCGACATCCCCAGTATGCAAATAATATGGCCATACGCATTGGGCAATAAATTGTAAGCTTTGTGTTACCAATTCTCTCACTCTTAATGGCCCTAAAGCACCAAGTACACCGTCCTGACTAAAAGCCATAGTTTGTAGAATCGCTTTTTTCAACAACTGACGACCAGCATAATCCATAGAATAAAAAAGATAACCACACTGATCCGCTACATCACCTATCCACAAGGCTCTTTCTCTATCGGGACAATCCATAAAATTATCACGAGCGCAAACAAAAAGGGTATTATTACCCATCCACCACAAACGTTGATAAAAAGGGTCATCCAACTCAAATTTACCGACCATTTCACCCACTGTCATCCATCGGTATTTTAAAGCCTTTACTTTAACTCCAGCAGGTATAGTATACCTAACCTCGTGACCATTCATCCACGAAAAGCTTTCAAAACTCTGGCTTCCTTCTTTGGTAATATAAGTGGCTGTTATTCTATTCAGTCGATTATCTGTCGTGATAAAGATAGTATCACCTGCTTTTGCTTCTATTTCAAAATAAGGGGTGATCTGTTTATTAAAAGGCAACTTACAGCTAATTCTTTCTCCCTTGCTAACAAAAGGGAGTTGCAGTGCCTCATTATTTTCATAATTCTGCAAACCGTAATCGAGCAATGAAGGGACAATGTTGGCTTCCAAACCATACCAAGGAGCTTCTCCTGCAGCTGCTTTCTCGACTGCTGCACCCCAAGAATTGTCAGAATAATCAGGAGTGTACCAAGCCTTATCCGACCAGTCATTCATCGCCTTTTGGGCATTAAACAGTACACTATACTGAACAAGAGCCTTGCTTGCTGGTTCTATAGTATTATCATAACCAGGATGCTGAATTGCTTTCCACGAAGAATTAGAAACAACAGTTTGAACCCCCATCTTAGCATAGAAAAGCAGTCCCCCTTTTTTACTATCAATATGAGTTCCCTTATGTGTTTCACGTCCCCAATACCAGGCTAATATAGCTATGGTATTTTCTCCCTGCTTGAGATAAGGTTGAATATTTACAGTTTGAAACGAAGTATTAGTAGGTGTGATGCCTTTTTTTCTGTCCCACTCACCCGCTTGGCTAGGACCACGCGACAAACCACCCTCAAACAGAACCATCTCGCCATTAACCCACAACCAGAACTTACTATCTACTGCAATATAGGCATCCACATTTTGAGGAACCTTATCTAAGGAAAAAGATTTACGAAAACTCACCCAAGTATTTGATGGCCCATCTTCCTGTTGCCATATCCATTGGGCACTTCCCCAATCTACAGCACTTGCGTTGCAAAATGCGAATAACGTTACAATAAACAAAACCGTTTTTTTCATGCTATTTTTGATTTTCAATTGCCTTATGGGACTCGACAAGTCATCATATACTTGTTTAAATAAATTAACACCATAAGCGATTCTAAATTAATAAAAAAATGAGAACTAACTTCTAGTCTCATTTCAGACTTAGCAAATCTACCCAATGAAGATCTGCAGAAATAGCAACACAAAAGCAAAAAATTGAACAATTACCGAAAAATTGAAACTATTGACTTTAATGGTTCAAATCTTCTATTCAACTTTTCAACATCTATAGAAAAACTTATAGTTACCGCTATTATGAATCGATCGAAATAGCTACATATTGAAATAATAACCCATAAAAAAGATATCTCTTGGCATTCTCTAACCACACAGTTGCTTGCGAGCATTCATCATCCTCGGTCAAGAAATAAAGCAAGCCTTAGCACCGTATGCTTATGCATTTCTTTACTAGCCTACCCCGCTAAGCCGCATAAGCAAATAGTCAACAGCATTTATAGACCAAAAAAAAATGGACTAACATAAGACATGTTAAAATTACAGTCTATAATGGTCTATATTTTCTATTTCAAATCAAATCTTCTACATTTGCACAGCAAGAGGCATAACTCATCAAAGATTGAAACTATAAACCAACTTATTCTCACAACTCTTGCCATAGAACATAACTCTTG
>CBFIII010000013.1:31782-72174 GCA_965662645.1 Bacteroidales bacterium
GCAAGAGGCATAACTCATCAAAGATTGAAACTATAAACCAACTTATTCTCACAACTCTTGCCATAGAACATAACTCTTGTCTCACAAAACAATGCGCCCCATCTAATCGCGAAGCTATGAAACACACACGCATACTATTCTTAATCTTGATTTTGTCTAGCAATCTGTGGTCAAAAAACTATTACTACTTTCAGGATATCACCCAAGATTTGAATCTAAGTAGTGCTGCGATTACGACGATATGTGAAGATAAAAATGGCTTTATATGGTTTGGAAACATCAATGGCGTATACTACCACAACACCATAGGGGTTGAAAAGATAGACTTCTGCAAGACTAAAAACAGTAATCCCGAAAACACAAGAGTCTACACAATCTGTAGGGATAGCAAAGAGAATATTTGGGTAGGAGCTCAGAGTGGGATATATAAATACATAGGAAGCAAAAACGCCTTAGAACCAAAGACACTTTACAACCCAGAAACAAATGAAACCTTAAACAAAAGGGTAACATCTATTATCGAAATTGGTCTTAACAAATATCTGATCCATGTCGGAATATCAGCTTATATCTATATGGAAAATGATAGTATTTTACAATCAATTAAACCTAAGTTGAAAGGCAATATCACCTACCTCAATAAAGACAAAGATGGAAGCATTTATTTTGGAATGAGTGATGGTAAAGTTTACTATTCAAACGATAGTTTAAAAACCATTCGCTTACTCTACAATTCGACAAAAGGTCGGGTGTCTGCTGTATGCAAAGATGGCAATAAGTATTACATTGGCTTTAATGACGAAGGCATAGACATCATAAATCCCAATGGTGCAAAAATTGGGGAAATGAGTAGCCAACTAAAAGGAGACAATTACCTAAAATATGATCAAATCCGTCAAATTATTAAACGGAAAAATAATGAAATATGGATAGCTACACGTTTTGGCATCATCGTACTAGACCAAGGCAAACAGACTTTATTAGACTCTCGAAAAGAAGTTGGCTTACCACATAGCACGATTTTCACCTTGCATGAAGGACGTAATGATAATATTTGGGTGGGGACATATTCTGGTGGACTAGCTTATTATTCTGACTATAATTACATCTTCAAATATAACCCAATTGATTATGGTAAAAAACAAGTGGTAAGAAGCGGGGTCTCGTCTTTTTGTGAAGATGCCCGAGGCTATATATGGATAGGCAGCGAAGATGAAGGAGGGATCAAAGTTTACGACCCCAAAACAGATACGTACATTAATGAGTTAAGCCCCGAATTAGACCAGAAAACCAAAGGTGTAAAAACAATTGATGCTGTAGAGCACAATCTAATAGCCATAGGAAAAGCTTTCAGCAATAAAATACTTCTATACAACTACGAGAAGCATAAAGTAGAAGCAGATATCGAACTCCCATTAAAAGAAGAACCTGGAATACTAAGAATAAAATACTTTAACGGGAAGTTATGGGTCACGGACCGTTCAAAATTGATTAGTTATGATCTAAAGACAAAAGAAATAAAAGAGATAATAAAATACCCAGGGCGGGTTTGGCAATTATATTTTGATTCATCACATAATCTATGGATAAGCTCTACAATGGGGCTATATATCAAAAAACCAGGCGCAGAAAAAGCAGAGAGAATTGTATTTTCAGATGCCTCTACTCATCTGAACGAAATAGGGATCTATTCTATTTACGAAGATAAAAATGGTATTTTATGGCTTGGAACTATGGGAGAGGGATTATATCTGTATTCTATAGAAAAAGGCACCATTACTCCTGCACCTGACCACCAACTAACACAGGATGCAGATATTTACAGTGTGATTAAAGACGCTAAAAACAACACTTGGTACAATACGAACCTAGGACTATATCGCTATGACGTAAGCAACAAGCAAACCGATTATTATGGTTCAAATGATGGTTTCTCCAACATACGCACCATCCCCAATTCTGCGTATTGTAGCCAAGAAGGAAAACTATATTTTGGCACAACTAATGGTTTTAACATAATCGATCCCAAAAACATTAAAACAAATCCCTACGCTCCCTCAGTCTATCTAGCAAGTATGAAGGTCAACAATGAACCATTTAAAAACAAAGATACAGATACAATCAAGCTAAATCAACTAAAAAGCATCACCTTAAAATCAAACCAGAATACACTAATATTCAATGTCAGAACCAACAACTATATCAAACCAGAAAAAACCAAATATAGATATCGACTAAAAAATTACGAAGACAGTTGGGTAGAAACATCTCAGAATAAGGACATCGTCTTTACCAAAGTGCCATCGGGCACCTACCTTTTTGAAGCTTATGGTACTAACAACGACAATGTATGGAGTAAAAAACCTTACCAGTTGCAAATAATCATTCGTGCTCCGCTATACAGAAGATGGTATGCTATATTGTTATACATAGGGATAATATGCACTATCATCAATATAATATACAAAGAAATAAAGACAAAGATTAATCTAAAAAAAGAAATCACAGAGGAACGACACAAATTGCAAACAAGCGAACTCATTAACAATGAAAAAATAAAACTCTTTACCAATATTTCACACGAACTTCGCACCCCATTATCTTTGATAATGTCTCCCATCAAGACATTATTGAAAAACAACACCTTTGATGAGCAAACCAAACACCTCTTACAAGTTGCTGATAGAAATACGACACGCTTACTAAAAATTGCCAATCAAACACTCGATTTCAGACTTATTGAAAAAGAAAAGTTAGAACCATTTTTTGAAAAGCATGACATTGTTCAGCTCACAAAGGAAGTATATCTATACTTTCAACATGAAATAAGTGACCGTCAAATCAACTTTACTTTCTTCTGTGAATTCCAGAGACTAGAGGCTTCTATTGACAGAGACAAGGTCGAAAAAATCATCTACAATTTATTATCCAACGCCATTAAGTTTACACCTGAGAATGAGAGTATTTCTATATCTATCAGCAAGAAAAGCTTAACATTAGATGATTACAAGGATAACACTTGCGCAGGCGAAAAATTCACAGGGAAAGCCATTGTTATCACTATAAAAGATACAGGACCAGGCATAAAACCACAATTTCTTCCACACATATTTGAACGTTTCACAAAAGGCAACGACGCACACGAAATGAGTAGTGGTATAGGTTTGCACATGTGTAAAGAGTATTCCAAAATGAATAACGGGAATATGCTATTGAGCACAGAAGAGGGCAAAGGGGCTTCTTTTAGCCTTAATCTTCCATTAACAGATGACACCAAATATGAACTGAAGGCACAAAAGCAACAAATAAAACTCAGCACTACGAATCAGAAGGAAAGTCAAAACATAGTCGCTATTGAAAACTCCAAGCAATATACCGTAATGATTGTAGAGGATAATTCAGAACTCCGAAGATTTCTTAGGGATTCTCTTCAGGAGTACTTTAAAATAATCACAGCCAACAGAGGAGAAAAAGCATTAGAGGTACTAAAAGATGTCATCCCAGACGTAATAATCACTGATGTATCAATGCCTGGCATAACAGGTATCAATCTACTCAAAACAATCAAAGAAGATGAGAAAATACAGCATATTCCAATTATTGTAATGACAGCCCATGTAGAGCGCAATTACCAAATGGAAAGCGTACTATGTGGCGCTGAGGCATTTTTCACAAAACCCATTGACGAGGCTCTTCTATTAGCACAAATCAATAATAGCATTGCAAAAAAGAACAAAGAAACAACTATCCCTACCCCAGAACCAACAACTATAGAAGAACATAGCTTTGTTGCAAACGCAGAAAAAATCATTAAAGAAAATTTGCAAAACCCTCAATTTAAGATTAAAGATTTACTTAAAGAATTAAATGTGAGCAAAACGACATTAGGCCGAAAACTAAAAGCCGAAACACAACTAAACACGTCGGCTTTTGTAAGAGACGTACGATTAAGAAATGCAGTTCAATTAATCTGTAGCAGAAAATTCAGCATCCACGAAATCGCTGCTTATGTAGGATATAATTCGACCTCTTACTTCATCAGAACATTTAAAACAAAATACGGAGTTACACCTAAAGAATACCAAGAACAATCAAAAGAAAAGAGCTCTAAGGACTAATACCCTTATAAATCTCGGAATGATTGAAGAGTATAAATAGTGATTAAAATACAATGACGTATTATACCAAGTGTCTAAACTGTGCTAAAGCATCTAAAGCCAAATAGCATCATAACTAACGCAGATTCCCACATTGGTGAGCCTCCGCTAAAGTATAGGCGTCACACGGTTCACAAATCATTTAATACTCTATTTACATATATGTAAATTATTCAAATTAGACGCGATAGCCAAATATCAGAAACAAAAAAAGGGAAACTAACACTTAGCTCCCCCTTTAATAAATACGAAAAGTTTATATTATCTAACAAGTACTTTTTGAACGTTATCAGAAACGCGTACCATATAGATACCTTGACTCAAATCTATAGTTAGCTGAGAACTTGTCACAGTATTAGCAAACACTTTTGTACCACTGATACTATATATTTCAAGTTTTTCGCCCATTGGCAGTGCCTTCAATTGAATCGCACCTGTAGTTCCTACACAATCAAAAGATGCAAGAGCAACTTCATTAAGACCTGTAGCGACACCACTACTTACTGTAGCAACAGAATAGTTATAAGCTAAATCTTTATGAATTATGGCGTAGCGGTAGCTAACACCCTCCTGAGCAGCATTATCAGTATAGTTGGTTACACCTGGTGCCACTTCACCTATGACAGCCCAATCAGCTATGGAATCAAGAGATGCCATAGACGTTGAATAAGCAACTTGATCCAAAGCAACAGGAGCCTCAGCACTTGAAAGACTAGTACGCAGTATAAGTGTACCACTTAAGCCTGATTTTGCATCACTCCCTTCGGTCCAACTAAAGATATTAGCACTTGCCCCTTCAACAAATGCTGTTGCTGGAAGTGGTGCATCTATGTCAATAGTAGCACTAGTATCACAATATATAACAATATCATCAATATAATAGGTAAAACTAGCAGTAGTAGTAAGTCGAACAACAGCTTTAAGAGCTGGTTCGTTTTCAGAAGCTCTTGAAAACAAAGTACGTACATATCCATCGCTACTCACAATTGTATCTGGAGCAGGAGATGAACCACCAATGGTTGGAGCGAAAAAACCTACAGTAGTATCTGATATAGACACCCAACAAATCATGTGTATATTAGTTGTATTTGCTATCTGGTCTATTGTTTGAACACGATTACTATAATATTTGGCTGCCTGAGCACCATCAACATCAAAGACTAAGCAGGAATTACCAGACCTCGCATTAGTACCGATACTTTTAGTGATTACAGCACCACCATTCGTTTTATCCCACGAATCAAGTGAAATAGAACTCTCCTCCTCCATGTTTAAACACAGATTAGATTGACTGAAAACCGACACACTGGCAAACAATGCGAATAAAACTACAATAGTTTTTAAATTGTTACTTTTTTGTTTCATAATATTTAATATAAGATTAATAAAATAATAAAATATAACTCCAGAAGATCAAGCAAGTAGAAACCACTTACTAGTCCATTCCTCATATTGATAATTGAACATTCAAATAATAACTGAGGCAAATCTAGAGGGATTAAAAGTCAAGGTATAGAACATATAAACCACATTTTATTAATCTCAACTCAAAATTGAAATTAGGATCCAAAATGGATCTATTTTTCAATTTCCATAAAAAAAACAATTCCAAAATCAAAATTGTGATGATATCATCTTCAATCGACATCAGACATCAAAAACCTATGAAACAACAGCATAGAAAACAGGTGTTTCGGGACTCCATGATTTAGGATTTTTCACTTCAAGATCCACCGCAATAGGTTCAGGATTTATGATTTTTTAATGGTAGAATTCAACACTTCTCCTGTTTAGTCAAGTTTTGGGATAAAGAACATGACCGAGACTTCATTTTGTTAACAAATGCAATGCTCATATCAGCCCCTCAAATTGTAGAACTTTACAAGAATCGTTGACATGTAGAGTTGTTCTTCAAATGGCTAAAGCAAGATCTTAAAATCAAGAAATATGGGGGGGGCTACAGAGAACGCAGTAAGAATACAAATCTATTCGGCAATAAGTACCTATGGCTTGGTGGCACTAATTCAAAAAGAGCTAAAAAAGACTCAGCACTACGGAAAATGGAAAGTCAAAGCCTTGTTACTTTCGAAAACTCCAAGCAGTACAACGTATTGATCGTACAGGATGATGCAGAGCTCCAAAGCTTTCTTAAGGATTCTCTTAAGGACTACTTTAAAATAATCACAGCCGACAAAGGAGAAAAAGCGTTAGATGTACTAAAAGACATCATCAATGACCTAATAATCAATGACATATCAATGCCCAGCATAACAGGTATTGATCTACTCAAAACGATCAAAGTAGATGTAAAAACTTAGGCCGAGGCGTTCACACTCTGCTGCTGCGTATGCCGTTTTTTCGATATGTTCTGGCGAATTAAAAATGGTCTTGCCCTTGGGTATCACATGTATGACGTTGAATAAAATGATACCACCAATACCTGCATCGGCCATGGCTTCTAGATCTTTAGTAAGACCTACTTCACTCATGTTCCCATGCATCCATGTGCGCGGCTTGGCAGATTGAGGTGGGTTTTTAAAGTTTTGTTCTAAATCTGCTGCTACCTGTTTTTGTGCAAAACTTACTGGCACAGCAAATAATATTACTGCCAATAAAATTCCTAATCGTTTCATCTCGTATTGTACTTATTACGTTGTTTTCATTGACTGACTATATGCCACTTAAGTTAATCAATGTTTTAAACTTATAATTTCCCGATTCAACTTTTAGTACGGCAATCCCATTCTCAAAACGAAGAAGCTGAATCTCTTTAATACCATTTATTGGTTTTCCACTTTCCATGACATCTTCTAAGTTACCTGTTGGAATATAGACGGTCGCTTGTGAATTGGCAGGAATCGTCACATTCAAAGTAAACTGATTGTCTTGACGTTTCCATGCACTGCTTATTTTACCGTAAGGGGACATGGTACTTGCTTCTGCAAATTGCACATCACCAGCCAAGATAGGTTGAATAATGAAAGATTGAAAACCAGGGTTCAATGGGTCTGGGCGAATACCTGCCAAACTCTTTGTCATCCACGAAGACACACCAGTATAACAGGTATGAATGCGACTAGGCACATCTACATTCCAATATTCTGGCCAGGTATTTTCGCCACGCTCCAAAAAGTAGCCATAACTAGGCTGAACCTTACTGGAAAGGGATTTGAAAAACAAATCGCTTCGTCCCGATTCTTCTATCATATATTTAAACAAGACAGGAAGACCAGAACTGCCCATGTCAAGATAAGCTTGATCTTTACTTAGGTCTTTTTCGATCGCTGCAAACACCTTTTCTCTAAGCTCTGCGGGTGTAATATCAGTCATCAAAGCAAAAGCTTGCTGAACCTGCGTCCCGTTGGAATAAAGGGAGGTTTCAGTATTATAGAAGTGCTGATGAACTGCCTGCCTCAAGGCCTTCAGACGTTCTTCGTAGCGTGCGGCATCTGCATCTTTTCCCAGAACACGAGCCATACGAACCACATCGGCCATATTCATCACGTAAACGCAATTATTGAAATATTGTGCCTCGGGGGTATCGCCCCACTCTTTGCGTTGTTTGGGTGCT
Organism: Bacteroidales bacterium; assembly: GCA_965662645.1. GTDB lineage: Bacteria > Bacteroidota > Bacteroidia > Bacteroidales > UBA5342 > UBA5342. The sequence continues at coordinate 39,511 of CBFIII010000013.1, forward strand.
GCCCAGTCCCCAAGGAATTTTCCTTTGTTAGCTGAAAAATTAACCAAAACACCCTCTTCCATACTTCCACTTAAATACTCTAACCAACGTACGGCAGCAGGATAAATCTGTTCAAAAATGTGCGCATCGCCATAGTATTGATAAAAAGCTGAAGCAATATTCAATCCTGCACTACTCCACATAGGTCCGCCAAAGTGGTGATTAATTTGAGGTGCCGTGTGATAAAACCAACCATTGTCAGTTTGCACATCTGCCCAATCGCGCACATGCTTCATATACAAGGCACCACTTTGGTAATTGGGCAAACCAATACCCCAAGCAGTAGCAAAAGCCACCTCACCATACCCCAGACGCTCACGGTGCGGACAGTCCATCGTGAACCCTTCTACCGTATTGGCACGATAGGTCCAGAGGTCTGTTTCGTAGATGTTATTAAATAATTCATTGGATGAAGAGAAATGCCCCACACGCTTAATATCAGTAGCTAACACCAAGCCTTTGATATCGCTCAACACTGGTTGTTGTCTTAAACCTTCGATAGCCACATAACGCCCAGCAATAAAATTGAAACGGTTGCGGAACACTTCTTCGTCGCCCCCCTTGCAAGTGTATTCATTAAGTTGACCAAAGTCTTGTATCGTTTTTTTATCATCAGAAACCTTTATCTTAATGAGGTCGCCTGATTGTTGTCCGTGCATTTTGATTTCTACCCAACCCGTAAAATTCTTTCCCATATCAAAACGATAGGTATCGCTTCCTGTCACACTCTTGGCATCTAAGGTTTCAATAATGCGTGTGGGGTCCATCATCTGTGCCGAAAGTGTCACATCAAGAGCCGTTTCCTCAGCAAGTAGCCAGTCGGTATCATTATAACCCACAAGATTCCACTCCTCAATATACTGGCGTGCATCCACCACCTCACCACCGTGATCTCTGTATTTTATTTGTCCTCTATTTTTACTACTTGATGCATGACAACGCCAATCGTTTCCTGTTTTCAGAGAAAAAGGCTTACCATTCACATCCTCGCCATTAAGCTGAACACGTAGAGACTGAAAAGTCTTGAAAGTGGTATAACGAGACCAACCTGGTCCTGTCCAAAATGCCACGACATTATCACCCTTTACCAACAAATCGGCTATATCATAGGTCACGTAAAGGATACGCTTATCAAGCCTTGTTAGAGCTGGAGCCAAATAAGTATCATCCGCTTTTTGTCCATTGACATAAAGTTCGTGATAACCGCAAGAGGCCACATGTATTAATGCCGTGCGAGCAGAAGCCGACAGCTTAAGATTCTTACGGAACCAAAGGTGCTGCTCAACCGGAAGATTTGAAGAGGTAACAGCCACTTCTGAAGCATCCTTCTTTTTAGCTACTTTATCCATTTGTGGATGTCTAATCCACGAAGCTGTCCAATCCTCAGCAGTGAGTAACCCGATAGAAAAACGGGCTGGCACACTCCAATCACTCTCCTCTCCATCCCTATCAAATACACGCACTTTCCAGTAACATTCTTGATTAGACCCCAATGGTTTTCCGTTATACTGAACCAAGGCAGATTGTGAAGATAAAACCTTACCACTATCCCACAAATCGCCCTTATCTTGAGCTAACAACTGAGGAGAACTAGCAACCAATACATGATAAGCGGTTTGCTTTTGTCCGCGGGTTGGCTTGGCATCAAGCATTTGCCACCCTAGACGTGGTGCAGCCACATCAATTCCCAAAGGATTTTCGAGGTACTCGCATCGCAATTCACGGACTTGCACTACCGCATTGCAACTGGATAATATTGACAAAAAGAAGGCAAACAGTATGATAAATTTCATAGAATTTCTTTTAATGAATATATTTTTTTCTGTTCCATTTTTCTGTTTTGCTAATAAAATTCAGGTGTTATATCTGAAAAATTTCGGTTCTATGTCGTTTTATGTAGATTGAAATTATGCGTGAACATAACACCATCCCTACGGGATTTTAAAATAACGAATTCATAAACTACCATAACTACGTGCCGATGGCACTTAAAAAACAGGTTATTTCATAAAGTCCTGTAAGGACGATGTTATGGTAGCTAAATAATAGTTAATGAAAACAAAAAGTCCCATAGGGACGGTGTTCTTTTACATAAAAATATAAAGTCCCATCATTAAGGGATAAGACCTACCCACACTAAATGACATAACACCAATACTTTCATTAATCCTCGGTTCTTCATCTTTCTTCCTTTATTAATGAGCAATCATTCTACTGTCTCACTTAAACCACTTAATAATTTCATTCGCGATTAAAGCATGCCCCTTTTCGTTTGGATGATTAACTTGCGCCATGTATTTCTCTAATTCTGTTTTATCATCATAAAGAAAACTAAACGCTCCGTAACTATCGACTAATCCTAATTGATACTTTTGAGCCAAAGCTGTAATTTGCTCGGCATGTTGCTTCAATATATTATCCGCCAATGAATAATCAACACGCGTATCAGGCGATGGTGTCAATAATATAACAGGAATACCTTGCACTTTGGCCTTAAGAATCATCTCTGTCCAAGCAGCCTTTGCTCTCTCTAGACCAATGCGACGGTCATTCAATGCGTAATCGATAAAAAGCACGTCTGGTTTATGATTCAACACCTCATCATCAAAACGTTTAGCCCCTTTCTCTGAATATTCGCCTCCAATGCCTGTGACAATAATATTCACCACAGCATAAGGGTATTGAGCTTTTAGTTGACTCAAAAACAAATAAGGGTAAGCTGACAAGGTATTAACCTGAGGCGTTTTGAAATAACCCGACGGCACGCTATGCCCATGAAAAACGATATTAATAGTGCGGTTTTGAGGCCACTCTTTAGTTAAAGCTACTTTTACACTATCCAAATAATGGTTAACATCGGCAATTTCACCCGACTCTTTTTGAGCCCAAGCAAAAGTTGCAATGAATAAAAGCGGTAATAGAATAATAAGTTTCATATGTCAAATAAAAGCAAATCCGTAGGAAAAATAAACTAAACTGCATTTTTGCACTTATATTTTTTTTGAAAAAGCCTATTATTACTTCTAAATTGCAAGCTTAAATGGACTTTTAATATATCTTTTTGTGGCTAGAATTTAATGTCGAACTCAGGTTATTAGTGTAAGGCGTACAACAAGTGATGATTTCCACTTTTAAACAATGCCCTTTTATTCTTTTCATTCATAAAAATACTAGATACTACTATACTGGAGTGTATCTTCGGAGTACAGCTTTAAGTAGCACTTCGAAAAAAACATCAATTAATACTTCAACAACCGTACGGGTCCTTCTATACCAGTAGGTACTCCCCCTTTGTAGCGCTTAGTCCATACATTGGTCATCGGGTTATCTATCGATTTACAATAATTAGCTAACACTGTGGTGTAATGAATTTCTATCTCGTTCTGTCCTTCCTTAAGGTAATCCGAAATAGCATATAAGGCTTTGCCATACCAAAGCATGCCTACTTTTTCGCCATTGATATAAAGCACAGTCACGCCTTCGTTAACATCGCCCAAATCAAGATGAGTGAAACCGCCATTATTGACAAAACTAGTCTTGTAAATCATCTCTCCACCAAAGGTACTTTGCGTTTTGTCTTTAGATTTTCCAAAGTCAATAAGCTCTGTCATTTCCCAAGTAAAGGATTTGTTGTCTTTTCTTTTTCCAGTCACCATCCAAGTGCCATCAACTTCTTTTGAATCTTTAATTTCACGATCAAGAGCTTCAGCCTTCACACTAGGCTTTTCATCTTCGAAAATCAATAAAAGTGACTGCAAAGGATCCAAAGTGATGCTTAACTCATTCGCGTTTGAAGCATAATGGTAAGGCGTGCGTTCGCCAGTTTCAGGATTCCATACCCAAGGATATTTGCCGTCCACAGGGAAAGTAGCCTCGAAGCTTGAGGTGTTGTAGCGGTGCACATTGGTAAAGAAATAAACGTCTTTATCAGCCGTGTATTGGTGAATCTGAAAAACATTTTCGCTTGGAGCATTGATCAGCACATCGGGGGTAGTACCCGCTTGTTTAAGCATATTTTGCGTCCAAGCAAACAAGACATCTAACGACTCTGGAGCATCCAAGGTAACGAATGCTTGTGAGTGTGCTGCGAGCAAGTCCTGCAACGTCCTTTTAACCAAGACATCATTGGTTTCAAAATCATTATAGTGCAAAGATTGTGATGGCAATTGATCAATCACGACCACTTTACCACCGGACTCTACGTAAGCCTTAATAGACAATGCAGCCTCAGGACTGATCGACTTCAAGCTTGCCAATATCAGTAAGTCATAACTCATATCGCCATAAGTGATGGCACCATCTTTCATCTCGGCGCGTTCTAAAATGCCTTGATTGATGTATTCGCAAGAATACCCCAATTGACTAATCGGTTCCCACAACTTATAAAGGTAAGGCAAGCTAGTATGAAACTGACCTCTATTCAAACCATAATCACCCCAAACGTCAGCTTCGGGCCCCACAATAGCCACCGACTTATCGGCTTGTGAATTTTGGAACACATAAGACAAACGGGCATTATAATCGACCCAATGATTAAGGTGTTTCCACCACGTATTGTGCTCACTAAAGTAAGTACCAAAACACACCCAACCAGGAAACTCAACATCGGCAGGCGAATAATTATAACCATGCAATACCGAATGATTAATACCCGTAATAAAATTCATATCATCGTGCTGCTTAATCTCCTCAAGCGTAGCATTAAAAACGGCATATACATTGGTAAAAGCCTCGCAACTAGTGATCTTTTTCCCTGTCAGGTGAGCACCTGCAGAGGCGTGCATATTCCACAACATATAACCGTGTGATTGATTCCATTTCCACACAGAATCCTTCATCTCAACAGTATAAATCCAGTTATTACTCTCAGGAATATCTGGTATCATATAACCATCGAGCAAGCCCATCAAAAAAGGCGTACCATAAGCTTGGTAACGACACAGCACATCATTTTCAGCACAAAAGTCCTTATAAGTCTGCGTAAAATTTTCTAAAAACACTTCAACGATTAACTTATTATAGTCATAGCGCACACGCTTTAATTGATCCTTAAACTGAGTCGTGTATTTCTTGGCATAATCCTTTTTTGAATAATCACCATAAGCCAAGTAAAAGATAAAAGGCTTCCAAGCATCCAATTTATAACCATAGGTCGCAAAGAAAAGCTCGGCAAAACCATCGGTCCAGTTAGCACCCGACACCTCAATACTATCGCAAAATAAAGCACGAATAAGATCGCTCAAAGGAATGCCTGAACGCTCTGAGATTTTCTTCATACGAGATAAGTAAGCAATAGTCATCTCTTTTTTATAATGATCCATCACTGGCCCAGCGCCACCAGGAGCCCCTAGTGTCACATCTCTAAAATTTTGCTGAATGAGACCATAGCTCAATTGATAATTACCGCCCTGAGGAATGGTATATGATAGTTTTCCATCTTTATCCAGATGCTTACTAAGATCGATGACTTGATCTTCAGCATTGCAATTCTCAGGTACTAGACTAACATAAGAAAGACGGTAAGTGGTTCTCTTGCTAATGTGCTGTTGGGAATGATAGGTCTTGTATCTTTTCTTGTACAAAGCAATCAAAGTAGCTTCATCTGTAGTGATCGTCGTTCCACCTTTGTACGTAATATTATCTGTCACCATACGCTGACATGTCTCTTCGTCCTTAAGGAATTCTCCACCAAAAGGCCATCCTGTACCAGCTATCATATCGGCTATCATTCCCAAATCTTTGGTCTTTTGACAAGCATGCACGACTAAGTCTATCCATTCATCACTCATCCAAACGAGGGACTTATCTCCATTATCAGGCGCTTCAGGCATACCAATAGGATTAATCTCTACGCCACCAAAACCGACGCTTTTAAGTGATTCTAATTCGCGGTCTATCTCTTCAGCTTTAATCTTATTGCCATTCCACCACCAACGTACAAAGGGACGTGCTTCGGCAGGTGGATTTTGGAATCCGCTATACAGTTCTGCCTCTGCCTGTTCTGTAGCATCACTACTACAAGCAAAAAAGCTGGATAAAACCACAGCTAAAACAAAAATAACAAAATGCTTACTCGTCATAGACACTGACGATAATTGATGAATATTTTTCATTTTTCAAATTATTGGATATTAAACAATAAGATCTATCACCTCCAGAGACACGACACAAGAGGGTTTACGCAACAGATCAAAAGTAAGGCATTTAAACCGCTTATGCTATAGACAATTTGATATGTTTACTGTACAAATTGACAGCTTATGAAAAGCATAATTACCTCAGTACACAAACTATTATGAAACAAAAAATGTTGGCAATACCAAGCGCCCTATACGCCCTAATATTACCAATATCATTATTCTATACTATCGTATCAAATTAATGGGCTACTATTGGCACACTATCTTTGTCACTGCATTATTCATAATAATCACCTTCATTTTCGATCGTACCGTACGCGCTAGTTTAAAAAACACTTCACTGCGGTGTTTTAAGTAAAAAGGCAAGATAGAGCTAACACTAGTTTACAGCTAGAAACGGTCATTACTTTCTAAAGAATAAGCTAAACAATTACAGCACAGCCACTACTCTACTTCTAGGCGAAATTCAAACTTCTTGAAAGCAAACGACGGCAAGGTCGTTTCCACACTTATCACCGACCCCTCCTTACCTTGTGAAGAAGCTTTTGTAACTACTTGTTTCCAATCACCAAAAGCATAAGGAGTCGGATTCTTATACTTTCGATAAGCCTTCTGACCTGCCACATTAAGGGTACTCATAGGATCTCCTTTTCTGTCGAAACCCTTTCTTAACCAACCTGATTCAGGTTCATTCTCCAAGAAACATTGAAGTTTATTATTGGACTTATCATAAGATAAGCTACGATAAGAAAAGATGGAACCTACAGGCACATCGGTATGTATGGAGATATCCACCTGTTCTGGCAATGCATAACTTAAAGAGTTGACATTAAAATTATAAACCAATACATCATAATCCTCAGATATTGTATCCTTTGTGAAAATAGCATCGATATCATTATCTGACAAAGTTGCTAGACCTACTTTGGTGTGCTGATAATGATCCATTCCCACCATAGTATTGAGCACTTTTATGCCCGCAGGATCTTCACTGCCTTGGCTATTCCCCCAACGATAGATATATTGAGCGCCATAGTTTTTATTCTTATAGAACTGATTAGAAAAAGCAAGGTCCACAATTTCTTTATGAGTACTAGCACAATTAACAAAACCATTGCCCAAGGCATTCATAGACGTAATCGTCGCATATTCCATCAGGTCTAATGTTGCTTTATTGTTCCACTTAGGATGATTCACCAAAGCGCCGAATAATTCATTAAATTTATGATTCATTTGGCGCTGTCCCTTATTCGATATAATCACATAATCAGAGATACCCCAAAAATCGTAACTCACATCATGGTCATAACAGTACGTTATTAGGTCGTCCACAAAAGAAGCAAAAGGCTCGCCTTTATAATTCTTTGGCCTCCCTTTTTTATATAAAAAGCCAGGAGTTCGGGTATGCACCCCCACTTGCGCATGGGGCAAAACAGCCCTGATAGCTCTTTCAGTATTAGCATAATGAGCAATAAAATCAGCCTTGGTCCCAAACCAATGATCAGGCGTTTCTATCTCAGAACCTACCCTAAAACGCCATGACAATACCTTCTCTTCGCCATAGGTTTCTACAAGCTTAGTCATCAGCGCTTTTATAAACTCATGATAAGCCACCTTATCAGCAGGTGGCAGGGAATTACCATAAATAGAAATGCGCTCATTTTCTCGAAAATGCACACTATCGCATTCTCCCTTTGGTATAAAAGTATAACCATACTGAAAGGCCCACGGTGGTTGATCAAGCACGATCTGAAGAATATCATTTTGCGATTCCACAATCTTATTTAACCGATTTATAAATGGTTCCCAACGGTAAACATACACATGATTAACCGAATCATAAAGACAAGGATCATAGTCTAGATCCCTAACTACTTTGCCTTGAGCTCTGGTATTTATACCCCCCATCATCCTCACGAGGTTGATCTTAAGGTCTGATCGGAGATTGCTCCCCTGAGTGGGACTGATACGGTTACCCACTGACCATATATTGTGTAATGGCTCGCCCTTGGCAGAGTCATCAGTAAAATCGGCAGACAAAGTTACTTGGGCATCTAAAGATGCGAAAGCAATACCACATAAAAGAATGGCAAGCGTTTTCGTTAAGCGCAGTTTATTGATCATTAATAGTGTGTTCTTATTTATTAGCTGTTTAGAGCCCTATTATTTTAAAGCCAACTTTCAAAGTCGGTAAATATACTTCATTAAATCATTATTATCATTACTCAAAAAATGGTAATTCCAGCACCCCATTTGCTATAGCGTACTGAAATTACCAATATCTGTAGTTATCACTAAATATGACCTATTCTATTTGTAAAGTAACTTAGTCACCGATTGATTTATTTTTAACAAATACAAACCTCTAGACAAAGAGCTAAGATCAACCACATCTCCCTCTCCTAAAAGGACAGTAAGCCCTGTCATATCATATACTTGCCAAGGTTGAGAAACAGGCACATCTATATTGAATATACCATTATTACTTGGATTTGGATAGGCAAGTAAAGACCGTTGTTGATTATCGTTTATCGCAGCTGTTTGTTCGACAAAAATCGCTTTGATCGTGATAACAGAATCCACACTTATCGTTAATGGATTCTGAGTACTAATCGTATCACCTGTCCAAGTACTAAATTCCCATCCTGCAGCGGGCGTTGCACTTAAAGCTAAGGCTTGACCTTCTTTGTAATCACCTGTAGTGTAGTTTAATTGACCTTGGCCTTCTTGCTCAAAAGTGACTTCATAAAAAATTTCAGTAAAGACCGCTTTTACATTAAGATCGGCATCTAAGGTTATGCTTAACGGATTCTCGACACTAATAGTATCACCCGTCCATCCACTAAAAACCCATCCTGAAGCAGGAGTTGCTTCGAGCAACAATGCCTCACCATCGGCATACGTTCCACTACTATGACTTATAGAACCGTTACCATCTTGAGATATCACCACTTCACGTGCTAATGCAAAAACGGCTTTTACCGTCATCGCAGAATCTATTTTTACCGTTAATGGATTAGCTGCACTTGCGACATCACCTGTCCAGCCCGTAAATAACCACCCTGGTTCGGCAATAGCACTAAACTTAAAGTCTTGACCTGCAAAACAAGAACCACTACTGTAGTTGACTAAGCCAAGACCGTCTTGCTCTACGGTTACAGCTACTGTTGGAGCATTTGATATCAATTCTAGAGTATCTATTTCAAGCATCCCCTCGTTCACCTTATTGTAAATTTTGAGATCACTAATAGTGCCCGACCAAAGCGCCCAAGAGCTAAGGTCAATCTCCAAAACATGAAACAAACTGTCATTAGCCAATGTAGGCTTTAATCTGCCACTGATAAAAGAGGTACCAGGTGCATTAACTGCCATTTGAAAGTTGGGTTCAGGTGTCGTATTCTTAATCACCATACGCATGCTATCAAAAAGGCTGGCTTTAATATTGAGATCAGTCACTCCCGCCATAGGAAAACCAGAACCATCCGAAAACGTCAAGGACAACTTATCATTATCTGTATTGACAGCCATACCACTAGTACGAGAAGCCCAAGGAGAAAAATCGTCAGAAGATGTCCACTGCACTTGGGTGGGAGCAATAACTGAGACAAATTCAGATTCGAAGCGAAACTCAAATTTCTTGTACGAAAATGAAGCCACATCAGCTTCAACTAATACCATAGAACCAGACTCCCCATCAGTACGAGGCACCGTGACTACACTTTTCCAGTCGTTAAAAACAGTGGGTTTATAATCGGTAAAAGCTTGGTATTTTGTGTAGCCCGCATCCGTTAGTGTGCGACTAGGGTCTCCTTTTTCATCCCATCCTGACATCACCCAACTAGTGCCTTCTTTCAATAAGAACTGTTGCAGCTTATTCTGTTCTATACCGAAGTTATTATTACGATAATACAATTTAGCCCCTACTGGCAATGCCGTTGCAAAGGAGAGTTTCACGGGTTCATCGGCTACATAATTAAGCGATTTTGCATTATTACTATACACCATAACGTCGTATCCTGCCGCATTGGCCGCATAAATAGCATCCAACTGGTTAGTGCTCGTCTTAGGACTACCCGACTTATGCGTTTCATAACGTAATTCGCCTAACATAGCACGCAGTTCACCTATAGGTCCGTAATCGTCACCATTACGTAATCCCCATCGGAATATTTTATCTATTCCCTTGCGGAAGAACATATGCGACAAGCCCAACTCTACCATATCTTTATGCGAAGTCTCACAATTAAGATACACGCCACCATCGGGAGGAGTCATCGTAATTACCGTTGAATATTCCATCATATCTAGCGTGCAGTCAGCATTCCATTTAGGATGTTCTTGCATGGGTTTATAGTAATCATCATACTTTGTTGTGATGTCACGGTACTTTTCGCCATTAATAAGCACATAGTCGGAGATGCCCCAGAAATCATACTGTATACTACTGTCAGCACAATATTCTATCAGACCATCCACAAAAGAAGCAAAGGGCTCTCCTTTATAGTTCTTAGGGACACCATTTTTATATATAAAACCTGGCGTTCTGGTATGCAAGCCAATCTTAGCATCGGGCAATACTGAACGGACTGCTTTTTCTGTATTAGCAAAATGGGCAATAAAATCTTGTTTTGTCCCAAACCAGTGGTCAGGTGTTTCTATTTCGGAACCTACTCTGAAACGCCACGACATAACCTCTTCTTCTCCAAAAGTCTCAACCAGTTTCTCCATCATCGCTTGGATAAAATCGAAATAAGCTTCTTTATCAGCAGGCGGCAATGAATTACCATAGATAGAAACCTTTTCGTCCTCACGGAAATGAATGTTATCTATCGTACCTTCAGGAATAAATTCATACCCATATTGAAAAGCCCACGGCACCTGATCGAGCACCAATTGATGAATTTTAGTTTGACCATCTACAATTTTTGAAAGACGAGTCAATAACGGTTCCCAATTATAGACATAAACATCATTCTCCGAATCGTAACTAACAGGATCATAATCTAAATCAGGAACTTTTACACCATCCACCTTCTTCACAATACCACCTATCATACGTACGAGATTGATATCTGTACCTGAACGAACATTAGAACCATTGGTTGGGCTAATACGGTTGGCCACATCCCATATTTCGTGCAAAGCTTCTTGCTTATCCACATCACTTGTAAAATCTGTTGATAGTGTGACCTGAGCTTCTATATTTAGAACACTCAAAACACACCACATAACTGTAATCATCTTTCTCAACAATTTATTTTTTTTCATTCTAATAGGTTTAATAGTAATCACAAAAAAAACAAGTAAACATCCCTTGTCATTTTATTAAAAAAAGTCTCAGAAAACACCCAAAGCTAAAAAAAGCTTTTCATATCACTACACATAAAATCTCGCATCAGACCTCATAATTACTGATGTATCAATGCCAGGCATCAGTGGCATTGATCTACTCAAAACAATCAAAAGAAAGCAGAAAAAGTACGCCACTCCCCCCCCCAAACCAATGGTTATAGTGGAACACAATTTTATTGCAAAAGCAGATAAAGTCATTGAAGACAATTTGCAGAATCCACAATTTGAAATAGAGGATTTACTTCAGAAACTGAAGGTGAGTAAAACAACATTAGGTCGAAAACTAAAAGCAGAAACACAACTAAATACATCAGCTTTCGTAAGAGATGTGCGATTAAGAAATGCAATAAAACTGATCTGTAACAAGCAATTCAGCACCCAAGAAATCGCTGCTTATGTAGGATATAATTCTACCTCTTACTTCATCAGAACGTTTAAAACCAAATATGGAGTCACACCTAAAGAGTATCAAGAACAAGCAAAAGAAAATAATGACAAAGACTAATATGACTAAGCACCTATGCCATTAGGCATAGATGCTGAGTCCCCTTTCAGTAGATGACACTAAAAAACCTAGTTTTTAGCTTTTACAGGACGAGTATCAATCAAAAAATCCTTGCCCCATCGTTCTCTAAGCTCTTGTGATAATTGTGCAACGGACTCTTTGTATTCGACTTTTTCGGCTAGGTTGTCCAACTCTAAAGGATCTGTTTCGTGATCGAAAAGCATACGAGCATAAGCCACGCCCATATCATCCGTCCATTCGGTATAGAACAAATCACCTTTGATAAGCGTCACCGCATCCTTAAATTTACAAACGGCCCAATCCTTTGTGGATGCTTCGCCATTTATTAATGGCACAAAACTCTTTCCTTCAACAGTACTTGGCACCTCTATCCCAGCCAACTCACACAATGAGGGATACACATCGATGTACTCTGTAATCGCGTTCGTACGTTGTCCTTTTGTCTTGTGCGGTACTTTAATGATAAGCGGTGTATGCAGAGCGGTTTCAAAAGTACAATGTTTACACCATAACATATGATCGCCCAAGTTCCAGCCATGGTCACCCCAAAGCACCACAATCGTATTCTCTGCCATTCCCAATTTATCCAACTCATCGAGTACCAAACCTATCTGAGCATCAATGTAACTCACACTCGCATAATAACCGTGAATCAATTCCTTAGCTAAATCTTCCGACAAGTCGCCTGACTTAGGTATGTTTTCATAATTTCGTAACTCTCCATATTTATGAAAAGCCTGACGTGGTGTTGATTGAGGTCGTAGATAACTTTCAGGCAAATGTATAGAGTCTCTATCGTAAAGATCCCAATACTTTTGAGGAGCACAGAAAGGCAAGTGTGGTTTGGCCACACCCATAGTTAAGAAAAATGGTTGCTTTGAATCTTTCAGCTTATGCAAATCTCTGATCACCTTTAAAGCTAGTTTTCCATCACGATAGACCGAATCGGGCACATCAGCGGCTTCCACAGGCAAACCACGTTTTGTATTGGCGCGTATTTTTTGACTTTCTTCTAAAGCATATCCCCAAACCTCATCCGCTTGCCAATTTTCATCCCAAGCCGTAGAATCATCATAACGATGGTGATATACCTTACCATTGGAAATAGTAGCATAACCATTCTGTTTTAAAAGCATAGGTAAAGATACTGCTTCAGGAAAATCATGATCTTTCTCGGTACGTGCATCGATATAACGAAAGCGCGTAGGGCGAGCTCCACTGAGCAAACTGGCACGCGATGCACCACACACTGGGATGTTACAATAAGCACGATCAAAGATAAAGCTCTCGCTAGCCAACTTATCGAGTTGCGGCGTTACCATATGTTCATTACCATAAAAACCTAACTCGGGACGCAAATCATCAACGGCAATAAAAAGGATGTTGGGTTTGCTAACCTTAGCTTCTTTGGGTTTTGAAGTACATGCTCCAAACAAGAGCGTTATTAAGATAGGAAGTAATACAAATTTTTTCATGATAAAGGTAAACTATAAAGGATGTATAAAAATTAATTATCTGGTAAAAGTATTTAATCTTCTTCTATTATATAAATAAAAAGGTCATAATCTGAATAATTACACCATTAAAAACAAACAACTTACTTATAAATAAACTACCCCACTGCGATCAGACGACGTATATATTTGAAGATCATTTCACTATTCACAGCAAACTACAAAAAAATTAACCCCACGATGTGGGATTAAAACTTTTGCTAACAACTACACTATTCGTTAATAAAATTAAGCAGCATAGCTTTTACATCATAAACCGCAGGTTGAATCTCACCATTATTAACATTAGCACCAGTGATCCAATAATAAATCATACCCGCATCCGAGCAGTCCCAGTTTCCTTTTTGGAATTTAACGACGTTATCAACTTCAGCCATTTTGCCCATTAACCACACCCACTGTATGCGATCATCAGCATGATCCTTAGCCCAATCCCATCTTTCTCGCTCTACTTTAAGCAGAATGTTTTGATCTGGGATACGCACTTCTTCTACATTAAACTCCAGAATCTCTTCCCACTCATAAAACTCACCTGTTTTATCATTAGCTGGATGGTGCGTAATAACCTTTACAAATTCGTGCTTTTCTTTTTGAGAAACATCCAATGCCATACCAATTAAATCAGGCTCACCTGCTTCTACTATCCACAAAGGATCTTCTGCCGATGATGCGTTGATGGCTTTTGCCAAATCTTTTATAGCCACATCCAAGTCCCACTTCACATCAATAAAGTCGAGATGCTCAAATCCCCCCCACCGACGTGCCGTACCATCACAACAAAGCTGCATCATAGCATGACGCTCTGTTTCGGCTGCAACCGAAATACGAGGTGTAGGCACAATGTCACAACAATACGAATAATGCACTAAGCGATCTTGAAGACCAGCTGCTCTGAGCAATGCCAAGGAAACGGCTGTTCCCCCAAGATCATCAGGATCTGGAGAGTTACCGTCTGCTACAATGGCAATACGACCTGCTGGTGGGTTTATTTTTTCTGATGCTATTGCACCTGATGCAATGAGCAATGCTATTAATGTTAATAAAATCTTATTCATAATATATATGTTGTTAATTCGGTTTTAAGTTGTATTAAGAATTATCGTTACTTTATATTTCCATCACTCACCTCTAAAGGGTAAATAACACACAGTAAGGTTAATTTCTTTAGAAAACAGATAGGATATGTGTGGATTCTAAGTCAACAATTATTAATTAGGAGTAAAAGTAGAAGGAAAATCTTGGATCTTTTTACCTTTGCCTACTGGAGCAAAAACGATTCCCGCCCAACGTGCACGGCAGAATTCCTTACCGTCGGTACCAACCTTAGCGTGAACGGTTAACTTATCCCCTTTTTTCAACTCTACAGCGTTCCAAAGTGCATTAAAATTTTTACCTTCCTCATACATACTTGTAGTAGCCTGTGGTTGGTAAATACCCACTTCTACACCATTGACTGACAACTGAAAGGTAGAACGTCCATCATTCTCTCCAACACCAACGAATACAATGTCATATTTCCCACTTTCAAAAGGGAAAGCAGTACTTGTGGTCGCTTCTTTATGAGTGTTAGGATTAATGGCCATCCAGTTCTTACCATGCGTATAAAAATCAGTACCATCAGAAGGAAACTTTTGTGCAGAAATAAATTTATTCGCTGGTAGAGCTCCCGCTACTTGTTTAAAATAATTTCTTTTGATAATAGGCGCAGGAACTGAAGGGTAAGGTGCCGGAAGTTTAGCATTTGCTATAACCTTAGGACCTTGTCCTTCAGGTTTAAAGAATTTATCCTTTGTCAAAATAAACTTATCAAATTCAAAACCGTCTTCACGCATACTGAACTGCACCTCGTGAATTCCCGCTTCTTCGATATCTAAATAGATGCCATAAGGCACACCACAATGCACCTCTTTAGTACGTTGATTACTACTCCACGTCCAGCTATTACGCCCTGCACACCATTGTATGCGCTTACCATTCTCTGGCCACACACCATCCAAACCTACATGAACACCATTATCCTCACCACCAGTACTCATAGCACGTGCCCACACGTAATAACGTCCTGGATTCTTGAACTTTATTTTATAATGCAACACAGCCATAACACCAGGGACATCACTAAAATTTTCACCCTTCACTAAGGCATCATCATGTGTGACTCTAGTATCTGGTAATATCTCGAGATAAGCATTATTACTCGCCCCATAAACGTGTAAAGTATCTTCATCACGCCCTGCATCAGGCTTTTCGAACTTAGACGAACGGCACCACTGACGCACCTCCATTAGCGTCTGCTTGTAAAAATACTCTGCCTCTACTGCTACTTGTCCTGCCCTTTCTTCAAAAACGACATCTTCTCCCACAATTGCACGTGTAAGATCTACTTTTTGTGCATTCGCAAAAAAACATGAAGCACTCAACATCACTATTAATACTAGTTTAATTTTTTTCATTGGTTTTTAATTAAATATTAGACTGTACTAAAACTAACCCAACAAGCTGACACATAAAATATGACACAAATTGAATTCAAATTATCTTTCCTTAATCATTAAATAAGGAACACAATTTAAGCAAAACTAAGAATATTATTTCCCAAAACCAGCAATAGCTAGCAAAACATAAAGCATTGCAGTCAACTTTTTTATTCTTTCTATCACGATCACCACCTCTCAAAATAACAAAACCTACCAGACATTACCTTCAGCACGTTTACTTCTACATCTCTCGTTATAAACGCCGTCACCTTTACCTTTAATGCCAACCCTGCCTTTAATCAAGTGATTTTTATCATACAAAGCATGTTCTACTATCACCTCGCCGTGCCCATAATATAATAAGCTAAGTTCGATATTAAATTCTAGCCACAGAAAACTATATTATTAGTCCGTTTATACTTGCACTTTAGAAGTAATAACTGACTATTTATAAAAATAAAAAGTGCAAAGATGTATTTTAACTGATTTTTCCTACATATATGCTTTTATACCGATTATGAATTGAAATACGCTTTATTTCGCTTCGCTTATAAAACTCAATTAATTCTATATCGGCATAATACCACCAACTGTTAAGACTTATTTTAAATTTTAATTGGTATTATTTGGCATAAATTCACACAATTCAATCACAATAGCTCGCTATTCCTTCTTGAATTTGAGTAAATTTCTACTCAAATAAAATTAAAACTGTGACCGAATTTTAAATCGAACTCAGTTTAATAAAAAAAATACGCATTATTCAATCTCCACATCTACACGTTTAGCCTTTGCTGTGGGTTTATTCCAGTTGATATACATGGATACTGAACCTGTAATTTGTCCATCGATAAGACTTGCCTGTGCATCAGGACCAAACTCTGTAGGCGCTTTCCATTTGGAACCTACCGCTGAAATATGATCAAAGAAAAAGAGACCTTCAGTTTTAGGATAACTCCAAGTAGCACGTTTAGCATCTTTAGCATTAGTGGGGTTAAGGACTCCCAAAATCACATCTGTTCGATTTTTGAACCCAATATTTAAGTGATTATTGAGGTAAAATACGGCCCAGTTCCAAGGTGCAAAACAGCCTTCAAATTCTGGTTGATGATATACCAATCCAGGAATATTAACCTGCTTATCTACAGCATAAACGTCTAAAATTCCGCCCTCTATCCGGTTTTTCCAAATACGCGTTGGACCTTCGCCAAGAAATCGCTTACGCAATACATCTTGGGCATTTACTTCCATCCCAATACCCGCATAGTTGTACAAACCAGCATCCAAGGTATAAGCATAATCCAAAAGCACTTCTCCATTAGGTTTAAGTGTCCACTTAATGTAGTCGAAGCCTTTGCTATTATTGGTTTCAATTACCCAAGCATCACCATCTTGCGTTACACTTGCTTTCGCTGATTTATCTGTATGATTTACCAATGCCGTATCGGCCTCTTCATAAGTTAAGAAAGGAAAATTGCCCAGACTCGTCTTCTTCCCCTTGTCCAATACCGCCAGTAAAACACCACTATTAACATCAAAATTCAAGATGGTTTGATGACGTTGAAACGAATAAGAATTTCCCTCAAGCTGCTCATAAGGCACATTAGATGATGCTCTAAAT
Organism: Bacteroidales bacterium; assembly: GCA_965662645.1. Lineage (GTDB taxonomy): Bacteria > Bacteroidota > Bacteroidia > Bacteroidales > UBA5342 > UBA5342. The sequence continues at coordinate 57,180 of CBFIII010000013.1, forward strand.
GTAGGACGCTGTGAAGTCTTAATAGGCAAACGTTTATCATAAACCAGAATTCCCCTCGTATCATAAACTTTAATAGCTAAGGCATCATTATTAACGTAAGTCTCAGGTAAGTTTATACTTAAAATACCTTTTTCGCCTGCTTCAACATTAGCATTTATCTTACCAGAAGCTACCGTGCGATGTCCATTAGGTGTGCCATCGGGATTGGAAAAATTGATTAACTTCCAAACGATGTCACACGCATTAAGGTTAGTAAAAGTAAACTTATTATGTACCTCTAGTTCACCCGAAAAATCAGCATCAAGCTCTCTCTCAGCAATCACTACTGGTGACCATATTTCGCGTATAGCGTAGTAACTACCATCTTTTTCGCCATGAGGACCTACTATACCATCGGCGGCTTTTGCCCCTTGATTATCGGCAACATACCCCATATCGGTACGCATCAACCCCTCGTCAGCAAAAGCCCAAATCATAACACCACCGCCTACTTTAGAGGCCTCAAACATATCCCAAAAAGTTTTAAGATTGGCAGCACCACCACCATCATATAGGGCATGCAAGGTTTCGTTAGGCATATAGATATGATCGTCTTCGAACAAGCCTTTTTTCACCGTTTCGTAATTGGGATAATAGGTGGTATTAACAATATCCCACTCAGGATGATAATCTTTAAAAATATCGCCATTTTTAGGCGCATTCTTAAGCGGACGTCTAAGCTGAATATCCCACTGATGAAAAACAGCATCCAATTCAGGTACATGCGCATTGTGGTTACCATTACTCCAAAGCACAATGGAAGGATGATTGACATCACGGGTGACTATTTCTTTTACTATTTGTGTCCCTATCTCAACATCAAGAGGATGCACCCAACCAGTAGTTTCATCGAAAGATAGCAGACCTAGAGAGTCACATAATTCAAAAAAATAAGTATCGGGAGGATAGTGACAGGGACGAGCACAATTAAAATTTAGCTCTTGCATCAGATGGACGTTTTTCGCCATATCTGCTTTAGAAAGTGTACGCCCAGTCTCGGGACTAAAACTATGAATACTGGCTCCTTTTAGCAAAATGCGTTTACCGTTAAGGTAGAAACCATCGTGATCGCGCACTTCAAAGGTTCTAAAACCAAATTTCTGCTTGTAGGTATGCAACACTTCTTTTTTATCTTTCAGCTGTACTACTACAGAATAGAGGTTTGGGAACTCGTGCGACCATAAACTAACACCATCAAACTGAGCTTGCAATTGGGTGAACTCATCATCAACTTTTGCAGAAAACACTTGACCCACCTTATGATTGTCGGCATCATACATTTGGGCAGAAATAGTAGTGGCCTTCTTCACACCATTGGTATAAACCTTCATTTTGAAATCACCAGTCATCTGTGCATCGATGACTACATGCGCGATAAATTCCTTAGGTACTTGTTGGATAAATACGGGACGAAAAATACCGCTAAACAACCAGAAATCAGCATAACGCTCCCCTTTTACTAATGATTCATTGGTAGAAGAACTGTTCACCTCAACTTCTAACAGATTACTGCCATTGATAAGTAAATCTGTGATTTCAAACTTAAACTCTGTAAATCCACCTTGATGAAAACCTACATCTTTCTGATTCAGAGCAATCTTAGTATCAGTCATTGATCCCTGAAAAACAATAAAATAGCGCTTATCATCCTGCACCGAATAGTCGAAATCATGGCGATAATAACCAACAGCTGGGGCACGTTTTTCCATCTTATCCATACCATAGAGGTAATAACCAAAACCTTCTGTTTCCCAATTAGAAGGAACAGGGATGGTAGTCCAGAAACCACTGTTACGGCCATCGGTAATTTTAAATTCCCAGTCCACGGCTGTGGCAGCATCTTGTCCAGAAAGAAAAGTCTTTTGCTGCGCAAAGGTCGCATTTGCCGTAAGGCAAAACAGAATCAATAATAAAAGATATTGACGTCTTAAATAGGTCATAATTTTTAGTGTCATTCATTAAAATCAAACATAGCACAATTTGAATGTAAGCGCTTTAACACAAATAACCGAATAAAAATTATTTTTCATATCTTTAACACCATTTTAACGGTAGCCATAACCGTTAAAACAAAAAATGAAAAAACCATTTAAAACCTATCAACCAGTCATTTAAAAAATACATCTTGTGAAGATCACTGAAAAAGAAAAACAAGAGTTCATACATAAGATTTGCGAAAGCAAAACCTTTAAAAATGCGACAACAAGTAGCGCTCTATTACTGTATTTGCATAAAGCTACGCTAAGAGGAGGCACCTTAAAGGAAATGGTCATTGACATTGAGTTTTTTGGGACAAACAACCCTGCGGACAAAAGCAACCCGCGCGTAAGGGTAAATGTATATAACCTACGCAAAAAGCTCATCCAATACTATGAAGATGAAGGGAATATAGATAAATGGCAAGTATCGATAGAGAAAGGACAATACCAAGTTAGTTTTACAAAAAGAGAGACTAACCTTGAACACTTGAAACACTATGATCTATTCAAAATACTACCGTATGCTGCCTTGTTAATAGCAATAACTATAATCATCATTACAAACACGACTCCGAAACCCCCCAATATATGGCGCTCCTTAATCTCCTCAACACACGACACCCATCTCTATATCGGTGATGCCTTTGGCGCCGTAGGTAACACGATTACTGGCAAAAGAGGATTCACCCGAGATTACAGAATAAATAGTTATGCTGAATTCTTTGAACTTCTTGAAAACAAACCCGAACTAAAAGGAGTCTTAAAGCCATCCCCTTTTACCTATGCAAGTTCAATGGGAGTCATTTCTGTTCAGCGTTTTCAACATTATTTTGACCAATACAAACACGCATTTACTATCCGTTTTGCGACGCAAATGACGACATCAGACATCAAAGAAGGGAATGCTATTTATATTGGCAACATCTGGGACAAAAACCAATTCATCAACATCTTCAACGAAGGAAACCCTTACTGCAAAATAAACCCTTTGACATTATGTATCTCAGGTCATACAGAAATACCAGATACTACCTACGACATCACCTCACCTAATGAATTCCAAGAATATGCCATCGTATCTAAATACCCCTCTACAGGGAATACGGAACACCTCATATTCATTTCACGACATGACATCGGCGTGAGTGCTACCGTGGATTATTTCACCAATGCCGACAGTCTAAAAAGCTTCACAAAAAACTACCTAAAGAAAGACGACTACTTTACGGCAATATTTAAGGTAGAAGGACAAGACCGCACTAATACGAGCATTAAATTGAAAAAGGTCGTTGCTTTTTAGGAGCTTAATGACAAAGCAAACGCTACTTAAAGATGAAATAAAGATCATGACGCTACAGGCACCGTAAAGTGAATTTTAGATCCTTTTCCAACCTCACTTTCAACCCACACTTCACCACCTTGCATAGCCACAAACTCCGCAACAAGTTTCAGACCTAAGCCTGTACCTGCCTCATTATTTGTCCCTCTAGTAGAGACAAAATCATTGGGATTAAAAAGATTCTGTTGAGTTTCTAAATCCATCCCCACCCCACTATCAACGACACTCACCTTAAAGAACTTATCCTCCACAACTGCTTTAACCGTAATCGTACCACCATTGGGGGTAAACTTAATGGCATTACTCTGTAGATTTCTCAGTACCGTTTTTATCATTTGTTTATCAGTAAAAGCCAAAACATGAAAATCAGGCACATCCATTTCTAGCTTAACATCTTTATTTTCGGCCGCAAATGAATTCAACTCAATACTCTCTTGAATAATACTCTTTAGATCTAATGATTCCGGATTAAAACTTAAGACACCCCGTTCTGAACGTGACCATTCTAATAAGTTCATCAATAGTTCATGCAACTGTTTTGAAGAACGATTAATTAAACCAATATAGGATTCAATCTGTTTCGAATCAAGCGTACTGAACCTATCCTTAAGCAGATCAGACAATCCCAATATGGCATTAAAGGGACTAATAACATCATGTGCAATAATCGAAAAGTATTTATCTTTAGTAGCATTAGATTCTTTAAGGCTTTCGTTAGCTTTACGAAGCTGCTCTGTCCTTTCATTCACTTCAATCCTCAACTTCTCTTTTTGGTGCCTCAACTGACGAACTCTCAGATAGAAGACTAACGCGACAGAACCAACAATCCACAAAATGACTAATAAACGAAACCACCATGTTCCCCACCAAGGAGGTAGTATTTTAATATCAATTGAAGCCCCTTCCTCATTCCAGACCCCATTATTATTAGAAGCCTTTACCCTAAACGTATAATCACCAGGGTTAAGATTGGTATATACTGCTTTTCGACTATCAGAATTAGTATATATCCAATTTTCATCAAACCCTTCCATCATATAAGCATACTGATTTTTTTTAGCGTTCGTAAAATCAAGGGCAGAAAATTCAAAGGTGAAAAAATTATTACGGTGCTCCAGTTCAAGCTGTTTCATGTATGTAATAGAACGATCTATGAGCAAGCGACCATTCACTTTTTCACCTATTTGAACTTCTTTATTGAACAGTTTAAAACTAGTAATCTTCACCTGAGGTGCATGATTATTCTTGACCACACCTGAAGGATAAAAAGCATTAAAACCACTAACACCACCAAAATACAACTTTCCATCTTTCGCTTTGTAACAAGAAGTCTTTATAAAAAGATTATCCTGTAATCCATCACTTTGTGTAAAATTCTCAAACGATATAGAATCTAGGTCAAAGGTTGACAAACCATAAGACGTACTCAGCCAACCTCGATTATTATCATCAAAGACAATACCTTGTATGGTATTATAAGGCAAACCATCCTCCACAGTATAAGTAATAAATGAATCTTCTTCTAGTAGATATTGATTGAGTCCACCACCTTTAGTTCCTATCCAGACATTCCCATTAGGATCCTCTGCAAGATAACTTATTTGATTTGAGCTCAAACTATTTTCCTCTGACGAATTGACAAAGTGCCTAAAGTTCAACTCTGGTCTATCCTGAGTAAAATCAACCTTATTAAGGTCAGCCATATTTAGCCCACCCTCTGTACCAATCCACAAGTAATTACGCGAATCAACAATCATATGCGTCAAGGCATTAGATGATAAAATGCGCAACATATCAGAATCATTCTCATCATCACTATAATTAATAAAACGTGTAGAGCCACGAGGCTTCAAATCAACACCATGCGCATTCGAAGCAATCCATAAATTACCATATTTATCTTCGGCAAAACCCCAAGGGTGATTAGAACAAATTGAATTTGAATCATTAGGATCATTATAGAATGTAGTAAAGTCATCGGTCGCATAATTATACCTATTCAGTCCCCCATTATAGGACCCTATCCAAATGTCATGGTTATGATCTTGAAAAAGAGCAATAGTGGTTTTGGTACTTATCGCATTCTTCTTTGATGGATCGGGGAAATAATGTTTATAGTTATTTGTTTTAGGGTTTATTCTGTTAAGCCCTCCACCATCAGTAGCAACCCAAACATACCCCTTATGATCTTCGAGAAAATTAAAAACAATCTTTCCACTTAATCCGCTATCACGAGTTAAAGATTTTGGAACTAAACCAAAGTTAGTTTTTGATTTTGATAATTTATTGAGACCAGCTAAATAAGTTCCCAACCACATGTTATGCTCTGGATCTTCATATATGGAATAAACCACATCAGAACTAATATTTGAATATTCTTTTCTTTCAGTATTATACTGCGTAAATTCCGAACCATCATAAATAAAAAAACCATATCCATCGGTTCCAATCCAAAGTTTATTATCACTATCAATCAACATAGAGCGTACAACACCATGCCTAATCTTTTGCCCTAAAGAAGTCTTTAATTCAAATTCTTCAAAGGTATTTTTAGCTCTATCCCAATATACAATCCCAACCCCCTCGGTATAAATATAAATGTTATCCTTTTGATCGATAAGTATCTTATTAAGGTTATACTTCATATCCTGAAGCGGTGGATAAGCAATGTCGATAAAAGAAAAAGTACTATCCTGAGGGTTATAGCACGTGAGTCGTGGAGAACTGCTTGTCATCCATATAAGCCCCTTGCTATCTTGAGCAAAAGAATTAATCATGACTTCAATATTATTATCTATGGGATATTCTCTATTAGAATAAATCTGAATATCGCTATCAATAATATCACTTATTTTCTTACCATTAATATCAATTGAAAGTAAACCAGCCCAAGAACCCACCCACAACTGACCATCTTTATCTAAAAATATTGAATTGATATGGGTATTAAGCAGCTCAGATACTGCACCTAACTGCGTCACCATTGGAAAACGAGTCAAAAGATCATATTCAGGACAGTAGCAAAACAAACCCAGAGAAGTCGCCAACCACAAGCTGCCATCATCAGACTTTAGTATCTTTTCATAAATAATATTTTGAGAAATACCACGAGGCTTATATTGCTTAATTGAATAGCCATCATAACGATTTAATCCATCAGCAGTACATATCCATAAAAAACCATCATCATCTCTTAAAACATCATGCACAGTACCATTAGACAAGCCTTCGGATACGGAAATATGTTCAAACTGAAAATTATTAACAGCAGTAGCTGATGAAAAAGTGAATATCATCCCCAATAAAAACACAAGTTTTAAGAAGGATTGTATCCTTAATATTTCAAAAAAATATTTTTTATAGTTACACATAGAAAATAGTATTATAATCACATTTAAATAGCCTGAAAAAAGACATATAATAATGTATAAAAATAACACTTCTACGCCGATAATGTTTTAAACAATTAAAACTATTTTCCACACAGCTTATAACAATCACATAAACAATATATTACACAACACCAGAAAAAAAAGAACCATCCATATAAGTGTGTCTGGTCACACATTTCAACATGATTTTATGGTTACATGATTATCAATTTTATTCTCACAAAAAATATAATTGTCTGAATAAACATACTTTTTTTTGTAATTTTTATACTTGCAAACCTGGATTCGGGTTTAAAAACACACATAGAACACTTATAATGAATCACTTATTTTAAATCTGCAATCAACTGAAGTTTTGGGCATCTTCACTAGAAATACAAGTCTTATGTTGAGCAAATGCCGCATTCACCACCAGACAAATGGCAATCAGAAAAACACTCATTATTGATCATTTCTTATAGCGTTACGCCACTCTTGAAAATGGCTATTTCTTTGAACTTAGACTTTTCATGCTTTAGAAACTCCCCATTGGCCACCTCTAGGATATAATAAATAAATGACTGTACCAACTCATCCATTGATGTAGCCTCTAAGAGCGATCCTGCATTAAAGTCCATCCAGTTGTTCTTCTTATGAAAGAGCTGAGTATTGGATGTAATTTTCATGGTAGGCACAAAACTACCAAAGGGCGTCCCTCTACCCGTTGTAAACAGAACCATCTGACAACCAGACATCGCCAAGGCCGAGCTAGATACTAAATCGTTACCTGGCGACCACAACAAGTTCAGTCCAGGCTCTTTTATTTGCTCTCCATAGTCCAGCACATCCACCACAGGAGAAATGCCACCTTTCTGTACATTTCCTAAAGATTTCTCTTCCAGGGTACTAATGCCACCTTCTTTGTTTCCTGGCGAAGGATTTTCATAAATTACCTGATCATTTTTCCGAAAATAATCCTTGAAACCATTGATAAGATTCACTATTTTATGGAATACCTCTTCGTTTTTTGCACGATCCATCAAGGTGGTTTCGGCACCAAACATTTCGGGCACTTCAGTCAATACCGTTGTACCTCCGTGTGCTATCAACCAATCGGATAAACGACCTAACAAGGGATTAGCAGTAATACCCGAAAAAGCATCACTACCACCACATTTAAGACCTATTTTGAGTTGAGATACAGGCATTTCCTGACGCTTATCTTGCTTCATGACCTCTGCCAACTCCTTTACTATCTTAAGCCCCTCTTCTACCTCATCTTCTACCTCTTGTGCAATAAGAAAACGGACACGCTCAACATCAACATCCCCCAAATATTCTTTCAGAGCACTGACTTGATTATTTTCACACCCAAGCCCAAGCACCAATACTGCGCCAGCATTAGGATGCTTAATAGCAGCAGCTAAAGCCTTCTTTGTATTATTATGATCATCGCCTAGTTGCGAACATCCGTATTGGTGACTCAAAACCTCAATAGCATCAATATGCGAAGTATCCGTTTCGTCTTTCAGCCGTTCTACTATCAACTTTGCTTGACCATTTACACAACCCACCGTAGGTATTATCCACAGTTCGTTTCGCACACCAACATCGCCATTACTACGCTGATAACCCTGAAACGTAAGCTGCTTCTCAGCAGGAACTAAAAGCATCTTTTTAGGATTATAAGTGTAGCTTAAATTATCGCTTAGCGATGTTTTTAGATTGTGAGTATGTATATGTTCACCAGCTTTTATATCACAGATAGCATGACCAATACTAAAACTATATTTCTTAACATCAGCCCCTTTTTTAATGGCACACAGAGCTACTTTATGTCCCATTGGGATATCATTTTCGAGCACAACAGATAGCCCCTGTATCTCTACTGTATCACCTTTGGTATGATTTTGCAAAGCTACAGCAACCTGATCGTTTGCATTTACTATAAAAAAACCAGCCATCCTTTATTTAACCATTTGATTCAACACATTATTAATTCCCGATTTCAGAATTTGCTGTACAAAATCGGCCACTTTTACATGAAGACTCTTAAATGCTGCCACATCATCTCCCCATATTTCAGCATTCGCTAAAATAGCAATCACTTTCTCTTCAGTAGTAGCCGTACTAGCCCACACCTGCTGCATAGCATCCACTTGTTTTGGCGTGTCGTTGGCTACAAAACCAACACCATTATAGTTAGAGTAAAGCACTATCAGTGCTGCTAAAGAAAGAGTTAATCGTTGTGGCAATTGACCAGTACGTTTATAGTCATCACTCAACGACGGCCAATCGCGAGTGACCCATTTAGATATCGAGTTAAGCGAAATATCTTTAAGGTAATGTTTGATGTACGGATTGAGAAAACGCTCCAAAATTTCATCAGCAAAACTTTGTAAAGTAGCATTATCACCTTTTATATTGGGTAGCACTTCTGCGCTTATTAACTGGTGTATATAATTGGCAATGACTTCATCGGAAAAAGCTTCCTTAACCGTGGAATAACCGGCAAGCAAACCAACAGGCACTAAAGCCGTATGAGCTCCATTAAGCACTCTCACTTTTTTATCGCGAAAAGACTTTAATTCATCAAGCCACAGCACATTGAGTCCTGCCTCATGAAGTGGAAATCTCGCTTTTGTACGATCATCACCTGCGATAGCCCACAGGTGAAAATACTCCCCAATAACTACCATATTATCATCTGTTCCTAGTTCTTTCTGAATCTCGGTAATGGTATCCTTAGGAAAACCTGTCACAATCCTATCCACTAACGAGTTGCAAAAAGAACACGCTTCATTTACCCAAGCTACAAATGCGGCAGGTAAGTTATTTTCTTCTGCAAGTTCAAGCACAATCTCCTTGAGAACAGAAGCATTATCTTCTATCAATTCACAACAGATAATGCTTAAACCTTTGTCAGCATCACCCTTATAATAGTTGAATCGCTCATATAATAGTGCTACAATCTTGGCAGGATATGACACGGGGGGTTGGGCAAATATATCGACATCTTTTAGTCTAGATATGCCAGCTTCCGTAGTATTTGAAATGATCAATTCCAACTCTGGATTTAGAAAATAGTCTTTGTACTGCTGATATTTATCGTAAGGGTTAATAGCATCTATGACACAATTCACTTGCTGAATTTCGCGTTTGGGTTGCCCCTCTTTTATGCCTTCCAAAATCACATTATACGTACAATCCTGCTGTTTTAATTTATCAGCTAAACCAGTAGCCAATGGCTGAACAATCACGACACCATTTTGGAGACTAAGAGCATCATTACTTTTCTGAATCATCCAATCTACAAAAGCACGTAAAAAATTACCTTCACCAAACTGGAGTACCTTAGGGACTAGATCTTGTTTTGTTGTCATTTCATTAAAAATTATATCATTCCAAAAGCATTACACTTACACTGTTATTTACATCACAAAATTAAGCAGTATAAGAGCTACATTCAAATACCATATTTTTCAATACCAATACTATATTTCATTAAAATGAAGTCTTAGTGGTAATAAAATAGAATTATACTATGAATACAAAATCACCCCCCAGTCGTTAAGCTCCTAAACTAAAGTATTTAAGTTAAGATAAACAAAATAATAACCTTTTAGTCTCATTATCATCCCGACTTATGAAATAAAAAAAACCACGCCCAAAGACGTGGTTTCTAATTTTATATCAAACCCAAAGAGTATAAATCTTTAGTACAGAATCTTAAAAAATCATTAAGGCCTAACCATTACTAAACGCTACAACAATCTTCAACTTTTAATAAATATCAAGATCTGTTAATGATGAACAATAATTTAATTCTTTGAGCTTATAACCTTACTTGGCAAGTAGCCAATACGATGAGCTTCTACTTTTAATGAAGTCCCTTGTGATACAGAAATAGGCTCTTGATATATAGTCCAAGATTTAGGCTCATGACCTTTTTTTTGTATTAATTTATAACCTATAGAAGCTCCATCGGTAGTACAAGAAAGCTCTACCTTTCCATCATTAAACGTTATAATAGGATCAGCTGTGACAGGTTGTTTACTTCCGTTCCATAGATTTTTTATAAGTTCTGCCTCTGGTTGATTAGGTATATCACCTGTAGTCTGTATCCAACGATCCATCTCAAGTCTAAGCTCCACCAACTTATCTTTATACTCTGGCAATGCCGCTATATTATTTATCTCGTTTGGATCTAAATCGCAATCAAACAATTCTTCCGTTGGTTTAGTTTCGCGAAACCATTGTGCTTGAATACTGTTCAACTTTCCTTCATCACGCAAACGTAGCAATTCCTGCATTGTAGGGATTCTCTCACGGTAAGCAATAGGTAAATAATAACCTTGTTCAGGACGGTAGTTACGGATATATTTAAAACGTTTATCACGAATAGCACGAATAGCATCGGTCTCAGCATCAAAACGATCTGCAGCCCCATAAATATATTTACGTTTTTCTTTCGCAGCATAATCACCCATAAAAGCTTGTCCTTGAATATAATCAGGAGGATTAACACCCGCCAAAGAAAGCAAAGTAGGCGCAAAATCAACAAAACTAATAAGCTGATCATCTTTAGAACCCGCTAGCTGCTTAGCAGGAAAACGAACAATCAATGGCGTATTAAGCCCAGAATCATAAACTAAGCGTTTCTGACGAGGATAAGGGCCTCCGTGATCGCCAAAGAAAAAGATAATGGTATTTTCAAGAAGACCATCTTCTTCTAACTGTTTCAAGACAGCTCCCATCTGCAAATCAGTTTCTGCTATATTATTATATTCTTTCCATATATCACGACGTACCACCTCATTATCTGGCAAATATGGAGGGATGTTAAATTTAGTATCTTTTGATAAATGAACAGGAGTTTCCTCTTCGGTCATACGATCAGCTTCCCATTTGTAAGAACGATCACCTTCATGATAATGACGGGTCTCGATATGACGAAAACCATAAGGCTCAAATAAGCCCGACTCGTGGGTCTCTGTAAAATTAAAAACCGCATAAAAAGGTTGCCCTTCTTTACGATTGCGCCAGTGTGCATAAGGACTACTCTCATCCCAAGCTGTTGCTGGATGGTGAAACTGATAATCAGTTTTATAATTGTTAGTACAATAATAACCTTGACGACGCAACCATTCACTTAGCATTTTTGCATTACTAGGAGGAATAGCTTCATAAGCTGGAAGTCCAGTCTCTTTGGTATATGAATTTACACGCATATTACTAGCACCTATACTAGTAGGATACATTCCTGTAGCTAAAGCAGCTCTACTAGGCGCACATACACCAGCTACAGAATATACGTTAGGATAAATGATTCCTTCATTGGCTAAACGACTTAGATTAGGCGTTTCAATAGTAGAATCACCAAAAGCCGGAAGGTATGCGCACATATCTTCGGTAACTAACCACAGAATATTGGGTTGTTGGGCCAATTTAAGGCTGGAGTAATCAGGAGTTTGCTCCTGACTCTCTTTTTGAGTGTGCTGACATGCAAAAAGCGTGACACACAATAAACTTAAAATTAATACTTTTTTCATTATATATTTATTAGAAATGTTATTTTTCATGAGTGAGACTTACAAAGCTTTAAGTATTATTTTACTTGAAACTAGCCCTTGAGAACTTACCGTTACAACAATATCTCCTTGTTCTTTTTGACTCTGTAAAATGATCAGTGCTTTACCATTAAAAGTCTTTCTCTGATTTATCTTAGTAGAATTCAAGTCTAGTGGATCTCCATTTTCAACTCCGATATTTTCAGCAGGCCCAAAGGTACTAAATTTAAGTAACCGGTTTGCATTGGGTACAAAGTTACCATCCTTATCTAGAATATTACACTCCAAATGAATGCAACTCTCACCATCAGCTTTAAAACTGATCTTATCTGCAACCAACTCTATTTTAGCTGGTGCCGATGCCGTTTTTATCTCCTCTTCAGCTACTACTTTTCCTGCCGTTCTTGCTACAGCTTTCAGTGTACCTGGGGCATAAACAACATCCCACGAGAGATTCATTTGATCTTTGTTTGATTTCGCGCCAAGCGATTTCCCATTAAAGAAAAGTTCCACTTCATCAGCATTGGAATAGATCCATACTGGAATAGTCTTTCCCTCCTTACCCGGCCAAGTCCAGTGAGGCAACATATGAACCATTGGTTTATCGGTCCACTTGCTTTGATAATAGTAGTAATGGTCTTTAGGAAAACCACATAAGTCGATAATACCAAAATTCCAAAAGCGAGAAGGCCAACCTTTAATAGCTTCACCAAGATAATCATATCCCGTCCAGCGGAATTCGCCTGCTACATAATCCAGACTATCTGTTCTACGCCAAGAATCACGCGCACTGATACGCACACTTGAGTTATCATAAGACGAAGAGTAAAATTCTGAGAACTCAGGAAACAACTCTTCCTCAGTTAGATTGGGCACCACCACACCTTGATCTGGCGCTCGCATCTCTGTTATTGTTTTGTAAACACCACGCGTCTGAAAAGAGTGTGGAATCTCGGTAGCTATAAACTTACGGTTAGGGTAAACAGCTTTATCCTTTTCATAAAATACGGAACCACCACCGCCATTGTAACCCGTCACATCAAGCATAGAAGCAAAGCCAGTAGCATTCGCCAAATGAATAAAACAGCAACCACAGGTTACAGGGCGCGTACTATCCAATTCGTGAACAATATCCATCAAAGGTTGTAAACGCTCTGGTCCTTCTGGGTAACATTGGTCAGGAATTTCATTCCCCACACTCCACATAAAAACACTCGGATGATTGCGATCACGTTTGATGACATCCTTCAAATCTTGCTCCGCCCATTCTTCAAAATTCAAATGATAACCATATTTTACTTTTCCTTGGTTTTGATACTTCTCCCAAGGCCACGAAGCAATCCATTCGTCAAAGACCTCATCCATCACCAAAAAGCCCATGGTATCGCACATAGCATAAAACTCTGGTGCAGCAGGATTGTGTGAGGTACGTATAGCATTACAGCCCATTTCTTTGAGAATAACAAGACGGCGATGTAAAACATCTTCTGGAACAGCAGCCCCCACTGGTCCACCATCGTGGTGATTATTCACCCCTTTTACTTTAATATTTTCTCCATTTAACCAAAAACCCGTTTCCACTTCAAAACGCATATCACGGATGCCAAAAGGTGTTTCGTAGATATCAACAAGCTCAGCTCCTTTCATCACCTTAGTGATTAAAAGATATTGCACAGGAGTTTCAATAGACCACAAATCTGGATTTTCTATGTTGACCTGTTGATTTACACTTACCGTCTTTCCTTTCTCTATATTTTCTTTTAGCATACACATGCCCACTTCTTCTCCCTGTGGATTAAAGATTTCAGAAACAAGATTAAAGCTTTCATCATGTGTCGTAGTATTCTCAATACTTGTTTCGATATGCAAGTTAGCATTCGCAGCACTCACATCTGTAGCTTTAACGTAAGTCCCATTCTCAGCTACTGCAAGTTTATCTTTAACATTTAACCACACATTACGATATATCCCACTACCTGTGTACCAGCGGCTATTGGGTTGTGCCAGATTATCGGCACGTACCACCATCACATTATTGCCATCTATTAGATAAGGTGTAAGATCATAGGTAAACCCAACATAACCATTGGGGCGTTGTCCTAAGTGCTGACCATTAATCCACATGTCACTATGACTCATCACACCATCGAAGGTAACTAAAACACGCTTGTCCTTCCAAGCATTATCCAATGCAAATGTCTTACGGTAATAGCCGACGCCAGCAGGATAAAAGCCACCAAAATGACCAGAAGGATTATCCTTATTGATCACCCCTTCAATACTCCAATCGTGTGGAATTTTTACAACTTTCCAAGCCGAATCATCAAAATCAACTAACGAGGCCTTGGGATGATCTCCAAGACTAAAATGCCAATCATCATTAAACTTAATCTTACGTAATAAACTAATCTCATTAGCTGTATTTGAACAACAGCTACTAAGAAATAAAACGAAGAAAAACACCACGACTCCCTTTAATCCTTTATGCATAATATGACTGGTTTTTATAGTTTATTTGAGAAGTAACAAAATAAAGCAAAAACAACTACATATTATTTCATCTTTCGGTCACATTCTTGAATAAATACCTCATTTATGAACAAATAGCCCAAAATGAAACATATTTTCAACACAAAAAACCCCAAGCACCATATAATGAAGACAAAAAAGCAACCTTGTGAACAAATCACTATATGG
>CBFIII010000014.1:0-64459 GCA_965662645.1 Bacteroidales bacterium
ATTATGCCGATATAGAATTGATTGAGTTTTATAAGCGAAGCGAAATAAAGCGCATTTCAATTCATAATCGGTATAACTCATTATTTATCAAAAATTGATTTCTATATGTGAGTATTATTTATGGAAATAATATAATAGCTTATTTTATAAAAAAACCGATTTTCTGTTATAGAGAATCGGTTTTTTTATTCAACTTATTGTTGTTCTGTTTTATTTCATCCGTAGAGATACAGCATTTTTATGCGCAAATAATTCTTCTGTTTCTGCCATAACTTCAATCGCTTTTCCAATAGATCTAATGCCTTCTTTTGTCAATTCTTGGAATGTTATTTTTTTTGTAAAGCTATCTAAGTTAACACCACTATACATCATGGCATAACCATTGGTTGGTAGTGTGTGGTTGGTGCCTGAGGCGTAGTCACCGGCACTTTCGGGGGTGTAATGACCTAAGAAAACGGAGCCTGCATTTTTTACTTCGTTTGATAATTGTAAATAATTATCTGTAGCAATAATCAAATGTTCAGGAGCATACCTATTAGTAATAGGCATGATGTCCTCTTCGTTTACAATTATAATCTTGCTGTTCTCCAATGCTTTTTCGGATATGGCACGTCGGGGAAGTTCTGCAAGTTGACGAGTAAGTGCCTCTTGTATAGCAGGAATGATGTTTTCATCGGCAGTGATAAGGAGCACTTGACTTGTAACGCCATGTTCGGCTTGTGATAATAAGTCTGCAGCTACAAAATCAGGATTAGCGCTAGCGTCTGCTATTATCTCTACTTCTGATGGACCCGCTGGCATATCAATGGCTACGTCGTGCAGACTCACCATTTGTTTGGCTGCAGTGACGTATTGATTTCCTGGACCAAATATTTTATTTACTTTAGGAATACTTTCTGTGCCATAGGCCATTGCTCCAATAGCTTGTATGCCTCCGGCTTTGTATATTTTAGTAATGCCTGTACGTGATGCTGCGTATAAAATGGCTGGGTGAATACCGCCTTCTTTATTAGGTGGTGTACATAAAATGACTTCTTTGCATCCTGCTATTTGTGCGGGAATGCCTAGCATTAATACGGTGGAGAACAAAGGTGCTGTTCCTCCTGGTACATAAAGTCCCACTTTTTCGATAGGCATTGCTTTTTGTTGGCATGTGATGCCGGGTGATATGGTTACCGTTAAAGGATCAAATTTTTGTGCCGTATGAAATTTATGTATATTCTTAATAGCCAAATCTATAGCTTCTCTGAGTTCTGTCGAGATCTCTTTTCCTGCATTTGTAATTTCTGTCTCAGAAACGCAAAGTTCTTTTATTTCCACTTTATCAAAGATCTTAGTATAATGATTTACAGCACTGTCCCCATCTTTTCGAATGACGTCTAGCACCTCTCCTGCGCTTTTCAAAACGGCAGAATCATGACTTGTTGGGCGTTGTAATAACGACGCCCATTCTTCTTTTGCGGGGTATTTTATAACTTGCATAGTGGTCTCAATTTCTTTGTGCAAAAGTCGTAATAAGATTTGATAGTTTAAAATGTTTCTACACTAAATCTTATTTGGGTGTTTTCGTTTTATTAGCTTGCTGTAAATGAAAATGTTTTCAATGTTGAGAATCTGTTTACTAGTGGTGGCGTGTCTCTTTTCATCTTTCTTTTGTTCATTCTGAGATGTTTTTTGCTAAAGATCCTTTTTGAACAACGCATAACGCGTAAATATTAAACTGTTATTTTGAAAATACTTTTAACCTATTTGTTCTAAAATAGGTTAATATTTATAACACAATGCTTTTGTTAAGTCAATGTTATCTTAAAACATGCTTTTTTTTAATAGAAACATTGTAGATTTGTGTTTAATCTAATGTTTTCTACTGTGAAATTAAACCTCTTATTTTTTTCGATCGTTTTATCCTTTTCTTTGAGTATGATGGCTATCAATGCTATTGTAGTTAGTCCCTCGTTGTATTATACTCAAAATCCTACCATAGAAGATATTGAAACTAATTTTTTTTCACTTAGTTTTGAAACAAATAAAACTTGTGCTGCCGTGTTTGAATACGGATTAACTACCGATTATGAGATGGGAAAAATTATGCCCAAAGGGTCAAGTACTTCTCATACTATTGTTGTTAATGGACTGGCTCCTGGTCATATTTATTATGTTAAGATTTACGGTGTTGGTACCGCAAATGATACCACTACTATTTTTAAAGGTGTGTATTGTACTGCTTCCGAATCTTCTGGAGTAATGAATGTTACCTTTGTTAAACCTTTGTTTTTAAATACCCCGAATACTGTAGTGGATTCTTTTATTTGTTATATTAACAAAGCGACACAGACTTTAGATATTGCTTTGTGTGATCTAACTAATCATGCATCCCAAAGTGATAGTATTAATTACCGCATCATAGAGGCTATCAATCGACGTTACGAAGCCGGAGTGAAGGTCCGTTTCATTACGGATGATGCTATGAATAATGTGCCTCTGAATAGCCTTGACGAGGATATCCCTGTTTTGGCAGGTAATAAATGCGGTATGATGCATAATACGTTTTTGCTTATCGATCGTGAATTGGTAAGTAATGCTTGGGTGTTGAGTGGTTCTACCAACTGGTCGTATAATAATTTGATGATGGATTTCAATAACCTGATTGCTATTCAGGATGAGTCTTTAGCAAAAGCTTACACTTTAGAATTTGATGAGATGTGGGGTGGTTCTTCCTTGCAGCCTAATCTTACACGTTCTGTTTTTGGAAAAGATAAAACGGACAATACGCCTCATGTCTTTAATATTGCTGGTCGTCGTGTTGAACTTTATTTCTCTCCTTCTGATGTTACACTCGATCATATAACTGCAGTGCTCGATTCTGCCAAGGTTTCTATTGATTTTGCAATGATGTCTTTTGCCGAAAATAGTCTTGCTAATGCCGTTGTTGATGCACATAAGCGAGGAATTATGACAAGTGGTGTGGTTGATTATGTGGATCAGATGGGTAATGAATATGATGATTTAAAACGGCAAGGTGTTGATGTTGTAAATTTTGCAAATGCGGATAAGAGCGTGTGGCCTGATGGGGCTATTTGTCATCACAAATTTTGTGTGGTAGATGCTGATTCTAATAATCCTGTGACGATTACGGGTACTTATAATTGGACGGTATCAGCCAATAGCCTTCATGATGAGAATACTTTAATCATTTATTCTCCCGAGTTAAGTGATAAGTATAAACAAGAATTGGAGTTAATTCGATCTTATTCCGAAAATGCTGCAGCTGATAAAAAGGTTGAGTTTCCAAAGTCATTACTTACGGTAGCTCCTAACCCTTCTTGTGGTAGTTTTGAAATTTCTAATTATGGTGTAGGTTTCAATCATATTAAAGTGCTCAATTCTTCTGGTAAAGTTATAAAAGATGCAAAACTGGATAATGATTCATCACACATCAAGGTCGATAATAAAGGTCTTTATATGATTTTGCTTTCTGGCAAGAATGATTTTGCTGTAAAAAAAGTTCTTGTTAGATAATCTGTTAATCAGTTGTTTGTGTGGTTTTGTCTTTTTTTAGGTTTAAAAAGTTGTGTTTTTCTTGTCTTAAAATTTGGAGGATAAAAAAAATATATTACTTTTGCAACCGCTTTAGAAAACAACAACGATTCAGTAGCTCAGCTGGTAGAGCACATCCCTTTTAAGGATGGGGTCCTGGGTTCAAACCCCAGCTGAATCACAAATAGGAGAACATTTATGTTCTCCTATTTTTGTTTTATACCGTGCCTCCTTTGTTTTTCAGGGTTATTAAAAATTTATTATTCTTTTCATGTTGTTCCTTTTGATTTGATTTTTGTCCGTATTTTAAGATGGAGGATTATTAGGGCTTCTAAAAGCTATCTTGGATTCATTTAATTTCGATTTAAATAATTTTGCCGACACATCGTTATCTTTTTCGAAATATTGCTTTACAATGCGCTTATTGCTATTTTATGAGCATTTGAGATTGGCTTTAATTCTTAATGGGGGTATTTTAAGAATGTTTTTTGCTGAAGAGTGCGGTTAGTATTATTTGTTGTGCTAACGCAACCTCATAGTTCAAGTCCTCCTTATTTTTACATTAAAACCTTCTAAATAAGGTGTTAATCATTATATTGACTCCACAATGAAAAGTATATTTATGAAATCTAAGTCCCTGTCCACCCCGATGCAGGTATTCTGTGGGATATTGATTGTTTTTTTTATTATTCTTTTAGTTACGGCTGGTTTTCATTTTGGGCTCTGGTTAAGATGATCTGGCTAAGATCAGTATTCTTCAGGTTTGTTTCTATCTAGTTGTTTCCAATAGGCAGTTTTTATTGCTTAACTTTATGGATTGTGGAATTATATATTGATCATTTCTTTAGTTAAATGGTCTTGTGATACATTTATTTCTCAATTATAATTTTTCAATTTCCACCTTTTTAAAATCAATAGGAAAGCCTTCGTATTGTAATAGAATTCTGCCTTCTGAAATCGAGGGATTTGTACCTGTGTTAATTTCTTCCCCATTAAGTATTTGTTTTACAATGCTGTGTGTCGATTCTACTACGATGGTGTTCCATTGTCCTATGGGGTTGCTGGCATCCTTAAAACGTGGAGAAACCACACTTTTCCCAGGTTCTGTTCTGACACCTTTTATTTCAATAGTGGCTTCTTTTAGTAAGATAAAATCGCCTGTAGCTCCTTTTTTTATTTGAAATTGAATACCTTGAGGCCATAATGTATCGGGTATATCAGAAGGAATATTATACATTAAACCACTATTCATATTATTGCTTTTTCTAACAAAAGTGGTGTCTAGATTCCATCTAAATTCTGCTGTTAACTTAAAATCGTGGAATGATTCTTTAGACATTAAATAGCCTGTATTATGACCTGATAATCTTATCATATGATCGTCAACTAAAAAAACATCACTAGCATTTTCGTGTTTTCCTGTTTTGGATTCAAAAGCATACCACCCTTCTAAATCATTTCCGTTAAAAAGTGAAGTGACGCTTTGTGCTTGAGCTATTGGAGAGCATAATATCAATCCAATTAATAGTTTATAATAAAAAGGCATAATGGTGAATTTTTTATATGATTTATTGTTTTTTTGAAATAAGGTTGCTGATTACAGTGTTGATAATCAGAAAGACCTCAAAAGTACAAATTAAATTTTATTAGACATCTTCTGATTAAAAATTATGCGTGTGTCTTTTGTGTAGTTTATAGGATATAAATCAGAGTTGGGTATATTTAAAATGTCATGTTTTGTTTCTTGTTAAGAAATGATGGCCTAGGTTGTATGTGTATTTGAAATAGACTTATACGTTTATTTCATCTTCTGATAAAACAAAAAAAAGACCACCCTTAAGAAAGGATAGTCTTTGTAATATTATAAATGAAGATGTAAAGCTTATGAAATGTTGGTATATACATTCAATACATCATCGTCTTCTTCTATTTTGTCTAAGAGTTTATCTACCTCGTCCAATTGCTCTTCGGTGAGTTCTATTGGATTGTTAGGAATATATTTTAGCTCTGACTTTTTGGGTTCTATATTTAATTCCTCTAATTTATGTGATAGAGAACCAAAGGCTGTAAAGTCGCCATAGAGATATATGATACCGTTGTCTTCTTCTACCTCTTCTAGTCCATCGTCAATCAACTCCATTTCTAACTCTTCTAGATCTATGTCGTCCGTTTTGATAAGTTCTATCACGGTTTTGTGCGAAAACATATATTCGAGAGATCCTGGAGGGACTAATCCTTGTCCATTTTTATTGAAATATGATTTTATGTTGGCTACTGTTCTGGTGTTATTGTCAGTAGCTGCTTCTACGAAAACCAAAACCCCATGTGCTCCTTTACCTTCAAAGGTGAGTTCTATAAAGCTGGCTGCATCTTTTCCTGCGGCTCTTTTAATCGCTGAATCTATATTGTTTTTAGGCATGTTTTCTGCCTTAGCATTCTGTATTGCAGTACGTAATGACGGGTTCATGTCCGGATCAGGACCACCCGATTTCGCTGCTATTGTGATGGCTTTTCCTAGTTTTGGAAATAATCTGGACATTTTGTCCCAGCGTTTCATTTTTGAGGCTTTTCTGTATTCAAATGCTCTTCCCATAATGTTTATCTAAAATTTTTTGGTTTGCAAATATAGGAAATTATGCATTATCTTGTTTTAATCATTAAAAAAACCTGTGTTTTGTGTTTTGAACTATTATAAACACCCTGATCTTTAGCTTTGCTTTCGCAAAATAAATAGTAAATAAATAGTCATAATACCTAAGAATCTAATTAAAACAACTTACCTTTGATTTTATATAGTTTGTTTAATTTTAACTGAAAAAAGAAATGTTATGGATGAGTTAAATGTTGGTTTCTTTGGATTAGTAGCCATTATCATTGTTCTGTTTATCATGATTCTGTATTACGTTCCTGTTTTGTTATGGTTCTCAGCCTTGGTTTCTGGTGTACGTATTTCATTACTTCAATTAGTGTTGATGCGCATTCGTAAGGTACCACCACAAGTTATTGTTCGTGCTTTGATTGAGTCACGTAAGGCAGGTATTCAGAATGTGTCGCGAGATGAGTTAGAGGCTCACTTTTTGGCTGGAGGTCATGTGGAACAGGTTGTTCACGCTTTAGTGTCAGCTAATAAGGCAAATATCGATTTGACATTTAAAATGGCAACGGCTATTGATTTGGCTGGTCGTGATGTTTTTGAAGCTGTTCAGATGTCTGTTAATCCTAAGGTTATCAATACTCCTCCTGTAACTGCCGTTGCAAAAGATGGTATTCAGTTGGTGTGTAAGGCGCGTGTTACAGTGCGTACTAATATTCGTCAGCTCGTAGGTGGAGCAGGAGAAGATACTGTTTTAGCTCGTGTGGGTGAGGGCATTGTTTCTTCTATTGGTTCTAGTGTAAATCATAAAGCTGTACTTGAAAATCCTGATAATATTTCTCGTGTAGTGTTAGAGAAAGGTTTGGATGCTGGTACTGCTTTTGAGATATTATCGATTGATATTGCTGATATTGACATAGGTCGTAACATTGGTGCTGTATTGCAGACTGATCAAGCTGAGGCTGATAAAAAAATAGCTCAAGCAAAAGCAGAAGAAAGACGTGCTATGGCTGTGGCTTTAGAACAAGAAAATATAGCCAAAGCTCAAGAGGCTCGTGCCAATGTGATACAGGCCGAAGCTGAAATTCCATTAGCTATGGCAGAGGCTTTCCGTAAAGGTAATATGGGTGTTATGGATTATTATAAGCTAAATAATATTAAGGCTGATACTGAGATGAGAGACGCTATTGCTAAGCCTCCTAAAGAAGATAATGATAGAGAAATAAATGACTAGTTCTTTTTTATAAACTTTTTTCAAATTCCAAACACATTTATTGTGTTTGGAATTTGTGTTTTTGATTGCAAAGGATAGTTTATCTGTTTTTTCATTAAAAAGATGATTAGAAATGAAAAATGAACTACCCTGCTGAAAGCAGACGGAGACTCAATTTGAAACACTTTTTTTATTTGTAACAAGTTGCGAGTAATAAAACCCACGATGTGGGATTCAATATTATTGATCTGGTGATGTGTTTTATGTTTTAATGATCTTATATCTTTATAATTATAAATTTTAGATTAGATGAAGATTGGTGTTTTTTTTGGCTCTTTTAATCCTATTCATTGTGCCCATGTGTCTATTGCAGAGCGTTTTCTTAATGAGTTGGATGTGGAACAGGTTTGGCTTTCGGTTTCGCCGCAGAACCCTTGGAAAGAGGCGCACGGCTTGGCTGCTATGACTCATCGGGTAAAGATGGCTCAGTTGGCTGTTGCGAAGCAGGAAGATATAAAAGTGGTGTGTTTTGAAAAGGATTTGCCACAGCCTTCTTATACCTATGAATCTCTTTTGTTTTTAAAAGAAAAACACCCCGAACATGAATTTGTTTTGTTGATAGGTGGTGATAATTGTGAACTATTTGACCAATGGCGTAATTATGATAAAATTCTTCAACAATTTGAGGTGTATGCTTATCCTCGAAATCGTACCAATATTAAGAAGGAGTTGGCTCAACAGATGAAGATTATAGATGCGCCTTTGATCGATCTTGCAAGTACTGATATTAGAAGTTTAATACAACAAAAAGGAACAATAAAAGGTGTGCCTTCTTTAGTCTTAGCTTATATTGAGGAAAATAATCTTTATCTAAAGTAACTTTAGTCTGTTATTTGCGTATTAAATAGAAAAGTCTTTGTAGCATGGGTTTTTACCGATTATTATTATTTTTATTAATTACATCATTTTTTTCTACAGCAGTGCTTGCGCAAGAGCAGCAAGAGTTAAAAGGATTTGTAATAGATGCTCTTACTGGCGATCCAGTAGAGATGGTTACGGTATTTAACGTGACTGCCAATTCAGGTGTGGTGGGTAACGTTGTTGGCCGTTTTAATATGCAAGTGTGGACGGGGGATAGTATTAGTATTTCTGCTCTAAATTACCATACTTTTAGCTTTATTGTAGCGGATTCTATGTTGTTTTCTGATGTCGTTTTTGTTGTTAAAATGGATAGAAAACATATATTATTAGATGAGTTTAATGTTAATGGTAATGAACGAGTTGCTATTCCTTTACGTAGTGATGTCTTTAGAGAAAAACCAGTGGTGATTGATTATTTCTTTCATCCTTTTTCTGTGCTTTATTATTATACTAGTCGGCGCGAACGGCGTAAGCGTGAGATGTTACATATTATAGATCAAGAAAAACTGATGAATCATTATACTGATATTTATAATGTAGATCTTATAAAGGAATATAGTGGACTCAAAGGGAGAGAGTTAGATTATTGTATTATTTATTGTAATGCTCATATTAATTTGGAATGGGGCGATAATGATACTACTGTTAAACAAAAACTTTTTGATACTTTGACACTTTATTTCAAAAGTAAGACGGTCAAGTAAAATATAATGTAAAGAGAATTTTATAATGATGCTTTTCTCTTGTTTTCATCATTTTAATCCCATATTGTGGGTTTGGTTTTCCGTAGCTTGCTGCGATTAATAAAATGTTCTTTAATAAAATGCTTCGAGGGCTTACCCGAGGTGGTTGACTTCTATCTAATTTTTAAAACTTAATCATATGAAACGAATAGCTGAATCAGAATTGATTATTAATGATGATGGATCTGTTTTTCATTTACATCTAAAACCCGAACAGTTAGCGGATAAAATTATCCTTGTGGGTGATCCTGGACGTGTGAAATTAGCGTCTTCTTTATTTGATAGTATAGAATTTGAAGTGGAGAGTCGTGAATTTAGAACCGTTACGGGGCTTTTTCATGGTAAACGTCTTTCGGTGGTTTCTACGGGTATCGGTACTGATAATATTGATATCGTAATGAATGAGTTAGATGCTTTGGTTAATGTAGATTTTGAAACACGATTGCCTAAAGCTGTTCACCATTCTTTAGAAATTATCAGAGTAGGTACTTCTGGTAGTTTACAGGCTAATATTCCCATTGATGCTTTTCTTATTTCGGAGCTTTCTCTTGGTTTTGATGGTTTACTTAATTTCTATGAGCATAGAAATGAGGTGTCGGATATTGATTTTGAGAAGGCTTTTACTACTTTTGTGAATTGGAATGCTCTTTTGGCTAAACCTTATGTGGTGAAGTCGTCTGAGAAATTAGTACAACGTTTAGATTCAGAACAAACGATTAAAGGGGTTACTATTTCTGCTCCTGGTTTTTATGGCCCACAAGGTCGTGTGATTCGTTTACATACTGTAGATGATGGACTCAATGATAAAATCGCAGCTTTTCGTTATGGTGATTATAAAATTACTAATTATGAAATGGAGAGTTCTGCTATTGCAGGTTTATCTCTTTTGTTAGGTCATGAAGCGACTACGGTTTGTGCAATTATTGCTAATCGTCCTAATGGAACTTCGAGTCCCGATTATAAAAAAACAATACGTGAATTGTTAATATACGTCTTAGATAGAATATAATTATTATGTCAGATACTCAGAATACAAAAGAACTTGGTTTAATTGATATTTTTCAAGTTTTTGGAAAATGGATTGTTAGTGGTATTAAAACACTTGTTAATTGGTTTTTATATCTTTTCTTTTTTGGTTTTAAAAGATGGAAAACATTTGTTGCAGTTATCTTTCTTATAGGATTATATACTGTGGTGACTTATAAGATGCAGGATGCCCAATATGAAGCGAGTATGATATTGCGTTCCAATGCTATGCCAACTGCTCAAATGAAACCGTTTTTAGATAATTATAATAGTTTATTGCAGAGTCGTTTATTGTCAGATTCTAGTATTACTGTTAAATCCTCATTAGATAGTGTGCAGCGTAGTTTAATTAGTTCTATTAATGTTTATTATTGTATGGATCAGGATCGTGATGGCATTATGGATGAGGTGGATCTTGCTGGACGTCTTAAAACGTCGGATGAGAATCTTGATTCTTTGAATCTGTGTGTTAAAGTACGATTTGAAGATGTAAGAGTTCTCGATGATGTAGTTACCAGTTTGACGAGTTATGTTAATAGTTTGCCTTATGTACAGCGTATGAATAAGGCGCGTTTGTTGCAGCAAAACAAAAGAAAATTATTTATTCAAAATGAGATACGTCTCTTAGATACGATACAACAAAAAGCTTATGGAGAATCTGAAGAGGCGAGTTCATACATCAATCGTGGCGGTGTTATTGTAGATAATCGCAAAGTATTGTCTATTTATGAAGATAAGGTTGATTTGATGAATCTTTATGAAGTTTTAGAACGTGAAATGCTTATTTTCTCTGATCCTATTACTGTTGTAGAAGATTTTGTGATACAGAAATCAGCTTTAAATACGCTTACTTCGATGCTCAAAAAAAATCTTATTATCGGTGTTTTTGTAGTCTATGTATTTTTGTTCTTATTCTTCTTTATTTATAAAGAAAAAGATAATTATTTAACTAAAAGTTAATTATGCATTTAAAGTCCATTTCTTTAATTAATTATAAGAATGTAGTGCAGTGTGATTTGGACTTTGTACCCAAAATTAATTGTATTTTAGGTAATAATGGTGAGGGCAAAACGAACCTTCTGGATGCTATTTATTATCTTTCCTTTTGTAAAGGTTATATTAATACGGTGGATTCGCAGAATATTAACCACGATGAGGATTATTTTATGCTCAGTGGTGAGTATGAACGCAAAGATGCTACTGAGAAAATCTATTGTGGTTTACAGCGTAAACGCCCCAAACAATTTAAGCGTAACAAGAAAAAATATGCCCGTCTTTCTGAACATATAGGTTTATTGCCACTGGTGATGGTGTCTCCTCTCGATAGCAAATTAGTTTTGGAAGGCAGTGAGGAACGTCGCCGTTATATGGATGGCGTTATATCTCAATTTGATAAGAAATACCTGCAAACATTAATTACCTATAATAAGGTGTTGTTGCAACGTAATACTTATCTTAAACGCAGTTATTCTGCACAACTTGATTTTGAGCTGCTTGGTGTTTGGAATGACCAGCTACAGTCTTTGGGATCTCTTATTTATGAAAAAAGAGCTTCCTTTATTGAAGAGTTAATTCCTGTATTCCAAAGGTATTATGCTTTTATTTCGGGTGATCGTGAACAAGTTTTTTTAGAATATAATTCACATCTCTCGGAGGGGGCTTATGATCTCCAACTTAAGGATTCTATACAGAAAGATTTGGCCTTAGGTTATACCACTAAAGGTGTGCATCGTGATGATTTACTTTTTAAGTTGGATGCCTACCCTATCAAACGTTTAGGGTCACAGGGTCAACAAAAAACCTATCTAACTGCTTTAAAGTTTGCTCAATTTGAGTTTATTGCAAAGCGTGGTAGTGTTACCCCTATCCTACTTCTGGATGATATCTTTGATAAATTAGATTCCCATAGAGTAGAGAAAATTGTAGAACTTGTGAGCGGTGAGGATTTTGGACAGATTTTTATTACGGATACTAATAGGGAACATTTGTACGAGATTCTTGAAACGATAGGCAAAGATTATCGTGTCTTTCTTGTTGATAATGGTGTCTTTAATGAACGGAAGTTGGGATTTTAGTTTAAAATTGGGAGTCACATGAAAAAAAATAAATTATATACTCGTACTCACCATGCTGAATCATTAAATGATATTATTAGTCATGTGTTAAAAGTCCAGAATCTGGAAACGCCTTTGTATGAAAAAAGAGCCGAAGAAGCTTGGGCTATAGTTGCTGGTGCTCCTTTTGCGAAATATACTACATCGGTAAAGGCACATAAGGGGGTTTTGTATGTTAGCCTTTCTTCTTCTGTTGTCCGTAATGAACTTGTTATGGCCAAGAAATTCATTATTAAACGACTTAACTTGCATTTGGGACACGAGGTGCTTACTGATATAATTTTCAGATAAATGAAATAATTTATTTTTGTAATGCATCTTTCGTTGGACTAGGTTATATTTGTTCCTCACTTTAAATCTTAGCTTATGCGAAGTGTCACTCTTTTTGTCCTTCTTAGCCTTTGTCTTAATTTTTTTGCTGTAAACGATAATACGTCTTCTGATGCTTTATCGTTAGCTCTGGGTGGTGCATCTGTTGCTACAGATAATGTTTATTCTGGTATGAATAACCCCGCCGTTGTGGCTTTTAGTTCTTCTCCTGTGGTTGCTATGACTTATGCGTCTCGTTTTTCTTTGTCTGATGTGGGATTAACGGCCTCTATTCCTACTAAATTTGGTGTCTTTGGTGTTAATGCTCATAGTTTTGGCTCTTCTAATTATGCCGAAATGAAATATGCCGCATATTATGCACGTGCTTTTGGAGAACAATTTTCGGCTTCTTTACAAGTTGATGCTTTGTCTTTGGTCTTGAATTCTCAAGGTGAATCGCTTTGGTGTATGACCGCGGAAATAGGACTTTGGTATCGTGTTACAAAAGATTTAACCTTTGGTTTTCATCTTTATAATATGCTTAATACGGAGTATGAAACTTATTATTATGATGAGCCTGTTCCTGTTAATTTAAAATTAGGATTAGCTTATTCTGTTTTTGATAATTTCATGTTAACTACAGAAATAGAGAACAGTAGTGTGTATGGTACTTCTTTACGTGGTGGAATGCAATATACTCTTATGCCTCAGGTTTTTCTGCGATGTGGTGGTGCTTCTAATCCTGCTTTAGCATCTTTAGGTATTGGGGTGGAATGGCATCAGTTAAAATTTGATATAGCAGCCCAGGCTGTTAGGATTATTGGAAAGACTGGAGCTTTCTCTATTGCTTATATATTCTGATAATATGTCTAGATTATTATCCATATTAGCTTTCACACTATTTCTGTTTTTTACTTTGCATTCACAAGATGTAGGTGATGATATACAGCGAATTATTGAAGATTATGTGTCCCAAAGTGAGACTTCAAGTGATGATGTGGAAATGCTTTATGAACAGCTTTATGATCTTTACGAACACCCGATAAACCTTAATACTGCAACGATTGATCAGTTGGAACAAATTCCTTTCATTACACCTCGTCAGATCAATGCTTTTTTACAATACCGTAAACGGTTTGGGCAGTTATTGAATATTTATGAGTTACAGGCTGTTTATTCTTTTGATCAGCAAACGGTTTTAAGTATTTTACCTTTTGTAACTTTTCAAGAAGTAGAAGAGAATTATAAACGTAAGATTTATTGGAAACATCAGCTGTTGATGCGTACTACTACGGTGCTTGAAGATCAGGAAGGGTATATTCGCCCTGATAGTATGACACATTATCAAGGGGGATCTTATAGTGCATTATTAAAATATACGGGTTCTTTAAGGAAAGATTGGAGTTGGCACTTAACGGGTGAACAGGATCGTGGTGAAGCATGGTTTTCTCATGCTACTGCTACCGATTTTCTTTCTGCTGGTTTACAATATCAAGGAGAGAAATGGTTGAAGGATGTTGTTGTGGGGGATTACCGTTTATGTTTTGGTCAAGGTTTAGTGGTTAATACCAATTTTGGTTATGGTAAATCATCTCAGGTATTGGATGTTATCCAAAAAGGAAAAGAGATAAGACGTTCTACTTCTTCTTCTGAATATGGATTTTTTCGTGGAGGTGCTTCACATCTTAATTATAACAACTGGGACTTATATCTTGCGGCTTCATCGCGTTTAGCAGATGCATCTACGGACTCTATTGATGGTGAAAGGGTTATTGTTTCCCTTCCTATTACTGGATTTCATCGTACGGAATCTGAAGTACTTAAATTCAAATCGGCTAGGATTAATGATGCGGTATTACATATGGATTATCGTTTTTCTGATTTGAAAATAGGGGCTACTCTGTTAGGTCAAAAACTTTCGGATCAATGGGTTCCTACTGCGCGACCTGATAATGTGTTTCAACCCCATTATACTTCATTGTATGTAGGTGGCCTTGATTATAAATGGAATTGGAAAGGAGTTATGGTATTTGGAGAAGCGGCTACTGGTAAGTATGGCGGTGTATCTGGCATACAAGGTTTATCCGCTAATCCCTCCAGTCGTGTAGGTCTTTCTCTTCTGTACCGTTATTATTCTGAAGATTATTTTTCTCCTTATTCTCAGGCTTTTGGGGAGGGGAGCAGGGTGAGCAATGAAGAAGGATTGTATATGGGCTTGAATTTGTTGGTGGCTAAAGGTTGGTCTGTTGATACTTATTTTGATGTCTATCGTTTTCCGTGGTTGCGTTTTGGAGAATCACGTCCTGGTAGTGGTTACGATTTCTTTTTTCAGCCTAATTATATAGTTTCACGTAATACTAAGATGCATTGGCGTTTTAAGTATGAAGAAAAAGAGGAGACTTTGAATGATGGCACTGCCCAATACGGTCTTCAAAACACACAACGTCTTAATGCACGTTATCATCTTGCTACAAAAATATCAGATATCATTTCTTTGCAAACGCGTGTGGCTGCTACCTATGCTTTGCATTTGCATGATGAAAGGGGGTATCTTATTTATCAAGATATAAAGGCTAAATTATTGGAACAAAAAATCACCTTGTCTTTGCGTTATGCTTTGTTTAATACTACGTCGTATGAGAGCCGTATCTATACTTATGAATCGGACGTGTTGTATTTATCTTCTATTCCTGCTTTCTCGGGTAAAGGTTCTAGGACCTACCTTAATGCGAGTTATAAGATAAATGATTCGTTCACGGTTTATTTTAAGGCTGCTTACAGTAAGAGTTATGATGGCCGTACCTTTGGTTCTAGTTTGGATGCTATAGATGCAGATCACAAAACGGATGTTCACTTACAGTTAAGAATGCAGTTGTAAGTTTTAATTATAAGTATTCTTATAAAATTTCATAGCGCACCTAATACAGAGTGTGCTATTTTTTTTCTTAAATTGTGTCATTTTAGATTCTTATTATTCAATAATTTCTGAGCATTGTATTATAGGTTTTAATCTTATTTTGATGTGGTATTTTGTTTTTTCGAAATTTAAAGACAACAAACTCTAATGTGTTATGTTTAAATGATGTTTTTTTTCTTATATCTCAGAAATAACAGATACTTTTGCACGTTAATAAATACTTTTAAGGAAAAAGGAGCTTTTCCCCTTTCCTTATCTTTAATAGAACTTTAAGATTTATGTCTGTATTTACCGCTGAAGATAAAGCTATTATTAAAAACGCCTTTGACGAACTGTTGGGTTATTATAAAAAAATAAACCCTAATGGTAATGAGGCTCTAATAATTAAAGCTTTTAATCTTGCTAATAGTGCTCATGATGGTATGCGTCGCCGATCTGGTGAACCGTATATTATTCATCCTATTGCTGTTGCTATTATTGTTTCAAAAGAAATAGGTTTGGGGGCTACCTCTATCTCTGCTGCTTTGTTGCACGATGTGGTAGAAGATACAGATTTTACCGTAGAGGATATTGCAGAGCGTTTTAATGATAATATTGCAAGTATTGTTAGTGGGCTCACTAAGATAAAATCTGCTATTGAAGGCAAGGAAATTGATGGTTCTATGCAGGCCGAAAACTTTAAAAAGTTACTGTTGACCATGTCTGAGGATTTCCGTGTGGTGTTGATTAAAATTGCGGATCGTTTGCATAATATGCGTACGTTGGATTCTATGCCTGTGCGCAAACAATATAAGATTGCGGGAGAAACCCTATTTGTATATGCTCCTTTAGCACATCGTTTGGGTTTGTTTACTATTAAAACTGAATTAGAAAATCTTTCGTTTAAATATGAACATCCTGATCAATATATTGAAGTTCAAAATAAAATTGATGAAAGTGCAACATTTCGTCATCGTCTTTTTCAAGAATTAACTGATCCTATTGCCAAACGTTTAAAAGAACTTGGTGTTGATTTTGAAATCAAAGAGAGGGTTAAATCGGTCTATTCTGTTTGGAGAAAAATGCAGAATAAACAGATTCCATTTGAAGAAATTTATGACATTGCTGCTATTCGTATCATTTTTAAGCCTAGACCAGAGCTTAGTGAAAAGATACAGTGTTGGAATATCTATACGGTAGTCACTGACATTCATAAGCCTAAACCTGATCGTATTCGAGATTGGTTAAGCACACCTAAAGCAAATGGTTATGAGGCTCTTCATGTAACGGTTATGGGGCCAAGAGGCCGTTGGTTTGAGGTTCAGATAAGAAGCGAACGTATGGATGAGGTGGCCGAAAAAGGTTTTGCTGCGCATTGGAAATATAAAGAGGGACACGAGGAAAATGATACGGAGCTTGAGAAATGGGTTAAAGATGTTCGAGATCTGCTTCAGCAATCTGCAGGTAGTAGTGCTATAGAGTTTGTTGATGATTTTAAACGTAACCTTTTCTCTCATGAAATTGTTGTTTTCACTCCTAAAGGTGAATTACATACGCTTCCTGTAGGTGCCACAGTTCTCGATTTTGCTTTCGATATTCATACCGATTTGGGGGTTCATTGCATTGGAGCTAAGATTAGTAATAAATTAGTCCCTATTAGTTATGTATTACAAAATGGTGATCAGGTAGAGATTTTAACGAGTAAAAAGCAACGTCCGCATCTTTCGTGGACTGAGATTGCGGTTACTGGTAAAGCAAAGTCACGGTTAAAGTCTGTTCTAAAAGAAGAATTTAAGGCGACCATACGTCAAGGTATGCGTATGTTAGAAAAGGATTTGCACGTGCTTAAATTATCTATAAATTCTCCTATCCTTCATAAATTACTTAGATTCTATCATTTGCCAAATAAAGAAGAACTCTATTTGGCTATTGGTAATGGTGATAATTCTCTCGATGATTTATCCAAAGCGCTTAATACGAGTCGTTCCATGAAGATGGTGCGTTCTTGGAACGTTAATTTATTCAACTGGCGTAAAAATAAGACAGAGTTATCGGTTAAAAATAAATTAGCGTTGAGTGATAAAGATTCCAGCATTAACTACCATGTGGCGGAGTGCTGTAATCCTATACCTGGTGATAATGTGGTGGGTGTTATAGAAGGAGATGAGGTTGTTTTGCATCGTCGTGATTGTCCTAATGCTATCAAGTTGATGGCTAATCAGGGTGAAAAAATAGTGGATGCCGAATGGACGAGCGAACGTAAAATGGCTTTTCTTTCTCAGATTAAAATTACCGGTTTTGATAAAGTGGGTATGGTGAATAAAATTTCTCAAGTGATCTCTATTGATAAAAGCTTAAATATTCGTCAGTTTTATTTCGATTCGCATGATGGTGTCTTTGAAGGTAAAATATTATTTTATGTTCACAATACTCAAACCATAAATACCGTTATATCACAGATATCTAAAATTAAAGGGGTGCATGATGTGGTTCGTATTGAGCAACCTTCGTAAGTGATAATTCTTGGTGCTTTGCACTTTTTTATAAATTCTATGATTATTTTTCATACCCAATGCAACCTTTTTACTTTAGCTTGCATCTTTGTTAATGAATTTTAATTAGTTATTTGTCTCCCAACGTGAACGAGAAAGCACTAGTTCAACAATGTATTCAACAAAATAGAACCGCTCAACGTGATCTGTTCTTCGCTTACAAAGATGCAATGTTTACTGTGCTTTATCGTTTGTTGGGCAACATTGAGGATGCTGAAGAAGCATTACAAGATGGATTTCTCAAAGTGTTTTCAAGTATTTCTTCTTTTCAGAATAAGAGTACTGTAGGGGCTTGGATGAAAACCATTTTTGTGCGCGAAGCTCTTCAGAGGTTACGCAAAAATGCTATGGTCTTTAGTGAGATAGCAGAATATCAGATGGTTGATTCGGTGAAATTTGATGATGCGTTAACTGGAGAAGTGCTTGAAAATGCAATTCTTTCATTGGATGACGGTTTTAGAACCGTTTTTTTGTTAGTTGAAGTAGAAGGTTACAAACACAAAGAAGTAGCCGATATGCTTAAGATTAGTGAAGGAACTTCTAAATCGCAATTGTCAAGAGCAAAGAAAAAGTTGCAGGGTGTTCTCAAAGACCAAGGTTATTAGACAAATGGCTAATTGTAAAAACGTTAATGATGAAATTGAACGATCATATTTTACAATTGCCAACCCATTCTTTAGAAACTGACTTGTGGAGTCAGGTTGAAAAGCAATTATGCGTGGATGACTCTATAGGAAGTCATTTACCTCGGCATAAAGCAAATTCAGATTTATGGCTATCGATAGAGAATCAGTTGAACGCTAAGAAAAGACGTCACGTGATGATGCTTCAGTCTTGGGCTGTAGCTGCTTCTGTTCTTGTGGTATTTACTCTGGGTTTCATTTTTCATGCTCAGCAAGAACAAACACATATTTATTATACCGAAGAAATGGTGATAGAACCTTCTCTTACACCAGAATGGATTTTACCCGAAGTTAATGTGATGGAAAATTGTAGTGATCAACCTGCGATTTGTTCTACACCAGACTTTACACGTCTCAAATCATCTCTAGATCATCTGAAGTTAGAAGAGCAAAAGTTGAGACAGATACAACAGATAACTATTGATCCTAACATTGAAGTCTATCATTCCCGATTGGTTAAAGATATTCAGCAAGTTGAAGCTCAAATTTTACAATTATTTAGTTAATTTCTTCCGCTTGAAAAAAAATATCTTCATAAAGACTTTCTTGTTATCTGTATTTTTAAGTACGACTCTTTTTTTATCTGCTCAGAGTACGCATATCATCTATGGTGAAGACAGTACTGCGTCAGTGGGTAAATATGACCGACTGTACCAAATGGTCGCTTCCGAAAAAATAGACTTAAATACCTTATTGAAATTCGATGCTGTGGAATGGGGACAGAAACATCCGTCATTTACCGTAGAGCAGAGAATATGGAAGGATATTATTGTAGAAACGAGCCTTACGTTTACCTCATTTGATTGGTCACAAGATCTTGGAATCAATTTCGCTTTTTCTCCCAATGTTGACTTTAAGTATTACTATAATCGTGCTCATCGTGCACGATTGGGGCGCAAAGTCGTTGGCTTTTCTGCTGATTATATTTCTTTTGGTGTGGGATATACTGTATCTGATGATAAAGCTTTTTACAATTATGAGTTGTCTGATAGTTATATAGAATTGCCTAATGGTGTTAATGATTTGCATGGTGATTTCTTAACCTGTTATTCGTGGCGCATGATGTATGGTTTGCAACGTAGAATAGGCAAATTTGCTTATGCTGACGTTTCTTGTGGGTTTGAGAAAACCTATTTTGGTGATTATGGTACTTCTAAATTATTACCAACGATAGATATTAAGTTAGGTTTTGCATTTTCGGTTGAAAAATTTAAACGCGTGTTACGATAGATGAAGATAATATTTTACATATTGTTTTTTTGTGTCTCTCTGTTATCGGTGGAGTCTAAAGATGTGCTTAAAGTTTATAATAGAGTTCTTGATAAAGAATACCGTTTTGCGAATGAATTCTTGTTAGATATTACAGCCGAAAAAGCTATTGTTAACATTCGTACCATAAAGGGAAATACTTTGGTGTTGCATTTAGAGCAAATTGTGAAAAATCAAGATGCTAATGAAGCAAAGAAAGAATTAGAATACCTTCATTTTGTAGAAAGAAAAGAACGTCAGCGTTTGTATCTTCATAATTATGTTCAGTTGCCCAATGGTACTGCGGGTATGACTTCTATTGTCAATAATATCTATACTATTGATGTGCCTGAGAATTGTCATCTTAAAATTAAAAATGAACTTGGTAATGTTACAGTTATTGGTGTGCGTACTTCTAGTCGATTTGATTTGAACTATTGTGAACTTAAATTAACGGATGTTAAAGGTAAAGTTTATGTTGATTCGCGTGTTGGTGATGTGAGGTTGAATGATTGTGAAGTTGAAGGTGAATTTATAACTGAGAATGTCTCTATGAAACTTCAGTATTGCAAAGGGAGTTTCGACTTTACGTCTAAGTTTGGACAGATATCGTGTATTATGTCAGAGCAAATATCTTTACTAAATGCTGAAATTGAACAATGTGATATCACCTTAATTAATCGTACTGCTTTAGATTTTGATTATGTGATAAATGTAGAAAATGCAAAAATTAATGTGTTGGATGAGGTCTTAAAGGATAAGGTAGAGATGGATCTTTCTAAGATGTGGTTGCACAAAAAGTCAGAGCAAGCAGTAGGTACTGTTATTATTAAATCAGAATATGGTGATGTTAGCTTGTATTAAACATATTAATCCTTGTCACAGGATATTAATGCACATTAAAGCTCATAAAAAAATGAAGACTAGTGGTAAGTATTTTATTCCTATTGCGTTAGTTAAGATACTGTTTGTATATCTTATCTTACAATTGTTTTTTTCTTCTTGCGAAAGTGAAGAGTTATTTTATGATGGAGATCTTTATAGTGATGGAGCTTTAGTTGAGATACCAGCTTCTTTTGGTGAAGAGGGACAGGGATATACGGTTGGTGATACTATTTTATTGGAGATAGCTATTGATTCTATCGCTTTTGTAAACGAGCTAACTCATAATATAATTAATTTAAATAATGCAGCTTTTACTGCTTCATTTGCTTTTACTAATAACGTTGGTAAGGCTGTGATTCCTAGTCAGGTTCTTTCTTATGGCTTTTCTGAGATTCAAGAAGTTGATTCCAGTTATATTGCTAATTTTGGTTATACAAGAAATAAAAGTTTAGTAATGAATAATGTGGGTGGGGCTTTGCCTTTCTTAAAACTGGGATTTGTTTTTAAAGAGCCAGGTGATTATACGGTGTATTTTATTAATACGCCTAATAATTTTATTGACGAAGGTGATGTTGATATTTTTTATAATTACAGTTCGGATAATGATTCTGAAGCCGATAAAGCTTACGCTGTCTATCTTTTTGATGTTGGTGATAAGACTACGGATTATGATGGAATAAATGAAGTGTTAGATTATGCAGGTTATGATCAAGCTATTATTGATTTTAAAGTGGTAAAAGAATAAATGAAGCATTTTGTTATATATATTGTCTTTGTTTTTCTTGCTTTGAGTTCGCTTAAGGCTCAGGGAGATTATCGTACATTCAAGTTAGATGCGGGGGTATTGATGGGTGAAGTTAACCACTATCATATTGGTTTGTTTGCTCCCTATTTTGAACCTAAGATTAATATTAATAATAACTTGACTTTAGGGTTAAGATTGGAGTATGTTTTTTATTCTAAAAGTGATTTTATAGTTTTTAATCCTAATGATCCATACTACTCAGGTCTTCATTCTGATGGTTGGACTTTTTCTACTGTGTTTACATCTGATTATTATTTTAATGACCATTATGTACGTCCTTTTATAGGTTGTGGTGCGGGGGCATTTTATATGTATAACAAAAAAGCTAACTCTTATTTAGATTTTAATGAGGAGGTTATTGCTTTAGGAGTAGTGCCACGTTTGGGGGTTATTATTGGACAGTTTCGTGTTTCGTGTGAATACAATTTCATCTTTAGTGATAAAACAAATCTAGATTATTTGTCTTTAAAGTTGGGGTTTGAAATAGGTGGTAAAAAGAAATGGTTTTAATGGAGAGACTATGATAAAAATTAAAAAACATATTGCTTTGTCTTTTATAACACTACTGTTGTTGTGTAGTTTCTCAATGGATGTATCCTATTATGGAGATTATAGTAGTACGCCTATTCTAATGACTCGCTCTGACTTTGAGCAAGCGATAGCTACTTTGCCAGCTAAAGAGCTTAATAAGACAACTCGTATCAGTATTAAGGATACTATGATTTATATAGTAGAACTGTATAGAGGTGTTCATATCATTGATAATTCTGACGTTACTTCCCCTTTTGTGACTTCGTTTATTAATATCCCTGGATGTGTGGATATGGCTATTAAGGGAGATGTTCTTTATGCTCGTAGTGCTGTTGATTTAGTAGCTATTGATATTTCAGATATTTCTAATGTAAAACAAATAAATAGAGTAAAAGAAACGTTTCCTGAGTTAGAGCTTAATGATGAGTATTATGATTTACCTTATCGTTTTCAAGAAGGTCAACGACCAGATAGTACAGTGATTGTAGGATGGCAAACTAAAGAAAATTAAGATGAAAAAGAAAATTATATACTTTATTTATATTTCTCTCTTGGTTTTATCAGCCTGTGAAGATGTTTCTATGAGTCGTGATTATAATGATATAGCCGGGGGAAATGATGTTTCTACAGGAGGTAGTTTAGCTTCTTTTGTTATTCAAGGTAATAGTTTATTTACTATTAATAATGAT
Organism: Bacteroidales bacterium; assembly: GCA_965662645.1. Taxonomy (GTDB): domain Bacteria; phylum Bacteroidota; class Bacteroidia; order Bacteroidales; family UBA5342; genus UBA5342. The sequence continues at coordinate 22,746 of CBFIII010000014.1, forward strand.
AAGTTAGTTACTTATGACATCTCTGATCCTACATCTAATATTCCTGTAAACCTTGCTTCGGTAAGCAATGAATTTGGTAATACAATTACCAATTTAGAAACGATATTTCCTTATGGGGATCATTTGTTTTTAGGAGCTACTGATGGTATGTATATTATTAATATTAAGGATCCCACTACTCCTCAGTTTGTTTCTTGTTACGAACATATTCAAAATTGTGATCCTGTAGTGGTACAGGATTCATTTGCATATGTAACCTTGCGCGAAGGAATGCACTATTGGAATAAGGTTAATGTATTACAGGTGATTAATATATCTGATCTTACTGCTCCTGTGATAGAAGCAACTTATGATATGGTTTCGCCTTATGGTCTTGGTATAGATGGTGATTATCTTTATGTGTGTGATGATGGTAAATTAAAGATTATGAATTGTGTGAACCCTAAAAATATTAAGTTGATAGAAAGTTTTGAGCAAGATGACATTTTTGCTTTAGACGTTATTCCATATAATCATAATATCATTGTTTTAGGTGAAAGTCAACTGAATCAGTATTCATATTCTACCGTGAATAGTAGTCTAGAATTGTTAAGTAGTATCTCTAATCAGTAAAAACATGATGAAACGGCTAATATTATCACTTGTAATTCTAGGTAACTTTCAGGTGTTTTGTGCACAAGAGTTGGATACTGTTGTGGTGTCAAAACCTGGAATGGCGTTAAGTTTTTTACCGCAATATATGATAGTTGGTGGTATGCGTATGGACTTTGATTACCAATTAAATTCTAAAGCATGGTTAACGGTAGCACCTGCTTTTTATTATACGGACAATTCTTACATGTGGGAACCTGATAATACAAGTTATACAGGTGTAGGTGCTTTTGTTAATTATAGATATTTCCCTTCAGGGAAAGGGGTTTATGCTCTAGCAGGTTTGAATTATAGATATTTAAATACCAAATACTCAAAGTATGATGATGTAAGTGAGCTAAAGGCTAAGTTTAATACTTTTGGGTTCGATATTGCTGTGGGGTATCAATTTCTTTTAGTTGAGCAGCTTTTTCTAGATATGTATTTAGGATGGGGTTTTAGATATTCTTTAGATGGTTCAGATGAAGAAGAGTCGTATTGGAGTGATGCTTTTTTAGATTTAGCGTATTCGGGGTTTTTACCTGTTGCAGGTGTTCGTGTAGGATTTGAATTTTAAGATATAAAAATATGAAATATTTATTACTGTTCATTTTATTGTATTCTTCTTCTGTTCTTTTAACGGCTCAGAATGATAGCTCTAATGTGGATAGCTATAAATTAGGAGTTGCCATAATGCCTCAATATGCTATTGTTGGTACGATGCGTTTGGATGTTGATATTACTTTGAAAAAACATAATGTGTTAACGATTTCACCTATGTTTTCTTTTGCTCGTAATTCTTCATTACTCATGACGAGTTCATATGATTCATATGATAGTTATTATCAAACAGATAATTATCCTGAGAATATCTCTTTAACCGGAGGAGGTATGAAAGTGACTTTACGTCATTTCTTTGGTGATTTTTATCTAAATAGTGGTTTTTATGCTGGTGCAGGATTGCATTATCGTTATTCGCATGTCGATTATACCAAAGCTGGCTGGGAGCCAATAACTGAAGATGGTTATGATTATTTGGTTTATGGTGATGTGGATTTAAAACATGATTTTAATCAAGGTGGTTTAGATGTTATTTTTGGTTATCAATTATACTTGGTTGATAATATTTATGGTGATATTTTTGCCGGTTGGGGTTTTCGTTTGAGTGATTTTGACGAAAAACCTAATGATGATGATTGGAATGAGACCATATTTGATTTCGGTTATTCAGGATACACCCCCTTATTTGGGATGAGGATAGGTGTTTTATTCTAATATATAAATAAGAACTAATTAAAATTCAATTAATGAAATATTCAGCACAACAAATTGCAGATTATCTTGACGGCACTGTAGAAGGGGACGCTACAGTTACGGTAAGTGATTTTGCAAAAATTGAAGAAGCGAAGAAAGGTACATTAACGTTTTTAGCGAATCCAATCTATACTAATTATGTATATACGACTAAAGCTTCTGTCGTTTTAGTAAACAAAGACATTGTCTTTGAGACGGAGATTGATGCTACTTTGGTACGTGTAGATGATGCGTATCAATGTCTAGCAAAATTGATGCAAATGTATGATAGTTCCAGACCTAAGAAAAAGGGAAAATCTAAAAAGGCAAGCATCAATAAGAGTGCAAAGTTGGGTAAAGACTGTTATATCGGTGATTTTGCATATATCGCAGCAGGCGCTATTATTGGAAATAGTGTGCGTATTTATCCTCATGCTTATATTGGTGAAAATGTTGTTATTGGTGATAATACCATTGTTTACCCTAATGTGAGTATTTATACCGACTGTAAGGTTGGTGCTGATTGTGTGTTGCATAGTGGAGCTGTTATTGGTGCTGATGGTTTTGGTTTTGCTCCTAGTGATAGTGAAGATTATGAGAAAATACCACAAATAGGTAATGTTATAATAGAAGATAAGGTAGAAATTGGTGCTAATGCAACCGTAGATCGTGCGACTATGGGATCAACTATTATTCATAAGGGTGTAAAACTTGACAATATGGTGCAAGTGGCTCACAATGTGGAAGTAGGTGAGAATACTGTTATTGCTGCGCAAACAGGAATATCTGGTTCAACTAAATTGGGTGCTCACATGATGGTGGGTGGACAAGTAGGTTTTGCTGGTCATATTACTATAGCCGATCATGTTAAAATTGGCGCTCAATCTGGTGTTAATAATAACATCAAAGAAGAGGGTGTTGTATTGATGGGATCACCTGTGACGGATATGTCAACATGGAGGAGATCTTCTGTAGTGATTAAAAAGCTACCTGAAATGCAGCGTGTTGTTAATAGATTGGAACGAGAATTGTTAAATTTGAAAGCTCAATTAAATCAAGTTAATGAGTAGTTTACAATCTCATTTAACTAATTAAAAACTAGATATATATGGATAGGCAGTTGACATTAAAAGATCCTGTTTCTTTTTCGGGAATAGGTTTGCATACAGGGAAGATCGTGAATATGACCTTTTGCCCTGCTGGTGTTAATCATGGTTATGTTTTTAAACGCATGGATTTAGATGGACAACCCACTATTCCAGCTCGTGCCGATAAAGTATTAGATACTGCTCGTGGTACTATTATAGGTAATGATAAATTCCAGATTACTACAATTGAACATTCTTTGTCAGCTCTTTATGCTATGGGAGTGGATAACTGTTTGATAGAAATTGATGGACCAGAAGTTCCTATCTTGGAAGGAAGTGCTCTTCCTTTTGTTACTGGGATAAAGAACGTAGGCGTGATTGAGCAAAACGCTTTTCGTAAATATTTTAAACCAAAGAAGAAGATATCTCTTCGTGATGGAGAGAAGAAAATTGAGATTATTCCTGATGATGATTATACCATTAATACTTTTTTAAGTTTTGATGATTCTGTCATGCTGAAAAATCAGTATGCATCAATGAGCTCGTTGGATGATTATGAAAAGGAGATTGCGCCTTGTAAAACGTTTGTTTTTTTACGTGAAGTTGAATTTCTTTATAATAATAATCTAGTACGTGGAGGTAGTTTAGATAATGCTTTAGTTATTGTAGATCGTGTGATTCCTCAGGATGAACTGGATCGTTTAGCTGATTTATTTAATCAACCTCATGTAAAAGTTGATAAAGCAGGCGTGCTTAATAACACTAAAATGAGTTTTGATAATGAACCTGCTCGTCATAAGATTCTTGACATTGTTGGTGATTTAGCTCTTTTGGGTATGCGTATTAAAGGTCGTATTGCTGCTACTCGTCCAGGTCATAAGTTAAATACTGATTTTGCACTTAAGTTGCTAAATGAATTTAAAAAGCCTGAATATCAAGCGCCAGAGTATGATGTTAATGCTGAGCCATTGATGACTATTCAAGATATTCGTCGTCTTTTACCGCATCGTCCTCCTTTTTTGTTTGTTGATAAAGTCTTGAATAGAGAAAATAATCAAATCATAGGATTGAAAAATGTTTCGATGAATGAGCCTTATTTTGTAGGGCATTTTCCTGACGAACCTGTTATGCCTGGGGTCTTAATTGTAGAGGCCATGGCACAAACCGGTGGTTTACTTGTGTTGAGTGATGTAGATGATCCAAAGGAGTATTCTACTTATTTTATGAAAATTGATAAAGTTAAATTTAGAAAAAAAGTAGTACCTGGTGATACTTTGATTTTTAGATTAACATTAACCTCTCCTTTGCGTAGAGGATGTGCTTATATGCAAGGTGAAGCCTTTGTGAATGATGTTTTAGTGGCAGAAGCTGAGTTTATGGCTCAGATTATAAAAAATAAAAAGTAGAATTATGATAAGTGAATTAGCTTATATTCATCCTAATGCTAAATTGGGTGAAAATGTTATTGTTGAAGCTTTTGCTTACATCGATGATAATACAGTGATTGGAGATGAAACGCATATTCGTTCGGGTGCTAAGATTTTATTTGGTGCTCGTCTTGGAAAAAATTGTGATGTTCATTCTGGAGCTGTTATTGCAGGTATTCCACAAGATCTTAAGTTTGTGGGCGAAGATACTACTGTTGAGATAGGTGATCATACGACTGTACGTGAATGTGCTACTATTAATAGAGGTACAAAAGCAAAAGGCAAAACGAGTGTTGGTTCTAATTGCCTACTCATGGCCTATAGTCATGTGGCTCATGATTGTGAGCTGAAAAATAATATTATCATAGGAAATGCAAGTCAAATAGCTGGTGAAGTTATTATTGATGATTTTGCTATTTTAAGTGGCGTGTGTATGGTACATCAATTTGTTCATATTGGCGGTCATGTGATGATACAGGGAGGATCTAAGATTAGTAAAGATGTACCTCCTTATATTATTGCTGCGCGTGAACCTTTAGTCTATTCAGGTCTTAATGTTATTGGTTTGCGTCGTCGAGGTTTTACCAATGAGCAGGTTCGTGAAATTCAGGATGTGTATCGTTATATGTATCAGAGGGGTATGAATAATACTGATGCCTGTGATGTCATTGAATCTGATTTGCCCATTTCTTGTGAACGTGACGAAATTCTTGATTTTGTTCGTGAATCTAAACGTGGTATTATTAAGGGATATTCAACCAGATAAGACTTCTTTGTTGTTTAATCTTGAATAATTGAGAACAACTGTTGTTATGATTATTAGATTATTTTGAATTACATATTGTGATTTTGAATTAGAATAGGCCTAATGTATTGCATTAGGCTTTTTTTATTGTAAAATTCTGAGTTTTGTGTGATATCCTATTCATTTTTTGTTTTAATTCGTATTATAAATTCATTAATCATTTAGGTTATGGTAAATATAAGTAAATCTGATTTTCTGAACTCTGTTCGGGAAAAAAATAAAGGGCAAGATGAGTTTCTACAAGCAGTAGAAGAAGTAGTCGATACAGTTTGGGATTATTATATAGAGCATCCACATTATTCTCAAGCTAAGATACTTGAGCGTATGGCAGAACCTGAGCGTATCATTATATTTCGTGTGCCTTGGGTGGATGATAGTGGTGAGGTGCAAATCAACCGTGGTTATCGTGTGGAATTCAATAGTGCTTTAGGTCCTTACAAAGGAGGTTTACGTTTTCACTCTAGTGTCACTTTAAGTGGACTTAAGTTTTTAGGTTTTGAGCAGACGTTTAAGAATAGCTTGACGACCTTGCCTATGGGCGGAGGTAAAGGTGGTTCTGATTTTAATACAAAGGGTAAAAGTGATAACGAGATCATGCGGTTTTGTCAGGCTTTTATGAACGAATTATACCGCCATATTGGTGCTAATACTGATGTGCCTGCTGGTGATATTGGTGTTGGTGGACGTGAGATAGGTTATTTGTTTGGTCAATATAAAAAATTGAAAAACGAGTTTTCTGGTATTCTTACTGGTAAGGGAATTGAATTTGGAGGTAGTCGTATTCGTCCAGAAGCTACTGGTTATGGAGCTATTTATTTTGTTAGAGAGATATTAGCTACACAAGATGATTCGTTACAAGGTAAAACAATTGCTATTTCTGGTTTTGGAAATGTGGCTTGGGGTGCAGTGTTGAAAGCTAATGAGTTGGGTGCTAAAGTGGTAACTATATCAGGACCTGATGGGTATATTTATGATGAATCTGGAATTTCTGGTGAAAAAATAGATTTCATGTTAGAGTTGCGTGCTACTAATCAGGATGTCGTTCAGCCTTATGCTGAGCGTTATGGTGTGCCTTTTTATGCTGATAAAAAACCGTGGGAACAAAAAGTAGATATTGCCATGCCTTGTGCTATCCAAAATGAGATGGATGAGGCTGACGTGCGTCAACTTATAGATAATGGATGTCAGCTTATCGCAGAGGTTTCTAATATGGGATTAACCACTAATGGCGCAGTATATGCTTCTGAGCATATTATTTTTGCACCAGGTAAGGCTGTTAATGCTGGTGGTGTGGCTGTTTCTGGTTTGGAAATGAGTCAGAATAGTATGCGTTTACATTGGTCTGAAGAAGAAGTGGATCAACGTTTACAACATATCATGTCCGAGATTCATCATACTTGTGTTCAATATGGTGCTGAAGGAGGTAAAATAAATTACATAAAAGGTGCTAACATCGGTGGTTTTGTGAAAGTGGCTAACGCTATGATTGCGCAAGGGGTAGTTTAGGCAATGTTTTATAACATTTTCTGTTAATCAATAAGTTGTATTAATTATGAAAGTCCACTTGTTAGCGATAAGTTATATACTCCATAGTGTTTGATTTTAGAGAACGATAATCAATTAATTAATAATTTTAATATGCCCTCAACTCCCCTTTTGGGGGGAGTTTGTAGGTTTTTTTATTTATGTCAGAAACAACATTATACATCACTATCGTTGCTTATGTTTTAGTTTTGGTATTAATCTCATATTTAACAGGAAAGGGAGCTAATAGTAGTACCTTCTTTTCAGCTAATCATAATGCGAGTTGGTATGTGGTTTCTTTTGGAATGATAGGAGCTTCACTAAGTGGTGTTACTTTTATTTCTGTTCCTGGTTGGGTGCGTGATACAGGGATGTCTTACGTACCTATGGTTATTGGTTATTTCTTTGGTTATCTGATCATATCTTATGTTTTGCTCCCCGTTTATTATAAGCATAAATTAACGTCTATTTATGAGTATTTAGGTGCGCGTTTTGGAGATAGAACGCATAAAGCTGGTTCTGCTTTCTTCTTGTTATCTCGTACTATTGGTGCCGGTTTTAGGTTGTTTTTGATGGTTAGTGTCCTTCAGATGACGGTCTTTGATCATTTTAATATCCCTTTTTATTTTACTGTTATTGTGGCTTTGGCTATGATTTTTCTTTATACTTTCCGGGGAGGAATGAAGACGATCATTTGGACAGATGTATTACAAACGGCTCTTTTATTGATTGCATTAGTCGTTACTATTTGGGATGTTTCTCATCGTTTAGGTTTTAATTTTCCTCAAACGGTTTCAGCTATTGTGGATAGCCCGTTTTCTAAAATGATAATATGGGATGATTGGCAAAGTGCGAATCATGTGGTGAAGCAATTTATAAGTGGTGTTTTTATTACCATTGTTATGACGGGGTTAGATCAGGATATGATGCAGAAAAATTTGACATGTCGTAGCTTGAAAGATGCTCAGAAGAACGTTACTAGTTATGGTTTTGCTTTTATTCCTGCTAACATATTGTTTCTTTCTTTAGGGGCATTGTTACTTATTTTTGCTCAAAAAAATGCGATAGAACTCCCCTCTCGTTCCGATCAGATTTTTCCTCTTTTAGCCACTGGTGGTTTTTTGAGTCCTATCACTTCGGTGGTATTTCTCATTGGTTTACTTGCTGCGGCTTATTCTAGTGCTGATTCGGCTCTAGCATCGCTTACTACGGCTTTTTCTTATGATTTCGTACACTTACAGGATAAACCAGAGAAGGAGTCTAAAAGGGCTCGTATTGCCATTCACCTTGGTTTTGCCATGGTGTTGGCCGCCATTATTTTGGTTTTTAATGCACTCAATAATGAGAGTGTCATTTCTTCCTTGTTTACAGCTGCCGGTTATACTTATGGACCTTTATTAGGGATTTTTGCAATTGGAATATTTACCCATTGGAAATTGAAAGATAAGATGGTGCCTATAGTGATGGTGGTTTCACCATTTCTTACTTTTGGTATGAAATGGCTGATAGAAAGTTCAACTCCCTACCATTTTGGATTTGAGTTGTTACTCATAAATGCTTTGATCACTATTTTACTTTGTTTTTTACTGGCAAAAAAGAAATGATTTTGAATCCCAAATTGTGGGTTTAATTCTTCTTAGCTTGCTGCTATTAATAAAATGTTTTTCAACTAAATGTTCCGAGGTTGTTGACTAAAATACATTTCATTTTATAGTTCACAGTTTTATATAAAAAACGAAATCCCCACTTGCAGAGCAAATGGGGATTGTCTTTTATTTAAAAAATTGAATTATCTCATCGCTTTGTAGGCGTTAATTAATCCGTTTGTTGATGCATCATGTGCCACAACTTTCTCATCATTTTGTAATGCTGGAAGAATATTGTTGGCTAATTGTTTTCCGAGTTCTACACCCCATTGATCAAAACTGAAGATATTCCAGATCACACCTTGAACAAATATCTTTTGTTCGTACATCGCTATTAAAGCGCCCAGTGTACGTGGTGTTAGTTTCTTAAACAAGATAGAATTGGTTGGTATATTGCCTAGGAATACTTTGTAAGGTAACAATTCTGCTATTTTTTCATCACTTAATCCTGCTGCTTTTAGTTCTGCTTGAGCTACTTCTGCTGTTTTACCAGTCATCATTGCTTGTGTTTGAGCAAAAAAGTTAGCCAATAATTTCGGATGATGATCGCTTAATGGGTTGTGACTAATAGCTGGTGCCATAAAATCACAAGGAATTAATTTAGTACCTTGGTGAATCAATTGATAAAAAGCGTGTTGTCCGTTGGTGCCAGGTTCTCCCCAAAGGATAGGACCTGTTTGATAAGTGACTTTGTCGCCATTACGATCCACATATTTACCGTTACTTTCCATATTACCTTGTTGGAAATAAGCTGAGAAGCGGTGCATATATTGATCGTAAGGTAAGATGGCTTCTGTTTCAGCACCATAAAAGTTACCGTACCAGACGCCAATAAGAGCTAAGATAACAGGAATATTTTGATCAAATTTTGCTGTTTTGAAATGATTATCCATGGCGTGAGCTCCTTCTAATAGCTCAGTGTAACTTTCAAAACCTATGCTACACGCAATAGAAAGACCAATAGCAGACCATAAAGAATAACGACCTCCTACCCAATTCCAGAACTCAAACATATTAGCTGTATCAATACCAAAAGCAGCAACCGATTGGGCATTGGTAGAAAGAGCAACAAAATGTTTAGCTACAGCAGCTTCATCTTTGGCTGTTTCTAAAAACCATGTTTTAGCCGAGTTGGCATTGGTCATGGTTTCTTGTGTGGTAAATGTTTTGGAAGCAATGACAAATAATGTAGTCTCAGGATTTACGGTTTTCAAGGTTTCTGCAATGTGTGTTCCATCTACATTAGATACAAAATGAAGATCTACATTCTTTTTGTAAGGTTTTAATGCTTCAGTCACCATCAGTGGTCCTAAATCAGAACCTCCAATACCAATGTTAACAATATCGGTGATGGCTTTACCACTATATCCTTTCCATTGACCCGAAATGATCTTTTCCGAAAAGTCTTTCATTTGATTCAAAACACGGTTGACATCAGGCATTACATCTTTACCTTCCACCATAATTGGTGTGTTGCTGCGGTTGCGCAATGCAATATGAAGTACTGAACGATCTTCTGTTGCATTGATTTTTTTGCCACTAAACATGGCTTCTATTGCTTCGTCTAGACCACATTCTTTTGCTAAATCAAAAAGAAGTGACATTACTTTTTCATCAATACGATTTTTTGAGAAATCGACTAGAATGTCTTCAAAATTTAAAGAATACTTGTTAAAACGTTCACTATCTTTAGCGAACAAGTCTTTCATCTGAGTGTCTTTAAATGTGGCATAGTAACTTTCTAAAGCTTTCCACGCAACTGTTTTTGTTGGGTTTATTTTTGGTAACATTGGATCTGGATTATTAGTTGTTTACTTTCTTGAAGTGCAAAGATAATTGTATTGATTAGCTAGTCAAAAAAAAGGATGACTTTTCATTGGGAATGTCTTGTATTATTAGATTTTTTTTTAGCTAAAGTTAAATGTTTCTTTCTGATGCCTCTTAGTTATTTGTATTGCTTTTTATCATAACTGTATTTAACAGCTTAAATAACTTCGATTTTGATTCTTTAATCTTGGTTTGAGCAACAACTATTTTTACTCTATTATCGGTTTATATGCACTTATGCGAAGGTGTAAAAATCTTTGTTTTTTGTGTTTAAGCTCTTGTTTTTTTTATTATTTTAAAATGTTAATTATGCGTAACATATTCTCTTTTTCTTGCATTTTTTCTCTTATTTTTGTTGACTTGCTTTATGCAAAATATGACATGAGATTTGTGGTGTTGAGTTCATGGAGTAGAAGTTTGTATTTGATGTCTTTATATTTATTTATAATAGAAAATGATGAGAGAAGAAGCTAAATGTTTTGATAAAATTGTTAATGAGCGTCGTTCTATACGAAAGTTTATTCAAACCGAACCCTATGATAAAAGTATAGTAGAGAGGAGTTTGCAACGTGCTATCTTGTCTCCTAATAGTAGTAATATGCAATTGTGGGAGTTCTATAGAGTGATAAGTGATGATAAAAAGAAAGCTCTTGCTCATTATTGTTTAGACCAACTTACAGCCACTACTGCTTCTGAGCTTGTTGTGTTTGTAGCACGTCCCGATAAGTATAAGCAGAGTATTGCACATAATTTAGAACTTGTTAATTCTCCCGATAATTTCGAGAAAGAATCAAGAAAAGAAAAACGTCGTGGGTATTACGGTAAGATGATGCCCGCCTTTTATGCTTTTGATTTTTTATTTCTTTTTAGTTTGCTCAAAAAATTATATGTGACCATTACTGGTCTATCAAAACCAGTGGTTCGTGAAGTGACTTCTGTGGATAAAAAAGTAACGATTCATAAAAGTGTAGGTTTGGCTGCTCAAACATTTATGTTAAGTGTACGTGCCGAAGGTTACGATACGTGTCCTATGGAGGGGCTCGATTCTAAACGCGTAAAGAAGTTGTTGGGGCTTCCTCGTCGTGCTCAGATTAATATGATTGTTTCTGTAGGTCCTCGTGCTGAAGATGGTATTTTTTATCCTCGTGTTCGTTATCCTTATGATGAGGTAGTTAAGGAAGTATAGATCTTGCTTTCTTTTTTATTATGAACTAAAATACTGTTTTTATATTTGGACAGAAATACATTTTAGCTTTCGCTAATGGTTTGTCTATGAGCTTTAGTAGATTGTTTTATGTTAACTGTGATTGTGGTACAGCTCATTTTTATACTTCCTTAATTCTATATTGTGTGGTCTGTTTTTAGCTTATTATGATAAATACGAGGTTCCTAATTGGTGCCCTCATTTTTTCTTATAGCGTGTGAGTTTATTTTAATAGCGTATTTTATAAAAAATGATATCCTTCAAAATGAAAGCCACGTAAGAGATCGTTGGTTTTCATTCTCTTTTTTCCTGCAAGTTGCAATTCAATTATTTCTAGCCATTTATCTTTTGTGGCCACCCATAAATGGTTTTTGTCAAATTTTATAGAGCCAGGAGCGGCTTCACAGCCTTCTGCTATTACTGTTTTATATATTTTAACTGTAAGGCTTTTTTCGTCCAGTTCTAGTGTGGTCCATGCCGCGGGATAAGGACTCAATCCTCTCACTAAATTGTGTATGTTTTGTGCCTCTTTGTTCCAATCTATTTTACAATCTACCTTAAATATTTTTGGAGCAGGAAGAGTGGCTTTACTCTCATCTTGTAAGGTAGGGTTGACTTCTCCTTTTACTATCGCATTGACGGAGTTTATGACTAATTGAGCGCCTGAGTGCATAAGTTCATCATACAGTTCTCCTATATTCATATCAGGACCTATGGCTACTTCTTCTTGTGCTATGATGTTCCCTGTATCTATTTCGTGCTGAATGAAAAAGGTTGTTGCGCCAGTTTTTTTATCGCCATTGATGATGGCCCAGTTAATAGGAGCAGCACCTCTATAGTTCGGTAATAATGAAGCGTGAAGGTTAAATGTTTTCATTGGTGGCATAGCCCATACTACTTCTGGTAGCATGCGGAAGGCGACCACTATTTGCATATCAGCTTGATAAGATTTGAGCTGTTCTATAAACGCTTCGTCGCGTAGTTTTTCAGGTTGTAATACCGGTATGTTTTGTGTTGTAGCATATTCTTTTACTGCTGAAGCGCGTAGCTGCTGTCCGCGTCCTGCAGGTTTGTCGGGTACGGTGACCACGGCTACTACATTATATTTATTTTCTACTAATGATTTGAGTGTTTCTACGGCAAACTCAGGAGTTCCCATGAACACAATACGTGCTTCTTGAGGTGTCATGCTTTTTTAATTAAGAATTTCTAAATAAACAAGAGCAACAGGAATGATGAAAAGAAAACTATCAAAACGATCCAACATGCCGCCGTGACCTGGTAACATATTGCCAGAATCTTTGATGTTGTGTTGTCGTTTTAGTCGGGACTCAAACAGATCTCCATAAGTGCCAAATATAACGACAATAACGGCTAGCCCAATGATTTTTATGAATGATTCAGGCATAAAAAAGTGTCCTATCACTGCACTGAGAATGATTGTTGTTAGTCCTCCTCCAATAAAACCTTCCCACGATTTTTTAGGTGAGATGCGTTCCCATAAGCGGTGTTTTCCCATAGTTACGCCAAAAAGGTAGGCAAAGCTATCATTAACCCATATCAAGAGGAAGATTATCAGTAAGGTGGTGCCGTTATATTCGGCTTCATTATTAAGAATAAAATGAACTAATGAAAAAGGTAACACAATATAAACTAGCCCCATGATAGCAGTGCTTACATTCTGCGTAGTCTCACTATTCTTATTGTATAACTCCACTATACCGATGATAATTAAAAAGGGTACTATTCCTAATGAAGGATGTATGCTGAGTGTTCCTGTAGCAAATAAGTAATTGAGTGAATACAGAAGCATTGCGCCATATTTCACGATTGCTATATAGGTCTTGCTAAAACTGTTATTCGCAGTCATGCTTAGGAATTCCGTTAAGCCGAAATACATAGCTATTCCCATTACAGCAAAACTAGCGAGGGAGCTATAGAGTAAAGCTGCTATAATAATACCAACAAAAATGGCACCTGTTGCAGAACGTTGTATAAAGGTATTCGTTTTTCCTTTCCCCATACTTTATGAATTCTTTATTAAGCTAAGAAATTCTTCTCTTGTTTTAGCATTTTGAAATGCACCTGTAAAATCTGAAGTTGTAGTTATGGCATGTTGTTTTTGTACGCCACGCATTTGCATACACATATGCTGAGCTTCAATGACGACGATAACACCTAATGGGTTCAAAGTTTGATCGATACACTCTTTAATCTGTGTCGTTAAACGTTCTTGGACTTGTAAGCGACGCGCAAAGACTTCTACTACTCGTGCAATTTTACTTAACCCTGTAATGTGTTTATTAGGGATGTAAGCAACATGGGCTTTGCCGTAGAAAGGTAACATATGATGTTCGCACATCGAAAAGAGTTCAATATCCTTGACAATAACCATTTGCTTGTAATTTTCTTCAAATTTGGCTGAGTTAAGAATGGCTACCGGATCTACCTGATAACCTTGAGTCAAAAATTGCAAGCTTTTAGCTATACGTTCTGGTGTCTTTATGAGGCCTTCTCGTTGAGGGTCTTCGCCCAACAATCCAAGAATGTCATCATAATGTTTCTTTATTTTATCCGTGACCTCTTCGTTAAAATGGTCAACTCTTTCATAACCTTTGATTGGCATGGTGTAATGTTTTTTGATTTAAAAAAGTGTGCAAAGCTAAGGAATTTTCTCTAATAGCTTTTGTTTTGATTAAGGCATTCAATAAGAATGATACTTTAATTTTCTGCTGACGCTTTAATGTCTTTTATCATTAACTGAATACTTGTTTTCCCATTGTATAAATTTTCTTCAGCACTATAACAGACATCAATATATTTTCCTCCTTTGAGTAGTTCAAATTTGCTTGCTTGGTTAAATGCTATTGCGTTGATGCGTCTTCTTGAATCATCTTTTAGGCACAGTCGGATGTGTTCGTTATTTCCGCCTACTAATGCAGAATAACCATTGTCTCTCAGTCGTCGGGTAACAAAGATGGGTTTCATATTATGTGGACCATAAGGACGCATACGGTTCAGAATGTTCATGAATTTCTGATTGATCTTATCCAATGTTATTTCAATGTCAATATCTAAGGTCGGTACTAATTGTTCATCTTTAATGTGCTCTGAAACATAGGCCTCAAAACGTTTTTTGAACTCTGGTATGTTTTCTTCTTTCATATTTAACCCTGCGGCAAACTTATGACCACCAAAAGATTCTAAGAGGTCTTTGCAACTTAATACGGCTGAATATAAATCAAAACCAGGTACTGAACGTGCTGATCCTGTGATCAATCCATTCGATTTTGTAAGGATGACAGTAGGACGATGATATTTTTCTATTAAGCGCGAGGCTACGATGCCAATAACACCTTTGTGCCAGTTGGGATCATAAAGAACTGTGGATTTTCTAGTTATAGCATCATCATCTAAACTAATAGATGCGAGAGCTTCGGAAGTGATATTTTTATCCAGATCTCGTCGTTCTAAATTATAGACATCAATTTCAGCACATTTGCTTTTTGCATGTTCTATATCTGTAGCTATCAATAAATCAACGGCTTCTTTGGCTGAACGGATACGGCCAGATGCATTTAAGCGTGGTCCAATTTTAAAGACAATATCGCTGATTGTTACGATATCTTTGTCTATTAGTTTTGTGTTCTCTAATATGTTTCGCAAACCTATGCGGGGTTTTGAGGCAAGCATTTTCATTCCATAATGAGCCAGAATGCGATTTTCACCACATATAGGAACAATGTCAGAAGCGATGCTTACAGCAACCAAATCAAGGCATGGTGCAATATGGTCAAAATCTAATCCGTTACTTTGACAAAAGGCTTGCATCAGTTTAAATCCCACACCACAACCACTTAGGTTTTTGTCTGGGTATTCGCAATCCTTTCTTTTTGAGTCAAGTACAGCTTTAGCTTTGGGGAGTTTTTTTGATGGATTATGGTGGTCGGTAATAATGAAATCTATTCCTTTTTCTTTGGCGTATTTGACCTGTTTTATGGCTTTTATTCCACAATCTACTGTGATAATCAGAGTGTAACCATTAGCTTCGGCATAATCTATGCCTTGTAATGAGATGCCATAACCTTCGGTGTCGCGATCTGGAATGTAATAGTCGAGATTGTTTGTGAACTTTCTTAAAATTGTGTAAACAACGGAAACTGCTGTAATGCCATCTACATCATAATCACCATAAACTAAAATCTTTTCTTTATTGCCGAGTGCCTTATTAATACGCTTGACCGCCTTTTTCATGTTTTTCATCAAAAAAGGGTCATGCAAATTACTAAGTTGCGGATTAAAATACTGGCGTGCAGTATCATAATCTGTAATATTACGATATACTAATAAGGTGGCTAATACTTCATTGATGTTTAAGTCTTGCGATAATTTTGATATTAATGTTTGGTCTTCAGCAGATGGATGTTTGGTCTTCCATCTTTTTATCATGATATTATTTTATTATTTTCTTTTTTAGGAGCAAGAAGTTGGATTATAAGATTCTTGCTGTGAAAAATATTAGATTTTAATCATCTTATACCTTCGTATGCAAACATACATTAAATTTTTACTCGTTGTTTGCAAAAGGGCATATTTTTTCCAATTATTCTGTTTGTTTTTTTTATAATATTATCTATTCTAATGGTTTTTTATTGGAGATATTCTCTACTTTCGCAATATGCTTTCAGATTATATTAAGGACATTATTTTATCACATTTGCATTTTACTCCAACACGAGACCAAATGTTGGTGGTGAATTCATTAAGTAAGTTTACCCATGCCAAAGTGCCTTTTAAAACGCTTGTTGTAAAAGGTTATGCTGGTACTGGTAAAACGTATTTGATTGCTTCTTATGTGAAAGCACTCAAGAGCCTTGATGTTGAATTTGTGCTATTGGCGCCTACGGGTAGAGCGGCTAAAGTGCTTTCTCGTTATTGTGGTCATCCTGCCTATACTATTCATCGTCATATTTATCGTCAACAGGGACAAACGGATTTTGAAGCTTTTCAATTGGGATATAATAAAAGCAAAAACACTATTTTTATTGTTGATGAGGCTTCTATGGTTTCTAATACGCATCAAGAAGGTAGTTTTGGTTCTGGACGTTTGCTTAACGATCTCGCTGAATTTGTATTTTCTTCGCAAGGTTCAGGTCTTATTCTTTTAGGTGATGTGGCTCAGTTGCCTCCCGTAGGCACTACTCTTAGTCCTGCTTTAGACCCTTTAGAATTGGATGCGATGGGTTTATATACACGGGTTTATGAAATGACGGAAGTGGTCAGGCAATCCGAATCTTCAGGCATCCTTTTTAATGCCACTCTTTTGAGGCAGTATTTGGCTTCTGCGGAGTTAGCAAGCACTTTTCCTAAGTTAAATACCAATTTCCCTGATATTATTCCATTGAGTGGTGAAGATATGTTAGAGATTATTAATGAATCTTATGATCAGGTTGGTGTTGAGGATACGATCATTGTAACACGGTCTAATAAACGCGCTGTTGAGTTTAATTTAGGAATTAGAAATTCGGTATTGTATCGCGAAGAGCAACTGGCTGTGGGTGATTTGCTGATGGTGGTGAAAAATAATTATTTCTGGGCTAAAGAGGAAAAAGAAATGGAGTTCATTGCTAATGGTGATGTGGCTGAGGTGTCCAGAATATTGGGTTATCAGGAAGAATATGGTTATCATTTTGCGGACGTTACTTTGCGTTTTCCCGATAATAAAAGCGTAGAGATTGAAACCAAGATTATGCTTGATGTACTCACTAAAGAAACGCCTTCGTTACCTTATGCTGAGCTTGAGAAATTGTATAATCTTATTTTGTTAGATCATCCCAATTGGCTCAATAGAACCGAACGCAAACGTAATATGCGCGAGGAACCTTTTTTTAATGCTTTACAAGTTAAATTTGCTTATGCTGTGACGTGTCATAAAGCTCAAGGTGGTCAGTGGAATACGGTTATTGTGGATCAGGGTTATTTGACACAGGAACATTTGAACCCTGAACTTTGGCGTTGGATGTACACCGCTTTTACGCGTGCTACTAACAAATTATATTTACTTAACTTTGTCAAAGAATTTTACGATACGGGTTATTAATTTTTAAACTCTTGACTTATGACACTTACTCTTGTTATTCTTTTTGTCCTTATTGGTCTGTTTCTTATTTGGCTGGAGTTTTTTATTGTGCCAGGTATTACGGTGGCTGGTATTGGAGGAACCGTGTTGATATTAGGGGGTATTTATTATGCTTATGCTGATTTGGGATCTCCAGTGTCTCATTTTGTTTTGTTGGGTACTGTGAGTGCATTTGCCCTTATGTTGATGTTGACTTTACGTAGTAAAACGTGGAAGAGAACGGCTTTAGAGACTAATGTTGATTCTACTGTAGATGCTATCAATCAAGATAAGATTAAGGTCGGTGATGTGGGAATTACTTTATCTCGTTTGGCGCCTATGGGCAAAGTTTTAGTCAATGGCGAAATGGTTGAAGCTAAAAGTAAATTAGGACTTATCGATGAGAAAGTTGAAATCGTTGTTTTAGAAGTTAATTCAATGAACGTATTGGTTGATAAGGTATTGTAAATCTAAAGTAAAGAATTGTTAAGCAATAGTCAGGATTTTTTGTTTAAAGTCTAATTTTCTACAATTGTTTCAAACTGCAATTTCTCAACTATTTGTGTTTGTCTTTAGTGTTTTAACACATCTATCTTGTGAAGTGCAAAGCTTTATCCGTTTTTCTCAAAAAAGAGAGACCCCGAAACCATAGAATAAATACTTAAGAGCATTTAAGATATGACCTTATTCTTGTAATACCAATTAAAATTTAAAATGAGCCTTAACAGTTGGTGGTATTATGCCGATATAGAATTGATTGAGTTTTATAAGCGAAGCGAAATAAAGCGCATTTCAATTCATAATCGGTATAACACTACTTAAGTATTTTATGTCGTTGTTGTATTTTTGATTTGTTTTATTTTTTCTTCTTTTTTACCGAATATCCAAAATGACCGATCTCCTCTCCTACTTTGTAATAATGACCGTGTGAATAAGCCAGTAGTTTAGATTCTTGTAATCTGAATTCTCCTTTTTCGGTCATAAATTGGTCGTCGGCTATCACATTTACCACATTAGCAATAAACATATCGTGTGAGCCCAATTCTTTAACTTCAACTACTTTGCATTCTATGCTTAGGGGTGATTCTTCTATGGTTGGTGCCTTGACTATGCTTGCTTTTCCTGGTGTTAAATTCATTTCTTTGAATTTATCATAGTTTTTCCCACTTCGTACGCCACACCAATCGGTCGCTTTTGCTAAATCTTCCGTGGTGAGGTTGATGACAAATTCTTTTTCTTTCATCAAAATAGCATGTGAATGTCGGCTTTTACGTACCGAAATATAACACATCGGAGGATCAGAACATATCGTACCTGTCCAGCCTACTGTGAGTATGTTTTGTGTTTCAGGTGTTGAGCCGCATGTTACCATTACCGCTGGGAGAGGGTAAATCATAGTGCCAGGTTTCCAGTTAATCTTTGCCATAGAATTTTATATTGATGTTGTTCTTTTTATTTTAAATAAAGGCTTAAAAGTAATAAAGCTTACGCAAATGGACAATTTCTACAGATAGATACTTTTGTTTTGTCTTTTAGTAGTAACTGATGAAAGCGTCGGTTTTTTTCATTTTTGTTGGTGTTCGCAATACTATCAGTCTGTAAGTCACCATAACTGAATTCTGCATTTTTATCCATGCAGCAGGGTAATATTTTGCCATCTTGAGTCACCACAGTAGTGCTTATCATTTTATAGCAGCTTGGTTTTGCTTTAGTGTTTTTTATATACCGATTGCAGTCTGTATTTTGAGGCAAAAAAACAGTTTCATTTTCTGGATGTATAATTTGCATCGTTTTTTTTACAAAACGATTGTAGGTCCCGTGAAATAAATTTTTACAGGCTTTTATTTCGTTTTCGTTGTAGCGGTTTACTAAGAATTGTAACTCGATGTAGGGTAATGTTTTCTTTTCCTTTTTTTTGTATTCATTAACAATGTGAAGGAAATTTTCTACTTTTTTTAGCTGACCTCCCACGCGGTATTTTTCATAGGTTTCTTGAGTGGCTCCGTCTGCCGATACAATGATATGGTGCGGTAATGTTTCTGATTTAAGTTCGGGTAGTACTTGTGCATTGGTGGAAAGGCTGACAAATATATTTTTCTTTTTAGCGTAAGCTATCATCTGCGGCAGGTTCTTGTTGAGGTAAGGTTCTCCTTGCATATACAAGTTTAAAACAATGGTGTGTTGATACACTTCATCAATAATTTTTTTGAACAGATCAAAGGATAGATCACCTATCGGGCGTTTCATCTCTTGACTGCCAGTAATGCACTCTGGGCATCTTAAATTGCATCGGTTTGTAGGTTCTATGGTTAAATATGGTGTTTGTGCAATCATCTTTGGTTTTTCTGTAAGATTCTCTTTTACAAATGATAAGATTGCTTTAAGAAGCGTTTTTACCTTCTTTAGTGTTAAAGTTTTTATAAGAGCTATGATAAGTGTCATATTTTATCGTTGAATCTTTGTATTTTTACCGCTATTATTTATGAATCATCCAAATATCAGATGAATGAGAATTAAACCATTGATTTTTTCTATGTTATTGTTTTTTGCAATAACACTTCAAGTACAAGCAATAAGTCGTAAGGAATATATTTCTATGTATTCTAGTTTGGCAATACGTGAGATGCAAAACTACGGTATTCCTGCAAGTATTACAATGGCACAGGGTATTTTAGAATCGGATAATGGGAACAGTTATTTGGCTGTGGAGGCCAATAATCATTTTGGTATAAAATGCCATGAATGGACGGGGCCTTTTGTTAATAAAGATGATGATACTTATAATGAGTGTTTTCGTAAATATGACTTGGCACTTCATTCTTATGAGGATCATTCTGCCTTTCTTACTACAAGAAGTCGTTATGCTTTTTTGTTCGATTATGATCCTACTGATTATAAAGCTTGGGCTAAAGGTCTGAAAAAAGCAGGTTATGCTACTAACCCGCATTATCCCGATTTGTTGATAAAAATTATTGAAGATAATTCTCTTTTCCTTCTTGATGAGCAGGCGTTGGCAATAAATAATAACAGAAAAAGTAAACCTACTGTAAATGTAGAAGTCAAAAAGCATCAAAAAATTAAAGAGCCTATTATAAAACAGCTCTCTGATGAGGTTTTTTATACGGACAAAGGAACGCGTTATATTATTGCTAATGATCAGGTTTCGATAGAACAATTAGCGCATAAATATGATCTTCACGTTTGGGAATTGTATAAATATAATGATATGCTCAGAGTGGATAATTTTGTTATTGCTGATGGACAGCGTATTTATATCGATAAAAAACGGTCGAAAGCTTCTAGAGGCACGCCACCTTATAAAGTTCAGCAGGGTGAGACAATGCATGATATTTCTCAGTATTATGGCATTAAGCTGAAATCTTTGTACCACCTTAATCGTATGTCGGTAGGTACGCAGCCTGTAGCGGGAACTTATATTTATTTGCACAAACGTGTGCCTAAAAAATAAGTTTGTCTTTTGATAAAGGGTAAATTATTGTTTTTGTATTTATTATTTGAAGAGTCATAAGTAGCTATAGTTTGTGTTCTTCTTGTTTAATAAACAATAGTATGCAAAACAGTATTGTTTCGTAACAAAAAGTGAACATGTTGGGTGAAATCCTTCGAAAGGTTGTATTTTTGCACACTAGAAAAGTTGTGAATTCTCATGACTCTAAAATCTTTTAATTTATATTCATTAAATCAATCATTATGAATCCACAAGCTCAAGTTCTTAACGACGTTATTTTATCTCAGAATTCTGTTGTTTACGAACTTTTGTCCGAAAAAGGAAAGTCTATTTTTTTTCCTAAGAAAGGTATTTTGGGACAAACAGCCGATGCCAAGGGATCTAAGATTAATGCTACAATTGGTGCTGCCATCGAAGATGATATGACGCCTATGCGTCTTAAAGTGATCGAAGATAAAATCGATCTTGATCCAGCTTTAGTTTTTCCTTATGCACCTAGTTTTGGTCGTCCGGATATTAGAAGTAAATGGAAGGAAATGATTTATGATAAGAACCCTTCTTTAGGTGATAAAGTTTTAAGTTTGCCTGTTGTGACTAATGCGTTGACGCACGGTATCAGTATGATGGGGTATTTATTTCTTGATGCGGGTGACGAGGTAATTTCTCCTAGTCTTTTCTGGGGTAATTATAATTTAACGTTAACACAAGCTTATCAGGCTCCTATCACTACTTTTAATTTATTTAAAAATGATGGTTTTGATGTAGAGGCTTTGCGTGCCAAATTAAATGATGGTGTAATAGGTAAAAAAGTTTTAGTTCTTAACTTTCCCAATAATCCTTCTGGTTATACGCCTACTATTGAAGAGATGTCTCTTATCGTAGCGGTGGTGAAAGAATCTGCTGAGCTAGGAAATAAGTTAGTGGTAGTTACCGATGATGCTTATTTTGGTTTAGTTTATGAGTCGGGTATTGCGCGGGAATCTATCTTTGTCGCTTTGTCTGATTTGCACGAAAATGTGTTGGCTGTTAAAGTTGATGGAGCAACCAAAGAAGATTACGTATGGGGTTTTCGTGTAGGTTTTATGACCTATGGTATTAAGGGGGGAACCGCTGAATTATATGATGCTTTAGAGCAGAAAACGGCAGGTGCTATTAGAGGTAATATTTCAAATGCTTCTAATCTTTCTCAATCTCTTTTGGTTCAAGCTTTTAGTTCGGCTGAATATGCCGCACAGAAAATCCAAAAAGAAGCCATAATGCAACAACGTTATGATGCTGTGAAGGTGGCTCTTAGAGAAGAAAAATATAAGGATTGTTTTAATGCACTTCCTTATAATTCGGGTTACTTTATGTGTGTGAAGTTAGCTGACGGAATAGATGGCGAAGAATTAAGAGCTCTTCTTATTCGTAAATACAGTATTGGGGTTATTAATTTAAATAATATTATCCGAATAGCTTTTGCTGCCGTATCTGCAAATGATATAAAAGCTCTATTTGATGGTTTATATAATGCTTGTAAAGAGCTTAAATAAAATAATTATTTAAAATTTGTAAAAGTAGCCCTCTTTTTTTAGTGGGCTACTTTTTTATTTTTCGTCTTCTTTTGCTGCTTCTTCAACTTCTTTTTTTGCTTTTTTAAATTCACTCATTCCTTTGCCTAAACCTTTCATTAGTTCTGGAATTTTTTTTCCACCAAAAAGAAGAACTAAAGCGAGAATGATTAGAATCCATTCATAACCGCCCATAAAACCTAAAATATACATTCCTAACATTGTGTTTTATTTTTATAATGATTCTACAAATGTAATAAATTTTATCATACCAGAATTGATGTATAATTAATACAGATTAAGAAAACAATATTTTTATACAGATGGCGTTTTCTATTTATATTATAAAAATAGTAAAAACCTTGATTGGCTGCTTTAAAATGACGAAATTTACGGCCTTTTATAAACGCTAATTCCGTTGATGTTTAAACGTGTGATAAAACAAATTCTTCTTTCCATCTTTTTCTTGATTTTTGCATTAAATCCTGCATTTCCTCAGAAGGCAGTGAGTATATATGGGAAAATTACGGATGAAAATGACTCTCCAATTGAGCTTGTTGCAGTAGCAGTGAGCAATGTTTTGCGTGGTACTACTACCGATTCCAATGGTAATTTTCAATTCGACTATCATCAATCGGATTCTGTTACGCTTCTTTTTTCTCGTATTGGTTATGCTTCTATTTCGCGTACTGTACCTTGTGTTGAAGATTATGCCATCAGACTGACTATGCATGCTGTATCGCAACAGATAGAAGCGGTTACGGTAGAGGAAGATCGTATCGAAAGTGTTAGAATGAATAAGTTAGATGCTAAAACTTCGTCGATTGTTCCTAATGCATCGGGAAACGGTGTGGAGGCTCTAATTACTACATTACCCGGTGTTAGTAGTACTAGTGAGTTGAGTTCTCAATATGCTGTTAGAGGAGGTAATTTTGATGAAAATCTGGTTTATGTTAACGGTATTGAAGTGTATCGTCCTATTTTGATTCGTAGTGGTCAGCAAGAGGGCTTGAGTTTTATAAATCCTGCTTTGGTGTCTAATATTGCTTTTTCATCTGGTGGTTTTGATGCACAATATGGTGATAAGATGTCTTCTGTTTTGGATATTACTTACCGTCAACCTACCGAATTTAAGGCCTCAGTATCTCTTGGTTTATTAGGTGCTTCGGCGCATATGGAATCGGTTTCTAAGAATGGTAAATTCTCTCAGCTTCATGGCGTGCGTTACAAAACGTCAACCTATCTTTTGAATACTTTGGATACTGATGGGGAGTATAATCCTTCTTTTTTAGATTATCAAACTTTATTACGTTATCGTTTTAATAATAATTGGTCTTTGTCATTTTTAGGTAACTACTCTTATAATCAATATGATTTTATTCCAGAATCACGTGAAACGGAATATGGTACCTATAATAATGCTCAAATACTAAAAGTGTATTTTGAAGGTTGGGAAACGGATGCTTTTAAAACGATGACTGGTGCTTTGTCATTAAAATTTTCACCTTCATTACTCTCTGAATATCAATTAACGCTTTCTTCTTTTATGACAAACGAACGTGAAAGTTATGATATTTTAGGTGAATATTGGATTAATGAAGTGGATACTGATTTAGGTTCCGATACTCAAGGTGATAGTATTCAGGAGATTGGGGCGGGTGGTTATATGCAGCATGCGCGTAATGATCTTAAAGCTAAAGTGAATGCAATAGCTTTTAAAGGATCCCATGTATTTGGTGTTAATTTGCTTTCTTGGGGTGTTACATTACAAACAGAAAGTATAGATGATGATGTTAATGAATGGGTGATGCGTGATTCATCGGGTTATTCACAGCCACAAGAATCTGGCTCTTTGTCTCTTTTTGAATATTACAATACGAATAATGATCTTCTTTCTTTTAGGTCTCACGGTTATGTGCAGAGTGCTTATAAGCTGGAAAAATTTTCTTTTAATTATGGACTAAGATATAATTATTGGTCTCTGAATAATGAGCTTACTTTGAGTCCGCGTGCTTCTATTGTTTATGCTCCTAATGATAATCATTATTGGCGTTTGGCTATAGGTCGTTATGTTCAAGCTCCTTTTTATAAAGAAATTAGAAGTTTAACAGGTGATATTAATAAAAACATAAAGTCGCAAAAGTCGATTCATTTTGTATTGGGTTATGATTATTTTTTCAAGATGTGGGATAGGCCGTTTAAATATACTTTTGAGACGTATTATAAACATATGACAGACTTAATCCCTTATGATGTCGATAATGTGAGGATTAGGTATTATGGAAAGAATATGTCGAAAGGTTATGCTGTGGGTTTAGAGTCTCGTATTTTTGGGGAATTTGTGCCAGGAGTTGACTCTTGGTTAGGGTTGTCTTTGCTAAGTACCAAGGAGAAGCTCGATAATACATCTTATTACGTGCGTCGCCCTACCGATCAACGGTATAACTTTACCATGTTTTTTCAAGATTATTTACCTGGTAATCCTAAATATAAAACTCATCTTAGAATGATTTTTGGGGGTGGATTACCTTTTGGTGCTCCTGGTTCTGATAAGAGTAAACTGACCTTGGTGTCGCGTCCTTATCAACGTGTAGATTGGGGTTTGTCTCATCTTATTGCTAGTAATAAAATGGCAGTAGGCGTTGTGAAAAGTTTATGGATTGATTTTGAGGTGCTTAATTTGTTTGGTATACAAAATACAAACTCTTACTTTTGGGTCACGGATATTTATGGATATCAATATCCTGTTCCAAATTACTTAACTGGTCGCCGATTTAATCTTAAGGTGACTGCTAAATTTTAAAATAATATTAAAAAAATCTCTTAAAAATGGCTAATATGAAATATAAAATCACGGCTTATCTTATGGCTCTTATAGTTCTTTCTGCTTGTGTTCCAGCTAAAGAATTTGAACAAATGTCGCAACAATATGATAAGACAAAGCAAATAAACAACGCTCTTAAAACCGACAATCAAGATCTCAATACAAGGTTGTCGGAGTTAGAAGGTGATAAGTCTTTACTTTCTCGTCGTTGTCTTAATCTTGCAGATGACACCACTCGTTTGGCTCAAAAAAATTATCGTTTGCAGCATAGTTATGATGCCACAAAGAATATTAATGATGATCTGATGTCTGAATTGCAAAAAGCATTGAGTGGAAATAGTAAGGAAACCCAAGGTTTATTGAGTCAGTTGCAAGATTTTCAGAATGCATTACAGGCGCGAGAAGATGCTTTGAGTTCTGCCGAGTCTTCTTTGTTAGATAAACGCAATGAGCTTGATAAGGCTATTACTGATTTAGATAAGGCTCAGCGTGATATTGAATTGCGTAATGCACGTATTCTGGAGATGGATAAGTTACTGAACGAGAAAGATGCTTTGATGCGTAATTTGCGTGATAGGGTGTTGGCTGCTTTGGATGGATATCAGGGTAATGGTCTTAATGTGCATATGAAGGATGGTTTGTTATATGTTTCTTTGGATGAGAAATTACTTTTCAAATCGGGTAGTTGGAATGTAGATCCTCGTGGTCAAGCTGCCATAAAAGAACTCAGTCAGGTGCTTGCCGATAATAAAGATATTCAGATTACGATAGAAGGTCATACTGATAATGTGCCTTATAATGGATCTGGTGTTTTAAAGGATAATTGGGACTTAAGTGTGAAGAGAGCGACGACTATCGTTAAAATCTTATTGGATAATCAAGGTATAGATCCTGAGCGTATTACTGCTGCTGGTCGTGGTGAGTTTATTCCTTTAGATACGGCTAATACGGCCGATGCACGTCAGAAAAATAGACGAACAGAAATTATTTTGATGCCTAATATGAAGGATATTATGAATGCTTTAAATGGAATTAAATAAAAAATTATAATAATGAGAAAAGTATTATCTATTGTGTTGCTGCTTGCAGGTATTCTTGCAGCTCATGCTCAGATGAAAGAGCCTAAAATTAATTTTGAGTGTAAAGATCATAATTTCGGAGAGATAAAGGAAGCTGATGGTCCTGTGACTTATGTTTTTAAATTTACCAACCTTGGAACAGAGCCGTTAAAAATACATAATGTTCGTGCCTCTTGTGGGTGTACTACTCCTGTATGGACTAAAGATCCTATTCTTCCTAATGGTAAAGGTGAATTGTCTGTGACGTATAATCCGCGTAATCGACCAGGTTCATTTAGAAAAACTATTACTGTTTCTTCTAATTCCAATCCCGTTACACTTTATTTGAGTATCACGGGAAAAGTGATTCCGAGAACGAAAACTGTAGATGAGAAATACCCTTTCCCTATAGGTGTGCTAAGAGCAAAAAAGACGCATCTTTCTTTTTTTAATATTACTAAAGGACAGAAGAAAACGTATGGTATTGAAGTTGTGAATACGACATCAAAACCTGTTAAGGTAACTTTCCCTTCTTTGCCAGAACATTTAACATCTGTGGATAGAGTGCTTGCTCCAAGTGAAGAATCGGTGTTGGAATTTGTTTATGATGCTTCTAAAAAGAATGATTGGGGTTTTGTTAGTGATGATGTTTTTTGTTGGGTCGATGGTGTTAAAGTTGATAAAGCTTTCCGTGTTAGTGCTACCATTACTGATGATTTCTCTAAACTGACAGCTACAGAGCGTGCTAATGCTCCAAAAGCAAATCTGAGTGTTCGGAAAATGGATTTTGGCACCGTTAATCGTGGAGAAAAGGTGGTTAAAACCATAACACTTAAGAATGATGGAAAGAGTCTTTTACGTGTTTATGCGGTGAAATCAACCTCTTCGTTGGTGACTTGTGCTGTTTCCAAAAGTGAGTTGTCTGTTGGTGAGAGTACCGATATACAAATCGTTGTTGATACAGAAAAGACAAGAGGTCGTCAGTATAAAACGATAAATATTATCTCTAACGATCCAATATCACCTAATCTGACTTTTACTCTTTCTGGAACTGTAAATTAATTACAAAAAAATATGACAGCTATTACTATTCTTTGGATCATATTAGCCATTTTTATTGCTGATTTTGCCTTTGAACGCTTTGTGGGATATTTGAATACAACACAGTGGAGCAATATCTTGCCTCAAGAACTTGTGGGTATCTATGATGACAAAGAATACAAACGTCAACAAGATTATTCTAAAGTGAATCATCGTTTTGAGCGTTATCCTGCTTATCTTAATTTTGTCATCACGGCACTCGTACTTTATATGGGTGTGTTAGGTTGGTGGGATAATTATATTTATGTTAATATAACGACGCATCCTATTTTGCAAGCCCTCATCTTTTTTGCAGTTATTGGTATTGTTGCTGATGTGATTGGAACTCCTTTTTCTTGGTATGCTACTTTTCATATCGAAGAGAAATTTGGTTTTAATAAGACGACAACAAAAACGTTTATCTTAGATAAGGTTAAAGGTTGGTTGTTGGGTGCTGTCTTAGGTGGTGGTATATTGGCTTTGATTATATGGATATATAATAAGACACCAGAATATTTTTGGCTCTTTGCTTGGGGTGTCGTTGCCTTGATTTCTATTTTAATGGCCATGTTTTATACTTCTATTATTCTGCCTTTATTTAATAAACAAACACTTCTGGAGGCGGGATCCTTACGCGAAAAAATTGAAGCTTTTTCTATAAAGGTGGGTTTTAAACTAGACAATATTTACGTTATGGATGGATCTAAGCGTTCGACTAAAGGAAATGCTTTCTTTAGTGGTCTTGGATCTCATAAACGTGTTGTTTTGTATGATACTTTAATTTCAGATCTTAGCGAGGAGGAGATTGTTGCTGTATTGGCTCATGAGGTGGGACACCAAAAAAAGAAACACATTCTTCAAAGTATTTTCTTGTCCTTACTTAATATGGGCTTGATGTTTTTTATCCTTTCTTTGTTTTTAGGTAACGAAATGCTTTGTGAAGCTTTAGGTGCTAGTCGTGCTTCTTTTCATATCAGTTTTTTAGCTTTTATGATTTTATACACTCCTATTTCTTTTGTCTTGGGTATTTTAATGAGTGTTTTTTCTAGGAAAAATGAATATCAAGCAGATGCTTTTGCTAAAGATAATTATGGGGCGGAACATTTGATTAGTGGGCTTAAAAAATTATCAGTGAAAAGCTTAAGTAACCTAAGACCTCACCCTTTTTATGTCTTTTGTTATTTTTCACATCCTACTTTATTACAGCGTATTGAGCGTTTAGCTAAATAGTATTAATTGATTAAAAAGTTTATAATGATTATAGTAACGGGTGCGGCCGGATTTATTGGAAGTAATATTATTAGTGAATTGTATCGTTCTGGATATAAAGATTTTGTTGCTGTTGATCTGGATTCTCGTGTGGCAGACAGTGTTTATTTAAAAGGTAAAGATTGCAGAGATGTTTCTTTCTCTAATTTGGAAGCTTTTATTGATGACAATCATCAGATGATACAGGCTATCATTCATATGGGGGCTTGTTCGGATACTACCGAAACGGACCCTGCGATCTTTGAGAAATACAATTTGAATAATACAAAAATGTTGTGGACTAAGTCTGTAGCTTATGGATTGTCTTTTATTTATGCTTCTTCGGCTGCTACTTATGGTGATGGTACTTTAGGGTATAAAGATTCTCTTGATAGTATCTCAGATTTAAAACCTTTGAACCTGTATGGTCAATCTAAACAGGATTTTGATTTGTGGGCTTTGAATCAAGAAAATAAACCTTTTTTCTGGGCAGGTCTTAAGTTTTTTAATGTTTATGGACCTAATGAAGATCATAAGGGGCGTATGGCTTCTGTAGTAAGACATGCCTATTTTCAAATTAAAGAGACTGGTAGTATGAAGTTGTTTCGTTCACATCATCCCAATTATAAAGATGGTGAACAGACGCGCGATTTTGTATATGTTAAAGATGTGGTTGCGGTGATTCAATACCTGATGGAAAATAGACCTGAATCTGGTATTTATAATGTAGGGTATGGTGCTGGTCGTACTTTTAAATCATTAGTGGAGAGTACATTTAAGGCTATGGGGCTGGATCCTGATATTCGTTTTATTGATACTCCTCTTGATATTCGTGATAAGTATCAATATTATACCTGTGCTGACATTTCACATTTGCATAACGCAGGTTATTCATTGCCTATGACTTCGCTTGAAAAGGGTGTTGAAGATTATGTGCGCAATTATTTAAGTCAAGAAAAATACAATTGATCGTAAGATGAGTGGACCTCTTCAGTCTATATTGGTTCCTGTTCTTCATTCTTTACCTGAGAGTTTATTATCTTTTGCTGAGTTGCTTTCTAGTGCTTATAATAAGCCAATTTCTCTTTTGTTTTTTGATGAAAAATTGTATCAATCAGAAAATACGTCTAAATATTATTCTCAATATAGAGCGTTACCCCTTTCTGATGGGCTTAGAGCTGTCATTGAAGAGCAGGACAGTGTTATGGTATTGTTGTGTAATGATAGGAAGTATGGCGGCTTACAAAGGGCGTTAACTGCTTGTCGCGAATTGCGAATTCCTTATTTCTTTATTCCCCTACATCCTATTGCTTTTACTATAAAAAAAGTGCTGATTCCTGTTACTTTTCTTATTGAAGAACGTGAAAAAGGAATTTGGGCGCGTAGTTTGTCACGTGTTTTTAAGGCTACTTTTACTTTTATGAAACCTCGTGATAAAGGTTCTAGAGCTGGGAAAAATGTAACTCATATTTCTGATTTCTTAACTAAAAATGAAGTTAAACATCGTGTAGTTTCAGGTCGAAAGTCAAGTTTTAATATTAATTTGGAGGCTTGTCGTTTAGCGGCTTATGGCTTTGATTTGTTGATGATAACTGCTAGTCGTGAATACGGATTAGATGATCTGTTATTTGGACCCAAAGAGCGTAGAGTCATTGCAAAAAGCACTATTCCTGTAATGGTTTTAAATCCCCGTGATGATTTATATATTTTGTGTGGCGATTAGTGCGTTTAGTCGTTTTAATTCGTTTCTTAAAAAGAAATAACAAGCTGTTGCTGATAGTAAATCGGCTAAGGGGAAGGCTATCCATACCCCATCTAATTTCAAGATATTGGGGAGTATCATCAATAAGGGAATTAAAACAATGACTTGTCGTAGTAATGAGATTAATGCTGCTTTCCAAGCTACACCTATGGATTGGAAATAACTACTGACTATTATTTGAAAACCAATCAAAGGAAAGAATATAGCGAAAATACGTAAGCCTCTTTGTGCAATCTCTATAAATTCAGTGTTTTCATTATTAAATAATTTGGCTATTGCCAAAGGAAAAAATTCTACAATAATACATCCTCCGATGGCTATTAGTGTGGCTATTTTTAAGGATAATAGGAGTGTTTCTTTTACGCGTTTGTGATTGCCTGCTCCGTGGTTAAAACTAATGATGGGTTGTGTTGCCATATTTAGTGAAAATATAGACATTAGTATGAGCATAGATACACTCATGATAACGCCCATTGCTCCTACTGCCAAATCTCCTCCATAACGTACTAATTGAGTGTTTGCAGTCCCCTGTACAACGCTAGAGGCTATTTGCATTGCAAATGGAGCAAATCCGATGGCAGCAATATATTTTATAATTTCAAAGTTTGGTTTGAAATTCTTTAATCTTAATTTTAGAACAGAGTGTTTGTTGTCAAAGTGATATAGGACCCATATGAAAAGGAAAAATTGTGATATGACCGTTGCTAGTGCTGCCCCTTTTACACCCATATCTAATACAAATATAAAGATAGGATCTAAGATGAGGTTGATGCCTGCGCTTATTAACATGGAATACATGGCAATTTTGGCGTTACCTTCGGCTCGTATTACATTGTTGATGGCAAATCCAGTCATGTTAAAAATGGATCCAAAAAGAATAATATTTAAATATTCATTGGCATATTGTGATGTTGTAGGTGAAACCCCAAATAACCCAAGAATTGGATCTTTAATGGCAAAGGCGATGGCGGATAATATAATGGCTAATATGATACTCATCATCACAGCATTTCCTAATACTTGTTCTGCGCGTTTTAAATTTCCTTTCCCAAGGTTGATAGAAATTCTAACGCCAGATCCCATACCTATAAGCATGCCAAAAGCCATAAGAATTAGCATAATTGGGAAAACGGATGTGAGTCCTGATAGGGCTTCAGCTCCTACGCCTTGTCCAATAAAAATACGATCTATTATATTGTATAATGTGTTGATAATGGCTCCTGTAAAAGCTGGCCAGTAATATTTTTTCACTAATTTGGAGATGCTAGTGTCTTGTAATTCTGATACGTTTTGGTGCTTAATTTCCATTCATTTATTTTAGTGTTTGCAAAATTACATTATTAATGTCAATTCTACACTTCAAAAAAAAACAAAATAATTTGTAATTATTTTACTCTAAAATTTGGAGTTAAAGAAAAATCTATTACTTTTGCATCCGCATTAGAGAAACGGTGCAGCATTAATGAGTAGGGCGAATAGCTCAGTTGGTTTAGAGCACTTGGTTTACACCCAAGGGGTCGGGGGTTCGAATCCCTCTTCGCCCACATTTTAAAAGGTTGTCTTATGACAACCTTTTTTGTTTATCCCCCTTACTGTAATGTACTATACCTATATCCTATATAGTAAAAAGTTAAATCGGTATTATGTCGGTAGTACTCAAGATTTGTCTAGTCGTTTACTGCGTCATAATTGTGGTGATGGCTGTAAATATACTAAGGTAGGAATACCTTGGGATCTTGTTTATTCAGAATCGTATTGTACTAGAAAAGAAGCAGTCAATCGCGAGTTATTTATAAAGAAGAAAAAGAGCAGGGTTTATATTGAGCAGCTAATAGCCTCAGTTGGTTGAGTGCATCCCGTTTTTATACGGGAGGGTCGGGGGTTTTCCGATGCATCGGAATAAACTGTTCCCTCTTCGCCCACATTTTAAAAGGTTGTCTTATGACAACCTTTTTTGTTTATCCCCCTTACTGTAATGTACTATACCTATATAGTAAAAAGTTAAATCGGTATTATGTCGGTAGTACTCAAGATTTGTCTAGTCGTTTACTGCGTCATAATTGTGGTGATGGCTGTAAATATACTAAGGTAGGAATGCCTTGGGATCTTGTTTGTTTTTTTGTTATAAACATTTTTATGGTGTAGTCTTTACATTAAACGGTCGTTTTAGTGACTTCCCTGGCAATTGTGTCGTATCGTTTGATTGTTTGTAAAATGTTATTTTGTTAAATATAAATGTAAATGCGGAAGCTGAAAAGCATATGATGGAGTAGGCAAATTATTAACTTGGATTAATTATGTGAAAAAGAAATTTCTTGTATTTTCTAAGGTTTTTTATACTGTTAAAAATATTTACCATTCTATCCTCCGAGTTTGCATTTTTATTTATTTGATGCCTAATGTGGTAAATAATTATACACCGTGTAATTGCCAGTAAATGAGATGTTTGTAACTAAACAATATGTGTTATATGTGAAAGTGTTAATGTTTGATTTTGAGATAGATAAAAAATTACTTAGTTTTGCACGCTAATTTCAATTCTAGCCAGTATAATGGTCATTTTTGATCACTGCAGTTTTCATTATATTAATGATGAGTAGGTTATGTCTGAGGTCGGTATTTAGGTGGTTAAATCTTGAAAACAGCTTTTTTATTATCTATAATGGTTAATAAATATCTATTCTAAACAGAAATGTTAACGTAGATTTTGCAGTCGAAAAAAGGAAAAAGTCATACAAATAGTGTAAAAAGTAGGAATGTGATTATGTAAACTTAATGAGAGCAAAGGTGTCTATTAGGCTCGATTTATTCAATAAAGCAAAACTATAACTTCTACATACATTTCGTCGTATTCTAATTGCTTTTGAGAAATGTAAAGCAGTATAATATTAAATATTTATCTAATAATAATAATCAATTAAATTACCATGAAAACAATCAAATTATTTACTGTCTTATTTTTGACAGGTGTGATGTTTTTTGCCTCGTGTGTGAAAAACGAAGAATCAGAAGGTGTTAGAAGCCTACGTGAAGCTCAAGCTTCAAAATATGATGCAGAAGCTGCAGCCGTTCTTATTGAAGCCGAAGCAGCAGCTTCATATAAAGCTGCTGAAGCAGCAGTTCAAATGGCTATTGCGGCAGTAAATGAGGCAACAATTGCTAAGACAAATGCAGAAGCTCAAAAATTAGTAAATGAAGCAGCTGGTGTGTTGCTTGACAATGATGCAAAACAGTTAGCAAATGATGCAAAACAGTTAGAGAATGATTTTGAAGCAGCTAACAATGCACTAATACTTGCAAAAACACAAGCGGATGATGATTTTGATGCAGCTCAAAATGCAGAAATCCTAGCAGCAGCAATAGAGGCTAATGATTTAGTAGCAGCTAAAAATGCACAAGAACTTGCAAAGTTACATGCGACTACTGAACAAGCTATTGCTGAAGCTCAGTTAGAGGTTGAGAAATTATCTCTTCAATTAGCTCAGAACGAATATGCTATAGCTCAGAATGCATTAGACATGAAAAAGAATGCATATCTTATGGCCCAAGATTCTGTAAATCATGAGGTAGCGATGACTGCACTAGCTAATCAAATAGAACTTGCTCAAATTGATGCTGCTACTCTTTTGATGAATAATCAAAGAGCGTACGAAGTAGCATTTAAGGCACTTGAGGATGCTGTAGCTGCTGACATGCTAGACGATCAGGTATTAGCAGATTATGTGACAGCTTATGATACCAAGTATGCTGAAATTTTTGCTTTACAAAATGATATTGTAAACATGACAGCTCAAATAGCTAGTGATAAGCTTACGAATACCACATCGGATGCGAATCAAAAATCTTTATGGGATAAGCAAATTGCAGCCTTAGAGATTGATATACAAAGACAAGAGCGCGAATTAGCTGTCTTGAAAGACCAGTTAACTGACCCAGATGCTATACAGAATGCTATTGTTGCTAATACCAAAAGTATGACAACATTAGATGAACAAATAGATGCTAAGGATATCGAAATTGTACAGCAACAAACTTTGATTAGTGCGAAAACTATAGAAAAAACAGCTGTTACGAATAATCATAACATTGCTAGTTTAGCTGAAAGTACTCTCAACACTGAAATGGGAGAAAAACTAGATACCTATCAAAAAGCCGTTGAGAATTTTGATAATTTTATCTCTGAAGGTTCTGATGTGGCAGAATATATTACTTGGTTTAATAACCCAGTATATGATGGTATTCCTAGAAATGTTGAGCCGTCTTGGCTTGAAGGTGCCGGAGTATTACAATATGCTAACTTAATTGGTGCAACTTGGACTTCTCTTGTAGCTTATGATGATGAAATAGCTCTTTTGAAGGTAGACAGCCTTGGTTATGAGTCTGACATTGTTGATCTCGAAGAGGAGATCGCTGTAATTAATGATGAATCGATCCCAAATAAACAAGCTGAAATAACAGCCAAAGAAACTGAAATAACTGCAAAGGAAGCCGAAATAACTGCAAAGGAAGCTGAAATTGAGGCACAACAAGTGAAAGTTGATGCACAACAAGTGAAAGTTGATGCACAACAAGTTTTGCTTGACGCTAAGCAAGATGGAATTGACGCTAAGCAAGGCGAAATTGACGCTAAGCAAGACGTTCGT
Source organism: Bacteroidales bacterium (assembly GCA_965662645.1). Taxonomy (GTDB): domain Bacteria; phylum Bacteroidota; class Bacteroidia; order Bacteroidales; family UBA5342; genus UBA5342. Next base: position 57,942 of record CBFIII010000014.1, read on the forward strand.
ACAGCGTCAGATGATTTTTATGATCAGAAAATAGCCGAGCAAGAGGACATTATGAATCAGCAATTGGCGTTATATACTAATTATGACATTGCTGCTAGTGCTCAACAGTTTATTATAAATGCTCAGATTGATATTGTTAATTCACTTGATGGAGAAATTTTCACTCCTGTACTTGATTCTACAGACATTGTAGATAATCTTATTCCAGCTCAACAAAACATAATTGATGCTCCTGGTTCAACGCCTGCTCAAGTAGCAGACGCAGAAGTTGAAAAAGCAAGTTTATTGACTGAACTAGATGGAATTACTTCAGATTTAGCTGCTCTACGAGTAAGAAAAGCTTCTGCACTAGCAACACAAAAAGTGGCAGAGGGTGCGCAAGAAGCGGCTTTAGTAAAACGAGATGCGGTTGGTGCTTCAGGTGTGACTTACTTAACAGCTGAGGATGCTAGGGATGCACTGATTGGAAAAAAATCGACAGATGCTCAAACTATTCTAGCAGATATAATCCTTCTGAATGATGAAAAGTTGATTTTAGTCGATCAATGGCTTATTTTAGATAACACTTTTACTATTTTGAATGCTAAATTAACTAGTCTGAATAATGAATTAACTAGTCTGAATAATGAATTATCTACCTTAGAGACAGGTTTTAATGGTTTATCTACCTTAAAGACTCAATTATCTAATTTTGAAGATGAAATTGTCGGTTTTGAGGATGCTATTTCTACAAAAGAAGTTGAGATCTCTAGTAAGAAGGTTCTCATTGCTGGAAAAGAGAAATCCATTGAAGAGAGAATGCAAGTAAAAGGATATGTGGCTCAAGTAGTGGCTTACTTAGAAGTTGAAGGTTTAACAAACGTTCTATTGGCAGACCTACAAGAAAAGATGGACATAGCTAAAGCAGACTACGATGAGGTAAAAGCAGAGTATGATGCAGCCGTATTGCTTACTGAAGTAGCTCAAGTAGCTGTAGATTCAATATCTGAAGAAAAAGATTTATTGGATGATGCTTTGACGGTTATGACTGATGTAAAAGACGCACTTGTGGCAGAAAGGCTTGGTCTTTCGAATATCAATACTAATCTTGATGCTCAGTTGACAGCACTTACTGGTGTTGAGGATCAGATTGTAACTCTTGAGAATGTGATTGCTGGTCTTGAAGATGACATTGATGAAAAAGAAAGTTTGCTTGCTAAGCTAGTAGATATTGACAAAGTACAATGGGAGGCATTAATTGCTATCGAAGAAGCAAAATTAGTAAAATTAAAAGCTGACCTTGAAATCAAAAATGCTGAGGCAGCTGAGATTTATGCTTTGATTGAGGCACGCTCTGCAGAATAAGCACAGATGATAAAATGATTCAGGAAATACATATTGTATTTCCTGAATTTAAATTTCTATTTTCATTTGTAGGGAAATAGGGATTATTTTAAATTCTTTTATGTATTTTAATTAAAGCTTATTCTTATGAAAAATAAAATAACGACAAGTTTATGTTCGTTAGCTATACTTTTAGGAGGCTTTTTTACTGGTGCTATGGCTCAGTCGCCCGAAGGGGATACTATGTCTTTTGCTCCACAAAAAGGTGAGATGATGTTTTCTTTGCGCTTTGGTAAAGCCATTGATTATTCAGACCTACAGTATGGTGAAATAAGTCAGTATAACCAAGTAGCTACAGTAATAGACCAACCGTATGCTGTGACCGACCGTTATACCGATAAGAACGTAAACAATAATGGTAACTTAAAGGTCAATAGTGTGGGGATAGAGTTTAAGTACTTTATTACCACAGAAATAGCTGCACGTATTGCAGGTAGTGGTATGATTTCATCGTCCCCATCGCAAGACTATATCGAAGGTGTGTATGATGATTCTCGTTCATTTATGCCAGGGGTTGATCTTTCGTCTTACGATGATATTGAAGGAGAAACGCGTATGCAATTTAATTTTGATTTAGGTGCAGACTATTACTTTAAAACTAAATTGGATCGTTTGCATCCTTATGCTGGCGCTGAGTTTAACTTTTTGTATGCTCGTGCTGAATATGCTACTGCATACGAAGGTTTAGATAATTCTGGTAACGTAATATTGTCTGCTGGTCCACGCTTAGGCGAAGTTTATGGCTTGGGCGGTAGTATCGTTACGGGTTTAGATTACTATATTGTACAAGGTGTATTTTTAGGCGTGGAATTAAAAACTGCTTCGTATATGTATAATGCCAAGAAAATCTTCTTTCAGGAAGGCGTTGAAGCTTACGATGCTAATACTTATAATACTACTTTTTGTGACCAGTTCACATTTAAGTTAGGGTTTAAGTTTTAACGATTGCTAGCTTTATTTTTGGTAAAACTTTGAGTAAATTACCCCTTTGTGGGCTTGATTTATTTTTTGAAATTTGAGACCATCCTCTTATTGGGGATGGTCTTTTTTTTGTATGTCGGGTAGGGTAATATGCTAACAGAGTGCAAGTTTTTGTATGTGTCGAGTTGATAGGAAATATTAGTGATTGGCAAGGGTGTCAGAAGCTTTATTGCTAATTGTTATGTTGTAATACCTCACTACAGAAATACATTTTCAAGCCATTCACACCCCAAAATAAAAAAGTATTATATTTGCAGCGAGAGCGGACGTTGTCCAATCTCAGCCCTAAAAGGTGTATGCTTCTGTGTGCACTTTTTTTATTTGAAATATTCCAAGTAATTGCTTTGTGAAAGTTGATTTCTTTTCACCCTTATCACTTTTTCATCTTTGATAATGATTACTTGTTTTATATTGGACTTTCCATCGTCTTTAAATTTTTCTCTATGTTTGTATGCTGCTAGTTGTAATACCTCACTACAAAAATACAATTTGAAAGCAATTTACAACAGGATGGTAGTGTGTTCAGTCTAACATGGAGTGTTTGTTTACTTCCACCCTTACTGTAAAGTACTATATCTCTATTCCCTATCGTAAAAAGTTGAATCGTTATTTTGTAGTAAATGAACGATTGAAACAGACTGTCATTTAGCTTTAAAAGTATAAAATATCTTTATTTGTTTATTAGTTAATGTGATGACTTTTTTTAAAACATTGTTGATTATTTAAACAAATGGTTTACCTTTGTCGCATCAAAAAGAATATTATGCAGAACATATTTACATACAACTACTTTTATTTTTACTTCTGGCAGAAGTGAAACGGGAGTTCTATGTAGATAATTCAAAGCAAAGAATAATAATAAAAATCCCGTTCTAATAAGAGCGGGATTTTTTTATGCTATTAAGTTTATGAAGAAAGTAACAATTCAAGGTATTGCAGGATCTTTTCATGATATTGCAACGCGTGATTTTTTTAATGAGGATGTGGAGATCGTGGAATGTCCTACGTTTAGATCGCAATTTTCGGCTATGAAGCAAGATCCTTCGTTATGGGGTGTTGTTGCCATCGAAAATACGGTGGCTGGATCTATTCTTCCTAATTATAGTTTGTTGCGTGAATCAGAAATGCGGGTGGTTGGAGAAATAAAAATGCATATTGTTCAGAATTTGGCAGCGCCTAAAGGGGTGGCTATTGAAGATATTCGTTCTGTTGAATCTCATCCTATGGCATTGCGACAATGCGAAGAGTACATCAACCAATATCCTAAGATAAAGATGGTTGAGAGCGATGATACGGCTAGTAGTGCTAAGCGTGTGGCGCATAAGAATCAAAAGCATGTCGCTACTATTTGTGGGAAGCTAGCTGCTGATATTTATGGACTTAATATTTTAGCAGAGAATATAGAAACAAATAAAAAGAATTTTACTCGTTTTCTTGTTTTACGACATCAATCTGCTTTTGATAAAGCAGATATGGGGAGTTCATCAGACAAAGCTTCAGTAGTTTTTTCTTTACCTCACGAAGAAGGCAGTTTGTCTAAAGTGCTTACTATATTATCTTTTTATGGTATAAATTTAACTAAGATACAATCGTTGCCTGTGCTTGGTTTAGAATGGCAATATTTATTTTATATAGATTTGACTTATAGTGATTATGTGAGGTATAAGCAGGCTCTTGATGCTATTATACCATTAACGGAGAAATTAAAAGTTTTGGGTGAATATATAAGTTCTAAAAGCGAATAACTATGATTGTTACTATTGTTGGAATAGGTTTAATAGGTGGTTCTTTAGCCAAAGATATGCGAAGGGTGGGTTTTGCCACTGAAATTATTGGTGTTGATGCCTCTCAGGACAATTTGTCGCGTGCTATTGAGTTAGGTATTGTTGACTATGCTTTGGAGTTGAAAGAAGGCGTTGAAAAGGCTGATCTTGTTGTTGTGGCTACTCCTGTTGACGTTATAGAAAGGCTCTTGCCTCAAATATTAGATTATGTGAGTCCTACAACTACCGTTACGGATACTGGTTCTACCAAGGTTAATATTATCGCGTCAGTGGAAAACCATGTTAATCGTCAAAATTATGTGCCATCACATCCTATGAGTGGTACCGAAAATTCAGGCCCTGATGCTGCTTTGGATGGTCTTTTCGATAAGAAGATTACTATTATTTGTAATCAGGAGAAGTGCAAGCCGATACATTTAGCTATGGTAGAAAAAATGTATCAAGCTGTAGGGATGGGCATCGCCTATATGTCTGATGATGAACAGGATCATTCAACAGCCCATTTGTCTCATTTGCCTCATATTACGGCTTTTGCTTTAGCTAATGCCATATTGGCTGAAAATGATAGAGATCTTATTTTTGATTTGGCTTCTGGTGGATTTCGTTCTACTGTGCGTCTTGCTAAGAGTTCTCCTAAAATGTGGGGACCTATTTTTAAACAAAATCAAAAATATATTGTTGAATCATTGGATGACTATATCTTTCACCTCAAAGAATTTAGAAATAGTGTGGTGGCAGATGATGAATCCCAAATGTATGCTTTAATGGAAAATGCTAATAGGATAAGGCATACTCTTGATGGTAGTTCTGCTAAGATGGAAAAGAGAGAGGAGCAGCATATAAAGTTGTTTACTAAGTAAAATAGAATATATAATAATTGACAAATAATAAATACCTAATGTTATGATTGAATTAGATTTACAACCATTTACTCTGCCGGGTCTTAAGACTGATAGACCTATTATTATTTCAGGTCCTTGTAGTGCAGAAACCGAAGAACAGGTTATGGAAACGGCTAAACAACTAAAAAGTCAAGGTGTTCAGATTTTTCGTGCTGGAATATGGAAGCCTCGTACTCGCCCTAATGCTTTTGAAGGTGTTGGTGTAGAAGGTTTGGCTTGGTTGCGCCGTGTTAAAGAAGAATTAGGAATGTATGTAGGTACAGAAGTGGCGAATGCGCATCACGTTTATGATGCCCTTAAATATGGGATAGATGTATTGTGGATTGGTGCTCGTACTACTGTTAATCCTTTTGCTGTTCAGGAAATCGCTGATGCTTTGAAAGGTGTTGATATTCCTGTGATGATTAAAAATCCAGTTAATCCAGATGTGGATTTATGGATTGGTGCTATTGAGCGTATTAATCAATCAGGAATAAAACGTATTGCAGCTATTCATCGTGGTTTTGGAACGTATGAGAAAAAGCTTTATCGTAATGATCCGCAATGGCATGTACCTATCGAATTGCGACGTAAAGTGCGTGATTTGCCTATTTTTTGTGATCCAAGTCATATCGGCGGTAAAAGAGAATTAATAGGTCCTATTTCTCAACAGGCTCTTGACTTGAATTTCGATGGATTAATGATTGAATCACATATTAATCCAGATAAAGCTTTAAGTGACGCTTCTCAGCAAGTAACGCCAGAAGCATTAGATTATATTCTTTCTAAGCTTGTTTTGCGCGACTCTAAGGATTCTACTGAGGATTTACGTGATTTGCGTAAGCAAATAGATCAACTTGATGATAATTTGCTTGAAATGCTTTCTGAGCGTATGCGTGTTTCTTCTTTGATTGGTCAATACAAGAAAGAGCATAATATGACTATTTTACAGACGAGTCGTTTTGATGATATTTTAACAAAACGTGCTTCTCAGGCAGAAGAATTGGGTTTAAGTGAAATCTTTGTTAAAGAGGTTCTTACTACTATTCACGAAGAGTCTATACGTCGTCAAGATAAAATGATGAATAAAGCTTAATGATCCTCGGATAACAAGGATTTGTTGGTTCGAAATATGTTGGATTTATTTCGGTATTTGTTGTATTTTAGTGTTTTGAAAATAGAATATAAGAATTATGGATTTAGAGTTTTCGTATAATTCCGCTCTTGATGAGATGGAAAAGATTATGTCAGAAATTGAAAATGAAGATGTTGATGTTGATAAACTTTCTACGAAAGTAAAGCGTTTATCCGTCTTAATTGTTGAGTGTAAGAAAAAATTACGCGAGACTGAAGAGGAGGTACATAACATTATTGATGAGCTGATGGAATAAATTATAAAATCTAATCATAAAAAAAGCCGGAATTAATTCGAGGGCACTGAAAATCCCTCTCATATTTGAGGAACGCTAAGAAAAAAGAAAGGCTATGG
>CBFIII010000015.1:0-52410 GCA_965662645.1 Bacteroidales bacterium
ATAGTGGCACAGTTTGAACCGAAATCACTGGCACAGACTGACCGAAATCACTGGCACAAAACGATCCGAAATAGCCAATGGTAGTTAAACAATAGTTAATGAAAACAAAAGTCCCATCGGGACGGTGTTATTTTACGTAAAAACATTAAGTCACATCATTAAGAGATATCCACACTAAACAACACGACACCAGTTATTACCTCAAAATAACTTAGTTCCTGACACTAAAAGACACTCTCAAAATTTTATTACATCTCGACCTCTACAATAACGCATAATTTACAACTCTAACAATCCCCGAATTTCACCCCCTTATTATTCACACAAAAAAAAGGGCATTAAGTTAAAGAACATTTTATTTTTCGCAGCAAGCTACAAAGAATTACCCCCACAATACAAAATTAAAATCAACGAACACTTGCAACGCTGTTGCATTTGAAATATCTTTGCATTAATGAATGCTCAAGAAATATTAAAACAATACCAACTGAAACGCACAAGCTGTCGCGAAGGCATTATAGATGTTGTAAAGGCAGCTAACGAAGCTTTATCGGAAAGTGAAATCAAGGAACAGCTACAAGGCAACTACGATAGAACCACCTTTTACCGTTCATTCAAGACACTGGAAGAATGCCATATTTTGCATAAAATAGTAATCGATAACCATTGGGTAAAATACGCTTTAAACAACGACATAACACACCGACAAGAACATGCACATTTCTATTGTAAGCAATGCCATAGTGTAAGATGTATGGAAAGCACACCTACACCACAATACGCTCTACCAAAAGGATTTTCTAAAGACGAAATAGAAGTAATCATCAAAGGAATATGCGCCAACTGTAAGGCTTTATCCGAATAAATGACAAGAACCAAACAACATATTGCTTACCTCTTGCTATTGGCGTTTTTACTTCCATTAACGCTGCAACCCCTTCATGTACTTAGGCATCACAGGCTAAATATTAAATATACGGGACACAGTTACTCTGTAGCGTATCATCATCAGGAAAGCAATACTAATGTAAAAAGCGAAGCTTGTCCGCTATGTGAATTTCAGTTTGCCATCAACGATTTACCCCAGGCTCCTTTTTACAGAACAGAAATTCCCCTGCGCAATTATGTATTTGGTAGCATCATACCCACACAAGAATACCAACGCTTTTTCCCGCACAAAAGCTCTAGAGCACCCCCTATCTCCATCTAAATGAACTATTTACTGTTAGTTCAACAATACATTAAACGATAGTTTAAAAGGCTTTAACAGACTCACTTCTGTTCATCCTTAACTTTTCATTATTAAGTTAAACGTTTTCTTATGCTAACGCTGTTAGGTTTATTAACACTGACAGGTTTAGGATTAGCATCAAAAACTTATAACTTAATAGCGATACCCTGCACCCCTATTTACCAGTAGGTTTGCAAGAAATTATTAAATTTATGAAAAAGATATATACTCTTTTCTTTGTGCTGTTTCTTTTAGCAAAAGTAAACGCTCAAAACCAAATTCAAGGTCGTGTTATAGATAATAACAAGGCTCCACTTATAGGTGCTGTAGTATCTCTGCCAGAACTCAATAAAGGCACTATAACCAATGAAAATGGTGAATATTTATTACATAATATACCTAACGGCAAGGTAAACATTCAATTCTCTTTTGTTGGGTATAATACGGAGATTGAAACCTTAGATATATCAGCTCCCACTACAGAAACCAATGCACAACTGAGCATTGCCATCATTCAATCACAAGAAGTGGTAGTATCGGGTGGTTACGTGAGTTCTCAACATGAGAATGCAGTAAAAATTGATGCCATAAACAAAGAATCGATTGCACTCTCTGGAAGTCCAAATTTGATGGAATCATTAAGTACTGTACCAGGCGTAGATATGATTGCCAAAGGACAAGGCGTATCGAAACCCGTCATCCGTGGTCTTTCGATGAATAACATCTTGGTCATGAACAATGGTGTGCGCATCGAAAATTATCAATTTAGTGAAGATCATCCCTTAGGTGTGGATGATAATGCGGTAGAACGTGTGGAAATCATTAAAGGTCCAGCGTCCTTACTTTACGGATCAGATGCCATTGGTGGGGTTATTAATTTCATCAAAGAAAAACCTGCACCTGTGGGCGAACTCAGTGGCGACTACCGTCTGCAACTGCACTCTAACACTTTGGGAATGAACAACAGTATAGGATTGAAAGGAGCTTCTGAAAAATTCTTTGGAGGCATCCGCTTAGGGCATAAAACCCACTCTGACTATTTGCAAGGCGGTGGAGATTATGTACCTAACTCACGCTTTAATGAAAAAAGCCTCAATGCCAATACAGGATTTACTGGACAAGTTGGAACGTTTAAACTCTATTACGACTACTTTAAACAAGATCTGGGAATGGCTGTTCCTCCTGCTACCGCGCTGATTACTGAGCGTGGCAGAAAAACTGAAAACTGGTATCAGGACCTTGAGCACCAATTGTTATCTTCTCAAAATGCACTTTACTTTGGCGCATTGAAGTGGGAAATTAATGCCAGCTATCAGAATGCGTTGCGTAAACTACAAACCACGCTCGATGAACCTTTTATAGAGATGAATCTGAACACCATAAGTTATGAATCCAAGTTGCATTTACCCTCCAATGAACAATCTAATTTTATTATTGGTCTGCAAGGAATGACTCAAAACAATAAAAATCTCAACAACAGAACCTCACAATTTTTGCCTGATGCAGACCTCAACAATTTAGGGTTTTTAGCATTAGCTCAATATACTTTTTTTGATCAATTAAAAGTGCAAAGTGGAGTGAGATACGACATTTGCAATACGGACACCAAAGCCCTAGGTGATATATCGTCAAACTCATATCACGCTCCTGTCAATAAAGATTATTCAAATTTTAACGGATCACTAGGTGCTACGTATCATACAAGTGAAAAAATGATGTTTAGAGCCAATTTTGCCAAAGGATTTCGGGCGCCCAACTTATCAGAACTAACCTCTAATGGAATGCACGGCAGTCGCTACGAAATAGGAAATGCCGATTTATCAGCAGAAAACTCTTACGAAACAGACCTCTCTATGCATTATCACGGAGAACTTTTATCCTTTGATGTAGCCGCTTTTTATAATCGTATCAATGATTACATCTACATCTCTCCGTCCTCCGATACCACGTCAAATGGTGTAAATAAGTATTATTATTCACAAACGGATGCTACGCTTTATGGTGGCGAAGCTGGATTTCATTTTCACCCCAAAGCCTTACCTTGGTTACATTTCCAAGGCACTTATGCTATGGTGATAGGCAAAGAAGATGGTGGTGAATACCTCCCCTACATCCCTGCACATAAGTTTCGCTATGAGCTAAGAGCTGAACAAGACAAATTAGGATTTTTGCAAAAACCATCCATCAAATTGTCAGCACTAACAGCTCTAAAACAAAACAATCCATCGCCCTACGAAACCACAACTGACGGTTATACACTAATCAACATAAGTGCTTATGCCGAAGTATTGGTTGCCCAGCAAACGCTAGTATTTAACCTATCGGCTAATAATTTGTTTGACACCCAATATTACGATCATTTGTCCACCTTAAAATCACAAGGATACTATAATCCAGGACGCAATATTAGTTTGTCCATGCGTATTCCTTTTAAAATTAAGTAGCAAAGGTTAACTTAACAAATTGATTAATCGAAATCCCCATCAAACCGTTATACCATTTGATGGGGGTTTTTTCATTAACATACATGAGATCTATCATCGGACTTAGTTAAACTTCATCTGAGAAATTGAACGAGCTACAAGATTCCGCCTACAGTAAGAAATTAGGAAAAGGTGAGAGAAAGAAATACCGATAATAAATCCTCATTCAGAATAAAAAATTAATTATAACTTAGAAATGATACGATCTGCCGTTTGTGAGATAGTCATAGTAAGAGCATTGTAAAGTATTACAAAGATAGTAAGATTTTAATGCAATTTGGAGTGTAGCAAAATTGGCTATCACAGCCTTTTAGAGTAATTTTGCAAACCATGTCAAAAAAAGAAGAAGAACATACCGCAATAGAGACCATTTCATCAGATGGTACCAATCAAATAGAGGTCTTTGGCGCTCGCAGCCATAACCTTAAGAATATTGATGTCTCTATACCGCGCAATAAACTGACGGTAATCACAGGCCTTAGCGGCAGTGGAAAATCATCTTTAGCCTTCGATACTATTTTCGCAGAAGGACAACGTCGTTTTATCGAGACGTTCTCGGCCTATGCACGTAGTTTTCTTGGCAACATGGAACGCCCCGATGTAGATCGCATTACAGGATTAAGTCCTGTCATCTCCATTGAGCAAAAGACAACGAATAAAAACCCACGCTCTACCGTAGGAACAACAACAGAAATTTATGATTTCTTTCGCCTATTGTATGCCCGTGCAGGACAAGCTTACTCCTACAAAACAGGAGAGAAGATGATCAAATATACCGATGATAAGATACTCAAGCTTATCAACGAAGACTATCAAGGAGATAGCATTTACATCTTAGCGCCATTAGTAAAAGGAAGAAAAGGTCATTACAAAGAACTTTTTGAACAAACCATACGTCGTGGTTACGTTCACATCAGAGTAGATGGGCAAGTAAAAGAACTCGTGCATGGTATGCGCGTAGATCGCTATAAAGTACATAACATCGAAGTGGTCATCGATCGTATCATTGTTAAAGAAGAAGAAAAAACAGTAAAACGCTTAAAAGATGCGGTAAAGATAGCCATACAGATGGGAAAAGGAAGCTGTATGATTCTGCGCAAAGGAGAAGAAACGACGCGTCACTTTAGCCGCAGCTTAATGTGCCCCACAAGTGGCATTTCCTATGACGAACCAGCACCTCATTCTTTCTCTTTCAACTCACCTCACGGCGCATGTCCTACTTGCAAAGGCTTTGGTACCGTAACCGATATCGATTATGATAAAATAATGCCAGACCGTAATAAGAACATTTATGACGGCGGCATTCTTCCACTAGGAAAATATAGAAGTGCTATCATTTTTTGGCAACTTGAAGCATTGGGCGAAAGACATGGTTTCACCTTAAAAACACCGATAAAAAAAATATCCGAAGAGGCCTTAGATATCATCATCAACGGATCACCTGAATCTATTCGTTTAAAGAATACACCCCTTGGCGGTTCTTCTAGCTATCAGGTGACCTATGATGGCATAGTAAAACATATTCGTTCTGAAAAAGACAACAAAACATCGAAGAAAGCCCGCAACTGGGCCGGACAATTTGTATCAACCACTGCCTGCCCTTCTTGTCATGGTCAACGATTAAAGAAAGAATCTTTATGGGTTCGGATGCACGACAAAAACATCTCAGAAGTGGCAGAGATGGGCATATTAGAATTACAGGAATGGCTTGATGGCATAGAGGAACATTTAAGCAAACGCCAACTACCAATAGCTAAAGAAATACTAAAAGAAATACGGACACGCCTCGTGTTTATGACCGATGTGGGTTTAGATTACCTCTCACTAAACCGTAGCTCTGCAACACTCTCAGGTGGTGAGAGTCAACGCATACGACTAGCTACACAAATTGGTTCTCAGCTGGTTAACGTCCTTTACATCTTAGATGAACCTTCTATTGGTTTGCATGCGCGCGACAATCATAAAATGATAGAATCACTGTGTCACTTACGTGATATAGGCAACTCGGTCATCGTAGTAGAACATGACAAAGAAATGATGTTAGCCTCAGACTATATCATCGACATTGGTCCTAAAGCAGGCATACATGGCGGAGAAGTAGTGGCTCAAGGCACACCTGAAGATTTTGTAAAAAAAGACACACTTACGGCGCATTATCTGAATGGCGACGTTAGCATAAAAAGAGATCAACCGTTACGTCCAGGTAATGGTAAAGAAATCGTGTTGCACAATGCAAGAGGTAATAACTTAAAAAACGTAACCGTTCACTTTCCCTTAGGCAAATTCATTTGTGTCACTGGCGTATCAGGAAGTGGAAAATCGACGTTAATAAACGGAACACTTCAACCTATTCTTAGCCACTTTTTCTTCCGTGCAGAGACCAAACCTTTGCCCTATGATAGCATAGAAGGCATAGAACATATTGATAAAATAGTAGATGTAAACCAATCGCCTATAGGACGTACACCACGCTCGAACCCGGCTACTTACACCGGTATATTCTCGGATGTTCGAAAGATATTTCAAGAATTACCAGAAGCTAAAATAAGAGGTTATAAAGCAGGCCGATTTTCATTTAATGTAGCAGGCGGTCGCTGTGAAGCATGTGATGGCAATGGTTATAAAACCATAGAAATGAATTTTCTCCCTGACGTACTAGTCCCTTGTGAAGTGTGTCAAGGAAAACGTTATAATAGCGAGACTCTTGAAGTACGCTATAAAGGAAAATCGATAGCTGATGTCTTAGATATGACCATCAATCAGGCGGTTCCATTTTTCAAAAACATCCCTAATTTACACCGTAAATTACAAACATTACAAAGTGTAGGATTAGGTTACATTCACGTAGGTCAGCCATCTACAACACTCTCAGGTGGCGAAGCTCAACGTATTAAGTTAGCCACAGAATTGGCTAAGCGAGATACGGGACAAACATTATATGTTCTTGACGAACCTACAACAGGCCTTCACTTTGAAGACATTAGGGTATTGCTTGATGTCCTCAACCGCCTCGTAGATAAAGGCAACACTATTATTGTCATAGAACACAACGCTGACGTCATCAAAATGGCCGATCACATTATTGACATAGGCCCTGACGGAGGTAATGCGGGTGGTCACATTCTATTTGAAGGAACGCTTGAAGATCTAAAAAAGAATAAAGAGAGTTATACTGGTCGGTATTTATAAAAATCTTCAAGATGAGATATCTTAAAAATTTACATTGTTTCATCGACAGATACTTCCGAAAAATTCATAAAATAACATCATAATTCCAGGGATTTCATTCGTAAACACTAAAACGAGATCCCTCCTTTCTATACTCAGGACAAAATAAATCTACACAACCGCCTGATTTAATGAAGCTTTCGTGCAGAATTTTGTTTTTGTGGTTTCCATACCACATTTTATATATCATTATGCTGTTCACTCTCCACATTATTTAATACATTTGCAGTAACACATTCCACAACTATCATCATGGAAACATTATTTGCCTATTCAAACAAGAGGTTAAACAACCTAAAAACTCCTTTCACCCGTTATCTATTACCGGAGATTGATTGGAACGATCGCCTTATTGCCATACCCGGAAGCCGTGGTGCTGGCAAAACCACACTAATGCTACAACACCTCAAAGAGAATTACGGCTATAGTGACGAAGGTATCTACATGAGCCTTGACAATACCTATTTCACCAAATACACCTTGCTGGATACCATAGATTCCTTTGTGAAACTAGGGGGAAAAGCAGCGTATTTGGATGAAGTGCATAAATACCCTAACTGGTCTATCGAACTCAAAAACATCTACGATGAATACCCCGAGGTAAAGATTGTGTTCAGTAGCTCGTCGATGCTCGAGCTCTACAAAGGCAAGGGCGACCTGAGTCGTCGGCTATCAAGCTACACACTAGCGCCAATGTCCCTAAGAGAATACATTGCATTGGAATACAACATTAGTTTTTCAAGCTATAGCTTGGAAGATATATTGCTAAATCACAAGACTATAAGTCGAGAAATCTGTGAGAAGATAAAACCCCTTAAGGTATTTAAAGAATACCTGAAATATGGTGCTTTGCCTTTTTTCAAAGACAGTAAGAATAAATACCACGAACGCTTACATAATGTGATTAACTTAACTTTGGAAACGGATCTCCCAGCCATAACGCCTACAGATTACAATCACATCATAAAACTCAAACGCCTCTTAAAATTAATCAGCGACATCGTTCCTTTTAAACCCAACATCAGCAAGTTGGCAAGCAAAACGGAAATAGACCGCAAGACCACACTGAGGTACTTAGACATTTTACAACGGGCAGAGCTCATACACATGCTCAGCAGTCCCACTAAAAGTGATTCTATATTCACAAAGCCAGAAAAGATTTATCTTGGCAATCCGAATTTGATGTATGCTTTATGTGAAGACCAACCCAACATAGGTACTTTGCGTGAAACCTTCTTTGCTGAACAACTCAAAACACGGCACAAGGTCAATTACAGCCCTACATCCGATTTCTTGATTGACCATAAAATCACTTTTGAAATAGGTGGCAAAAACAAAGGTTTTGATCAACTAAAAGGAGAAGATAATGCCTACGTGGCTGCAGATGATATAGAGCTAGGCTTGGGCCATAAAATCCCCTTGTGGTTGTTTGGATTTTTATATTAACCTGACTTAAAACTGTTACCGAATCTAAAATAGGACTAAGTTTATTAAAAACGACACATAAAAAGTCAGCACAAAACTCACTGGAGTAGGCGATAGGGATAGAAACGGCACAAGGTGCTGCAGAGTGCCAGTGGCGTATGCTGAGTCCCGAAGAATGTGTAAATATTAGCGTCGGGATCTCACGCTGTTCGAGAGGCGATTTTATGAGCCCCACGCACAGCATCTACGCCACTGAGCACTATGGAGTAGCTTGTATAGTGGATAGCCCGGCCATTCGCCCAAATAAAAAAAAATCTATTTCCCACTACAGAAAATAGACCCTTAACAATCTAAAATAACTAATCTAATAAGATTTTCTTAATAACGCGACATCATAGCCGCTACGCCGCCACCATTATTTACACTAGTAAAGCCACGCTGACGTAATACTTGCTGAGCATAAGCCGATCGGGCTCCGGTAGCACAATATACCGTGATATCCCTATCCATATTCTCGCCTAAATCAAAATTACCACCCATAATATCATCCAAAGAAATATTAATGGCATTAGGCACCGCACCGCTGAAAAATTCGCCAGGAGTACGCACATCTACAATAACGGATTGCGCCTCATCAACGACTTCTTTAGCAACAACTTCTTCTTCAACAGCGACCTCTTCGCCTATCGTTCTTTCCTCTATAGGTAATAATTCTAAAGAAACATTTTTGTACCCAACAGCCATCTCAAAACGTTGCATAGAAGCGTGTCCTCCTGATAAGTTGACTACATTCTTAAAACCAGCATTACGCAACGTTCTTAACGCCTGATGTCCTTTCTTTCCAAATTCATCATAAACTAAAATAGATACATCCTGAGGAATTGCCGACAACTGTTCTGACAACAAATCCAAAGGAATATGAGAGGCTCCTATGATATGACTTTTCTCAAAAGAGAAGATATCACGTACATCAAGAACTACGAGGTCTTTTCCAACAACAAATTCATCCAATTCGTCTGCTGTAATGGAATCACTATACCCCGACATCTTATTTTCTGCCGTATAAGCAGCCATATTAATAGCGTCATTAGCAGTACCAATAGGTGGAGAATAAGCAAAATCAATATCCGACAAATCAGAGACAGTCATCTGAGTAGCCGCAGCAGTAGCTAATACATCCAGACGCTTATCAGCTCCCTTATAACCAGCAGTCTGCCCACCCAACACAACACCTGTTTTCTTATCAAAAACGAGCATAACAGTGACAGGTTCTGAACCAGGATAATAAGAAGTGTGATGTTCTTTGTGCACCACCACAGCATCTGCATCGAAGCCCATTAACTTAGCTTGCTTCAACGAAAGCCCAGTAATACCAGCCACAGCTTCAAAAACACGAACGACAGAAGTCCCGATAGATCCTTTATATTTATGGTGACCACCTAACGCATTTTCTGCAGCAATACGACCTTGTCGATTAGCAGGTCCAGCAAGAGGAATACGTACCTTTTTGCCATGCACCCTATGCTCTAACTCTACCATATCACCAGCACCATAGATATCAGGATCCGAAGTCTGAAGCAAATCATTCACTAACAAACCACCAGCTTCTCCTATCTCAAGTCCCGTTTCTTTTGCCAACTGAAGCGTAGGACGCACCCCTATAGACATCAACACCATGTCTGCGTCAATACGGCGACCATCATCTAATACCACAGCGTCTTTTTTCACCTCAGTGACACCAGCATTAGTATAAACGCCAACACCATAAGAACGCAACTCACGTTCAATAAAACCTGCCGTTTCAGCCTCCATCATAGCCATAACGTGAGGCATTTTTTCCACAACACTGACTTTTAATCCACGCTTAACTAAAGCCTCTACCATTTCTAAGCCAATAAAACCACCACCTACAACGACGGCATGTTTGGGTTTTTTCTCCTCCAGATGCACACTAATAGCATCCATATTACTCAAGGTCCAAAGGGTAAATACGTGATCCATATCTGCACCAGGCAATTCTGGTTTTATAGGACGACCTCCTTGGGCTAAAATAAGTTTGGTATAAGAATAATTCTGACGCTCACCACTCTCCGTATTAAGAGCTTTCACAGTATGATTAACCGTATCAATAGCCGTTACTAAAGTGTGAGTATAAACATCCACATCATACTGATCCTTGAAACTCTCAGGACTTTGCAAAATTAAAGAAGAACGGTTCTTAATATCACCCGCTATATAATAGGGCAAGCCGCAATTAGCAAATGAAATGTCGGGACCAGCCTCTAACATCATAATTTCTGCATCTGGCGATAAACGTCGTACTTTTGCTGCTGCTGTAGCACCGGCTGCTACTCCTCCAACTATTATAATTTTCTCCATCATATTCTAAGGTATTTAGTCGTGTTTT
Organism: Bacteroidales bacterium; assembly: GCA_965662645.1. Lineage (GTDB taxonomy): Bacteria > Bacteroidota > Bacteroidia > Bacteroidales > UBA5342 > UBA5342. The sequence continues at coordinate 10,775 of CBFIII010000015.1, forward strand.
TTATTGTTTCATATTTACTGATGCAAAAGTAGAACACATGGAAATAGTTTCCGAAGAATAAGGATTGGCATCTATCCGACTTCTAATTGAGATACAACAACTTTTTTGTTGATTAAATCCTATCTTTGTCATTGAATAAAAGAAGCAAAACCTTATCATTCTTTAAATCAGAGACTAATAAAGGAAAGAACCCTTACAAGAAATAAAACAGCATATTACGATAAGCGGAAAACGCTTTCATCACCTATCAACGACTACTCAGAAAGATATAAATGAAATTACTCAATAATAACGACAGCAACTTTATCTGCAACTTAGAAGCGCCTTGTTTTCAAGCGTTAAATGCAGACGAGTTAAATCTAATCAAAGAGAGTCGAACACAAGTATTATTCCGTGCGGGCGATAACATCACCAAACAGGGTAGTTTTGCTTCGTATATTCTCTTTATAATAAGCGGAGTAGCGATGCAATATGTAGAACATAAGGGAGGTAAAAATTATAACTTACACATTATACATCCTGGGGAATTTATCGGATTATCATCAATTTTCTCAAGCCGTACCTTTGACTATTCTTCGCGCACATTAAGTGATTGCCAAGCGATACTGATAGAAAAAAAAGGGCTCACTTCAATCATAGAGGAAAATGGCGCTTTTGGTTTAAGCTTATTCAAACGTTATGCTGAAAAAAATGCTATCCTTTATTCCACACTACAATCCATAATATATACTCAAATCAATGGTCGTTTAGCAAAAGCCTTACTTAACATCAATCAACACAAAGAAAAGACACCTCATATTTTTCAACTTATGAGCAGAAAAGACCTTGCTGAATTTGCTGGCATCTCTACAGAAAGTGCTGTGAAATTATTAAAGACATTCGAGAAAGAAGGTTTAATCACCTTAGATGGAAAAGACATCACCATCAAAAATGTAACGGGGCTAGAAGATATCTATAAACGGGGATAAGCAACCAACATCAATTGGAAGATATTAGTCGGGTTGGATAGCGCCACTTATTACGATACAACGCTTCATCATAACAATGGTTTTAATGAATTCTTTGAAAGATAGTCAACAACCTCAGGTAAACCTACGAGGCATTTAGTTGAAGAACATTTTATTATTCGCAGTAAGCTACTAAAATAAAAACCACAATGTGGGATTATAGCTTCTTAAAAGACACTTTGCACCTATCGTTTTTTGCTATATCATTGTAAGTGTCAACAAAGTCGCCGTAATACTTTTTGCCGAATTTTCCTTTTTTAGATCTAAATTCCCGCGCAACAATCACTCTATTATCTTCTACCTTCACCTGGAAAGAATAATCCACATAGTCATTCTCCTGCTCTTGGTTTTCAGGTAAGAATTCCACAGCATAACCTTCAGGAATAATCAACTCTAAGCTGTCTTGATAGGTATTATTCCAGGTTAAAACCACATCACAACGACGTTCCTCCTTTTGTTTTTTAATGGTTTGAATTTGAGCAAAAGGACTTAAATCTACGAAAATGCGATCTCCTGCAATGGTGGCATTATTGGCGGCACAAAAATTATTATGAACCTTAAGTACAAAGTTGTCCTTGTCCATTTCGGCACTGCACTCTTTAATCTCAATATCACTCACGGGAGTGTTTTTTTGCAAGTATTCATCAAGCTCTTTAGGCGATAGAGTACTCAAAGACAAGTTGTCATCAAAAAACTTACCATAATAGGTTAAAGTGTTATCACACAATAGGCGACCATCAGACTGAAGCGACATCACGGAAACTCTTTCACGTTTATTCTCTACCTTTTGTGGTATATATTGCAGACGACCACCATCTTCAGTGACTAATAATGCTTTTCTGTTTTTACTGCTGGCACTTAAAAAGTTAAACGGTGTAATTTGACTTGTACACTCTAGCCATACCGTATCTTCGCTAAATGGAACACACAAAATCGCATGATTGGTTTGATTGGAGGTGAAGTCATCATATTTTATCTTCACACTTCCATTACCTATTACCGTATAAATGGATTTTACACCGACATAATCGAGCAACGTTTTAGTATAATACGACAATGCTTTACAGTCGCCATAACCCGTTTCGTCCACCGTCAAACTAGGGAAAGGCTGCCAACCACCTATGCCCTCTTGAATACCCACATAACGTGTCTTGGACTGCATATATTCATACACGTGTTTGGTAAGATCTCTCTCATCACTCGCTTCATTTTTAATGTTATCTAAATCTATTTTAGTCTGCTCAGTCAACTCATTTTCTTCATAAAGCAAGGCTTTACAAAAAGCTCCTACCTCTTTCCAGGTAGCATTACTTCCCGTGTAACCATCGTATTCAAAATCTCTTGGCGTTAATAAAACACGAGGAGTTTGCCTAGAGAGCGAAGGACTATAGTGCTCCCACTCCAAGGCTTTATAATTAGAAACACGCCAAATACGCTGCTCATCACCCTCCACTTCTTTCATCTCAAAAGCCATTTGGTCTTCATTGATCGGTTTAAAAATAAAAGGGGCATCCGTAGGCGTTATAACTTCCAGCTTTGCATTATGAACCGCTAAACGATAACTATGAACGGGTGACCAAGAAGACAAACCCCAAAAGCCATCATAAGCCGTCGTATATTCAAATACAATAACATAAGGATAAGAACGATTGATAGCATGAGCATACTTCACACGATTATCACTATAAAGCGTATAGTTACTATAGTAAGAGATATCTTGTATCTCATCTTTTTTGAATTTCTTAATCAGATCACCAGACTTAGAATAAATCGCACAACTGATAGAACGAATATCCATCAAATCATCATAACTAGTGAACATATGTGTGAAATCATCAGCGCGGTTATTTAGAATACAAACAGCCATAAAACGCGTTTCTACTAGATCTTTAAAAGAGCTGCGTTCATACGTCGTATTATCAAATATCAGCACAGCATCAGCTCCCTGTTCGAGAGAGTCTGGATAAGAAAAATCAATCTTTGCCTTAGCTTGCAACGTGAAATTAACACAAATAATTAAAAATAGACTCAGGGATTTCAATAGAGACATAAAGCAAATAGTTTATTTTTCAACCTTTTTCAACACGACTTTTTCATTGTGTTTCTTGGCAATCGTTTCGTAAAAAAACTTCAACTCATCATATTGACTATAAGGAAAAACGACTTGAGAACGTTGAATCTGAGAAATCACCATCATCGTATTATTTTGAACTTGGACAATGTACTTAAACCCACATCCAATATTCTGCGACTTGTACTGCACACTTTCTGGAAAAGATTCTACTACGTAACCTTCAGGTATCTTAATCACCACCAGTTCATTAAAGTCAGTAGGATAATAATACTCCACAGGATATTTTCGTTCTTCTAATTTAAGAGGATTTGAATAAATCCCTTCGTGAAACATAGGAGAAAAGATCATCATATTTCCCATAAGCTCCACCTGGTCTTCTAATTCGATTTGCATTTTAATCTCCACCCTTTTTGCCTGCAGTGAGTCAACATTCAACAATGAAAAATCACGAATGGTCATGCCTTCATTATCTGACTCATAATCTTCCATATACTTCGCTTCTGACTCATAATCCTTCACAGCATTACGTTTCATATAAGCAGCATAATCGTAATAATAGCTCACTTGATAACCATCCAACACCCCATCATCATTCAAGTTTAAAGTCAAACTATTGGTCAACTTATAGGCTACGTCATTTGAGAGGCTCAACCATTGCGTTTCTCCTTCATCAATCACCAAACCCTTACCATTCAGACATCGTGTAGGCAAAACATTAGGTTTAGAATAATCATTTGTTGCATCCAACAGGTAAATATCGTCACCAATCACACACGCTGCAATCACATAATTCAGCTGACTCCCAGTGGGAAAATAATCACGAATAAAACCATTATTCCGAGTACTAAGCGCTACGGGGTGTGCCTCTAAACCGACTTCTCGTAGCAATCCAACCAATGCAAGATTAATATCAGCACTGTTACCAATACCTTTTTCCAACGTTTTATTAAACGATTGCGAAGCATAACAACGATTAAGATTATTCCACTTAGTTGAGGATTTAATATAAGCAAAGGCAGACTGCATCTGCATATAGGCCTCTTGCGATACTGCTTTTATGACAAGAGCTTGATCTTTGAACGCTCGGGAATGATTTAGGCGACAACCAAAATTCTCAGCTTCTAATAGCTCATGAACAATCTTAGACCAAGTAGAAGAATAATCTTTACGTAGAGAATTAGGGTAATCCGTTGACGCAAGTTCAAATTCCACACGAGAAATGTAGTTCCACTTTGAAGAAAGATGCTCACTAATAGGAAAAGCTGGCACATTCACAGCATCATACGCATAAGTATCTGTGGAAAAATCCACCTTTGATCCATCAGGAAAAATAATAAAACTAATGCCTGACGTCTGCTGCGTATCATAATGAACGTAGCCAAAAGGGTACTGCTTATAAATAAAGTATTGTGGGATTTCTACCTTGTAAGCACTACTTAGCACTGGAATTTCATATTGAAACTGCCAACCATTAAGGTTAAATAAAAAATCAGAAGAGATGCTGTACATCACCTCTATAACAGAACCTGCCCTCACATTAGGTAGAGCATATTTCACCATCACGCGATTTTCAGAAGTCTTCTCTCTAATAAGGTTATTCTTATCGAACTTCGTCGTCTCAACTTTACCATCCACGAGATTATAAGTTATAGCCTTAAGACCAGAAAAATATTCTTCATTACCCTGACTACCGATGTAAAGAGGAATTTCAAATGAAGCTTCATCCAAGGCCGTTTCATCCAATATTTTAATTCTAAAATGACGATAGAATTTAATTTTAAACCCGTTAACATAAATAAATTCAGCCTGGCCTTTATCGAAAATATAATAAGCATGAGCATTAGAATCTATCGGACAAAGCGTAGCTTTTAAATCCGAAGTCCCGAGTTTACCAAACTTGACTTTACCTTCTTTTGCAGACAAGTTAATACAAAGGTTTATCATCAAGACAAACCCTAAAAATTTAATTGATCTTAACATGTATTTGGTTATTAATTGGTTCTCTGTGCTAAAGTAAAAAAAAGATCTTGTGAACACAAAAGAAAACTATCAGAATACCAATTTATTATAGTTTTTATAACTACTTAACCATAAAGGGATGGCTAAGGTGACCAACATTCCTACTAAAAGTGTTGTAAAGCTCCTAAAAATCTTCCCAAAAGAGGAGTTGATTTCACTTAATGGGAAAGATATTGAAATAAGAAACCAGCATCAATTGGAAGATATCTTTTAACGGGGGTAAGCAACCTGATTTTTTAACAAAAAACAGAGTTCCTGATTAATGAATGTGAAAGAAAAAACGTTGTATTATTTTTCGACAAATATAAATTCCGGTGCTATGTCGTTTAGTGTGGGTAAGTCTTATCCCTTAATGATGGGACTTAATATTTTTACGTAATGTAACACCGACCAGATGGGACTTTTTGTTTTCATTAACTATTATTTATCTACCATAACATCTTCCTTACAGGACTTTATGAAATAAGCTATTTTTTAAGTGCCATCGGCACGTAGTTATGGTAGTTCATGAATTCGTTATTCTAAAATCCCATAGGGATGGTGTTCTGTCTATACATCATTTAAACCCACAAAAAATAACATAGAACCTAAAAATTCCTAGGTCAAAATCCCATTTCAAAAAAAAAGTGCCTCAAGTTAAAAATGAGACACTAGATAGCTAAAATACTGAACATTAAAGGCTGCGCAAGATAAAACCCCATTAATGATACGACAATAAAAACTTCTGATTACTTAAGATCAAAACGCTGTTCTAACCTTTCAGAATCCTTAATAGAACGACGCAACCATCGCAAAATAATTTCATCTTTCTCCTCAGGACTCATCTGCCATGGCACATCACTATTGCGTATAGCATTAGCCACATATTGCAAACAAAGCGCTGCAGAAACGGAAATATTAAAACTCTCAGTAAAACCATACATAGGGATACGAAGAAACTCATCAGCCTCAGCACGTACATCATCTGTAATACCAAATTTCTCATTGCCGAAAACAAGGGCAAATTTACCGGCATTGACATCAAAATCATTGAGCGTTACATCATCAGTATGAGGCGTTGTGGCCACTATGCGGTACCCTTTCGCTTTGAGTTCACGTAGGGTCTTAACCGTATTATTTTCGCGTTGGGGATAACGGTGAATATCCAACCATTTGGAAGCTCCCACCGCAATATCAGGATTTTCTAGGAACTTATTTCTATTTTCGATAACATGCACATCTTGCACTCCGAAACAATCACATGAACGCAATACCGCACTAATATTATGTGCCTGGTATAAATCCTCGATAACCATCGTAGCGTAGCGCGTACGATCTTGAACCACCTTACCAATCAACTTATAACGTTCTGGCGTCATAAAACCACTCAGGTATTCTATTCTTTTTTGTATCAAATGGAAGTTGTATTTATCTGTTAACTGTCTATAATTGATTCTCTATTCTTTTATCCCTTCACTTTTGCGCTCTACAGCTTTGCAAAGTTTTTTCATCTTTGGTGATTCACGACCACATTTTTTACAATAATAATCAGAATCACTTTTTTGATTTTTCATATACTCCTTATTAGAGAGTTTACACATTTTCTTACTCATAAGTACGGGGTATATAAAAGATGTTTATTTTTTTAGAGCTTGAGCCATAGCTTTACCTAGCTCTTCGGCCATCTTACTCTTCTCTTCTTTTAAAGCCATTTTCTCAGCAAACGGATCACCAACAATGTCCCATTTCATATCCTCGGCAAAAGAAGTAAATAATTTATTTGTAGCATCAGCCCAAGAAAATGATCCGAAGAAAGAGAACGTTCTGTCTTTTATTCCACGTGTCATAATTTTATCTAAGAGCGATTTCACAGCTGGATATAACTCGTTGCAATAGGTAGGACTGGCAACAATCAATCCTTTATAACGGAAAATATCACTTAAGATATAAGAAGCATGTGATCGAGAGACATCATGCATCACTATATTTTTTACACCAGAAATAGACAAAGCGCGTGCTACCAATTCTGCCATCTCCTCAGTATTACCATACATAGAACCATAAGCAATAACAACACCATCTTCTTCGGCCTCATACCTACTCCACTTGTCGTATAAACCTAATAAATTCTCAATATTTTCGGTCCACACAGGTCCATGCAAAGAACAAATCATCTTGATATCCAAAGTAGATAATTTTGCTAATGCACGCTGAACAGGACTACCATATTTACCTACAATATTAGAATAATAACGGCGTATCTCTCCTTCATACTTCGCATAATCCAATTCAGAATCCAAAACACCTCCATCAATAGTACCAAATGTACCAAAAGCATCAGCACTAAATAATATACCATCGGTACTGTCAAAGGTCACCATCACCTCGGGCCAATGCACCATTGGAGCCGTATAAAAATTCAAAAGATGACGACCTAAAGAAAGTGTTGAGCCCTCCTGCACTTCCAGCAAGTTATCAGTAATACCAAAATAACCTTCTAACATACCAAAGGTCTTTTTGTTACCAACAATGGTTACATCAGGAAAAAGACGTCGCATCAACTCTATAGAACCTCCATGATCTGGTTCCATATGGTTAACGACTAAATAATCTAAAGTCCTTCCATCTAATACAGCTAACACCTTCTTAATAAACAGAGAAGAGTGTCCTATCTCAACCGTATCAAACAAAGCAGTTTTCTCATCCTTAATAAGATATGAATTATACGTAACCCCCTGAGGAATAGGCCACATATTTTCAAATAATTGTGTTTTCCTATCGTTAACACCTACATAATATACATCCTTCTTCAATTCTTTTATCAACATACTTTTTGTTTTCATTACAATTTAAAGACCACTGCAAAAATAAACAATTTGCAACAGTATGTAATATTTTTTTCTGAATACTTAATATCTTAAAACTGGATAATTCATCTTAAAAAACGCTTTTTCTTATCCAACTCTCTTATTTTTTAAAACGAGCTATTATCTTCTTGAGAGGTAAAATACTTATAATTAAAAACAAATAAAGTAGAAGGCTAGAGATAAGAGAAATACGATTCCCCATAATATAAGCATGAGAACTATATTTCCATTCTATCGTATGCTTACCCGCTGGCACAAAAAGTGCTCTGAGTACATAGTCAACTCGTAAGTGATCCACCTCCTTACCATCAATATAAGCTTGCCAACCCAGATTATGGTAAATATCTGAAAAAACAACCAACTGCTCAGCAGCTGCTTGATATTCAAATTGTAAATCATCCATTTTGTAATGTGTCAACCGAATACTAGCAGAGCCATCTTTGGTAATGGGTTTAATCTGATCTTGAAATTCTGCATTAATAACAGCAGTAGTTTGAGGTTTTATTTGATATAAAGCAGTGATTTCTTCATCAGGCGTATTAACGATTTTATAATCATCAACGAACCATGCATTACCCATAGCAGAAGTATTCACCATAGGTTTTCCATTAGCATTTGAAATAATATACTTCGTATTAAGCATATTCAAAACATCCATCGATGCAAATAAAGCATTCAACTCAACTGATGTTTTAACACCTTTAAGCCCCTTAGCAAAAGATTGTATTTCTGGTAAAATATGATAATCAATCATTTCTTGATAACGCATTAATTTCTCTGCACTATAACCTCCAATTGATTTATGGTAATATGAACAATAATTATCATTAAAGGTATTCGTCGATAGATCCAACACTCTGTAATACGGATCATTATCTTTAAGTATTTCTTTATCCACAGGACGAATAGGAAATGGTTTTTCAAATTTCTTTTGATCCATAAAATCATCTTCATTCATAAAACGCTTACCTACTGGCCACAAATCGAAAACAAAAAGCACCGCAAAACTTATAAGCAACACATTCGTTTTAATCTTTTTGTTAATAAAAAGGAGTAAAGTAATACTACCTAAAAGAATAAACACTAGAGATCTGAAAGCATCAGTAATAAGTAATGATTTACGATCAGCCATCAGAGCATCCACTAGCTGTTTGGGATAACGAGCATCACCAGCATTAGTGAAATTACCAGCTAAAGAAGGAAATACAATAAATAAAAGACAGATAGCGCCCAATGAACCAGCCGCAATTTTAAGACCTTTTAAAGCCTCTTCTTTCTTTACCTCTCCATTTATTAATTGATTCAACCCCATAATGCCAAGAAGTGGCACCGTAAAACCTGCCATAGCTAAAATCATAGAAGGTGACCTGAACTTACTATAAAGAGGTAAATAATCGAGCAAAAGACTTTGAAACCACATCATATGACGTCCCCAACCGATAAAAATCACAAGAACAGTAGAAGCAAGCAACCACCATTTCAGTTTTCCCTTAACAACAACCAATGAGAATATAAATAATAAAAAAGCAATAGCTCCTATATACATAGGACCTGAAGTGAAAGGTTGATCACCCCAATAAAGAGGCAGCCTTTTGATGGCTTTCTTGGCTTGACTAGCTCCTGCCGATTTTTTATAAAGATTATAAGTGGCAGATTTCTCTGAGAGTTCTCCCATTGATGATCCACCTTTCAGGTTAGGAATAAGCAAATTCAAGGTCTCTTCTCGCCCATAACTCCATCGTGTAGCATAATCTTTATCTAAACCTTCTTTCGTTTTATTCTCAGGAGCGCCGTCATGTTTACTTGCTAATTCCGATCCACCACGCATCGTATATTCAACATACTCTTGCTGAAGCCACAAACGATTAGTATTAGCAGCAGCACCAAGCAATGCTACAAAAATCAGTAATGCTATTGTTTTAAGAAAATCAAGTAATGTGTGTTTTTTTAGAGCATCAACTAGCTCAAATATACCAAATACAATAACCACAATAATGAGGTAGTAGGTAATTTGAATATGATTAGCAGCTATCTGAAAACTAACACCTAAACCAAAAAGAGCAGCCCCCACAAGCCGCTTACCTCTAAAAGCCATCAGAATACCAGCAATGATAAGTGGCATATAAGCTATAGCTAACATCTTAGCATTATGACCAGCCTCTATAATAATAAACAGATAAGTCGTGAAACCAAAAGCAATAGCTCCTATGGTAGCAAGCCAATGCTTTACCCCCATTGTTCTCAATAGGATAAAGAAACATAAGAGTGCTACAAATAAATAACTAGCTGGACGTTTTCCACTTTGCAATAAACTCCTTAATTTATCTATCTTATTACCATAAGCAGGCGCATAACGCTCAGCAGGCATACCAGAAAACATCGCATCATTCCACAAACTATGTTCATCATATTCCTTCACATAATCTTTCAAGGATTTCGCAGAACCTAAGAATTGTGAAATATCACTTTGATTAACCACTTTTCCCTGCAATACGGGAGAATAATAGGTATAACTAATGGCTAAAAAAAGCACGATAGTAAGGAGGTAAGGTTTGATGATATCGAATTTCTGTTTCATAAATTTAGTCATTGATTACTCGTATTGTTCTTTAATTACATTTAGTCATTAATAAACTGATCTTCCCACATAGAATAGCCTAATACTATCCACAAATAATTGTAGTGCCATCGTAATTTTGGATGAGCAGGATACTCCATAACACGTTTAAGATAATCGTAATTAAAGATACCTTGTTGCTCAATATATTCTTTAGTTAATCGCTGATTAGCAACATCTCCTAAGTCTTTCTTAAATTGTAAATACGGATTCACCGTAAAACCCCATTTCTTTTTAGAAATTATTTTAGGCGGTAATTTATCTTCCATAGCCTTACGGAAAATGTATTTAGTCGTTCCATGTTTAATCTTCATTTCGATAGGAAGTGAAAAGCCAAACTCCACTAAATCTTTATCTAAAAATGGCACCCTTTCTTCTACCGAATTAGCCATCGACATACGATCATTAGTCAAGAGGTAATCGTTGACCATCTTAGTTTGAAATTCAGTAAAAAGGACTTTATCTACTGCATTTTTCCCACTTTCAATTTTATTGAAAAAGGGACTAAACTCCTCAACGACCTTAGCATTTTGCATCGCTATATTGTTGTTAAATTCAGGAGAGTATATTTCTTTATAAAAACCTTTATCAAAATCCCAGGTATTTCTAATGATAAGATAAAAACGTTCTACTTGTCCTATTGATAATAACATTTGTACACCTCGTCGATACTCATCATATTTTAAGGTTTTACTCGCATTCTGTATTTTAAATAAAATATCTGATTTTATTCTTAGCAACTTTTGCATCCAAAGAGGAACCGCATTGTGCCACTTATCAAAAGGTCGGATAAATTTATGAATATCATAACCAGCAAATAATTCATCACCACCAAGACCACCTAATACCACTTTAACGTGAGGATGTACAAATTTCGACATCTGATAACCCTGTAAAAGATTAATCTTAGGCTCCTCAGCATGCCATATGACTTTTTCTAATTCATCAAGAGGATTCATCGATAATGAATGCGTATGATGATTAGTCCCAAAAAACTTAGCTATTCTATCAGCATCAGGAAATTCATCTGTTGGCTCATTAAAGCCAAGCGTATAGGTATTTATCTGTGGAACGCCCAACTCGTGCATCTTTTGCACAATAGCTGATGAGTCTAAACCACCAGAAAGATAAACTCCTACGGGCACATCACTAATTAATTGTCTTTTTACGGCTTGTTTAAGGTAATGATTGACCCCATCAGCAGCATCAGCCTCTGAAAGATTCTTATTGACTTTGGGATGCAAAGACCAATATTTCTTTACTTCTAATTGACCTTTTCTAAAAACAGCATAACTTGCAGGTGGCAAACGTTTAATTCCCTCAAAAAGAGTTTGATCACTTTGTGTATAACGAAGATTCAGTTGATAATGTAAAGCTTGATAATTAACCGCTTTCTCATATTTAGGATGTAGAATTATGGATTTTTGTTCAGAACCAAAAACAAGAATGCCATCTTTAGCATAATAATGCAAAGGCTTAACACCAAAATGATCGCGAGCAAGCATTAATATCTCCTGCTTAAGATCATAAATAGCAAAAGCAAAAATACCATTGAGCTTATCAACAAAATCAAACCCGAATTCCTCGTAAAGATGCACCAATATCTCAGTATCTGAGTTAGTAGAAAATTGGTGTCCTTTTATTTTTAACTCTTCACGTATGTCTTGAAAATTATATATCTCACCATTAAAAACAACAGCTACAGTTCTATCCTCATTAAAGATAGGTTGGTTTCCTGTATTTAAATCAATGATAGATAGACGACGATGTCCCAAGGTACAATTCCCCTGAACGTACACCGATTTATCATCTGGTCCACGATGGGCAATAGCATCCAACATACGACTCATTAAGTCGTTGTTATCCTTATTCTTTTCAATTATTCCAGCTATTCCACACACGTTTTTTATCGTTATAAGTTAAAAGTAGTCAATTCTTCCTTCCCGCTTTACAATCTATTCATTTTGCGCAAAGCTATAAACTTTTGCCGATACATTTTTAGAATATTGGGCAAACGGTCATAGTGTTTTAGCTTATCAGCATATTCCTTCAGTACCTCATGGCCTGTTATCTGATGCAAAATTCTTAATTGCGCTTGCACCAAACGCAAATAACCGATAGTACAAGGATCATTTTTAGGATAAAAATCCAAATCACATATATTAAATCGCATCCAATAGTTCATATCATAATCAGGCAGACGCTTAGCCAACCCCTCAACTCCTTTTTCAAAGATGGCTTTCGCCAAAAGATGTGCCTCATAATCTATTTCGGGAGTAATAGCACGTACGGCATCATAAATCCCAAAGAGACAGAAATTATGGCCATCTAATACGCGAGTAGCTTTTGCTGCCACATATTCTTCATAAATAGCCGAATCGTTATCAATATCTACGGCAACACCACCCTCTGATATGTCATACGTAAATGGGATGAGGGCTTTTTTGGCTACAGCCAGATATTTATCATCACCCGTCAGCTGCCAAGCACGTAACATCAGAGACAATCCACGACTTTGTGAAAAACCAGATTTCCAAGCTTCTGTAACGTGATACTCGGGTTTGGGGACATCGGTTAACCAATAAACACCCAACTTATCATCTTCAGTTTTGTTGTTATAAAACCAATCAGCTATTCTTATGAAATGAGCTCTTTTAGCCTCGTCTTTTGTATCCAAATAGGAATGAAAAATAGCGAGTGCATATTGCCCAATAGAAATAGGATAATAATGAAGCTTCTGCTCTTCAACATCTATATAAGTCGTATTAAGAGGCACCCCATCTTTATCAAAATCCACAATTAAGGCATTCAATTTATTGGGATCTTCTTTGAAGTTGATATAATACTTATGCAATTCGTGCCCCTCATATTCCCCTATCGGAACATTTCTGTTAGCAGAAAGATCATTACGAAACTTACCGAGCATAAATACAACTTTTTTCAGATTCATCCTCTAATTCTTTATTAACTTATCAAATTCATCAGCAAGCTGTTCTGTTGCTTTTATACGTGAAAACAATGCTCTATTAGGATTTACTCTTCTGGTCTCTGTTTGTTGGCTGATAGAATCAGAAATATACTCTTCTAAACCTGCGAGCCGTGAAAAATAACGTCCAAATTTATGATCTTCAATAATTTCTTTTGCTTCACTATCATCAGAGCCTAAGGCTAAAATAGGATTACCTGTAGCAATGTATTCATAGAGTTTGCCCGTAAGAATCCCCTTTGAATTCTCAAATGGAATAATCAAAAGTAACATATCACTATTATTCATTAATTCTACCGCCTTACCATGACTAACATAAGAGAAAAATGTGACCACCTCATCTAATCCATATTCGTGACAAGCAACCTTTATTGCCTCATCAAATTTACCCCAAAACTCTACTTTTATTAAAGAATTAGATTTTATAAGTCCAGCAATAGCCTTAAATAAAATGATGGGATTCTGGCTTTGCGCCAATGTCCCTATATATCGTAGAGTAAATATTTTATTCTCTTTTTTTTCAAGATGGACAAAATCATCATCATCAAAACCATTGTAAATCAACGAACTTTCAGAAGTATTCTTAGGATGTTCCAATAAATAATTATCAAGAACACCTTGACTTACAGTCGAAAAATGATCAACCGCTTTAAAAACAGATTGTTCTAAATACTTATTCTTTTTACCAACAAAACCTTTCTTCTGCTTTTCACTTAACCAAAAAGCATTAGACCAAGGATCTCTAAAATCAGCAAACCATGGCATATTCGTTTTTTCAGCTATTGCTTTAGCTATTAAATGCAAAGAATGCGGTGGTGATGACGAAAAAATAAGATCTATCCCTTCTTCCTTTACAATATCAATTCCTTGAGGTACTGCATAATATTTCCATCCTTTTCGTGCATCAGGAATAAAAAAATAGTCGCGTATTATCTGAGCTACCTTCTCTTTAAAAGATTTATTCGTTTTTGTAATGGCAAAAGTATCAATTCCTGATTCTTTTGATTTTCCTATTAATTTATTATAAATAGCAAAAGGCTCTAACGATTTAGTTTTATAGACTTTAAGATTATCTGGCACTTCATTTACAAGCTCCTCATCAATAGCTGGATAATTACCATTCTCTACCGTAAGAATCACAGGCTCCCATCCAAACTGTGGCAAGTATTTAGCAAACTTAAGAACACGCTGAACGCCCGGACCACCTGCTGGAGGCCAATAATAAGTGATAATAAGAACCTTTTTCATCTTTCTCATTTCCTAACAACTCTCTAGTTTTTTCTTACTATAATAGTTCTTCACAAAACCTTGTGCCTCATCACGCCCAAGCACCTTGGTTTGCCAAAGCGCTTTCAGGAGACCAAATCCATAAGCAAAAACCTGTATATTAAGCGTTAAAATAGAAAGAAAGGCAATCTTCAAACTTTTATTTTTAAGTCCTGACTCCACAAAAGCAAATAAACAAACAGCCAAAAACCCCAAACCAATAGCCAACCAGATATAAGCTGCAAACGGTGGAAACACAAAACTAAAGACAGCCAAAAACAACAATCCTAAGACCAATACAGCAGGCAGATAATGAACGGGCTTTGATAAAAACGGATGTAAACGCCCAAGATTTACACGCGCTACTCCCCAATTAAAGATCTGACGATAAAACTTAGGCAGACTAGTACGTCGTTTGTGATATACAAAAGCATCACTAATCAATCCTGTTGTGAAACCTGCTTCTATGATACGAGCAGAAAAATCCATATCCTGACCGTGGCGCAAAGCTCCCATTCCTCCTATTTTCTCATACACTTTTCGCGACAAGCACATATTAAAAGAACGAGGATAGAATTTACCCACTTTCTCGCTTCCTCCACGTGTACCTCCTGTGCCAATAAAAGAAGTCATAGAATAACTTATCGCTTTTAGCAAAGGAGAGAAAGAGGGATGATCGGTATCAGGGCCTCCACAAGCATCAAACTGATCTGCTTTTTTATCTAACTCTGTCAAATAATTGGGGGGAAACATACAGTCAGAATCCACAAAAACGAAAAAATCACTGTCAGAATTAGACATGCCATTATTACGAGCAGCACCAGGTCCTTTATTTTCCTGATAAATAGCCCTAATATTCAAAGCTGAACGAGATTGGTAAGACTCAATATAAGATTTGAAATTATCCTGCGAACCGTCATCAACGAAAAGAATTTCAAATGCGTTGCGCTCAAAAACTAAATCCTCAGCAGAATTAAGAAGTTCTTCCACCTCTCCTACACGATTATATACAGCTACTATTATTGAATATTTCATGAATAAAACTAAACATTTCTAGAAAAATACATTTTATCAAATAATCCTCTCATTAAAGAAGTAGAACTCATATACAAGGCCATCAGAGGAATATAATTAAATAAACCCCGCTTATAAGCGTTATTGATGTATGAACGAAAGAAGTCTAAATCTACCTTAATCTGATAATAAAGTAAAAGATAAAGTGCTAATGATGCAAGAATAAATACAAGCATAAAATTGGAAACCACATCAACTTTCTTTGTAAAATATTGATAAATAAAACTTAACACAACAACAACAAAGAAAGCAATCGTGATATCACCATACAACCTTGTGGAGAGGGTAACATCTTTAACTAAATTCCATTGTAATTGTATCTTCTCAGGATCATAAAATGGAATAATACTAAAAGGCTGACCATAACCATCCAAACTATTGACTTTCAAATACAAACTCCATACTAAGAATAAAAAAACAGCAGGAAGCCCCATTAATAGTAATTGGCGAATATTTACTTTACAAAACAATGGGACATTTTTTCTATCCTTAAACATCATAATGACCAGCATTAAACCAATAATTGCAAAAAACATTAATCCTTCACTTCTACTCCACAAGCCTAAGGCAATCATTATCGAAGACAATATAAAATAACCCTGCTCTCGCGTCTTATACCATATAAAGAAAGCTCCAACACCTGCAAGAGTATATACCGCCTGAGGCATATTTGTCATTAACATAGCCGATTGTGCTAACATCTCTGGCGTAATGAGTAAGAAAAAAAGAAAGAATACAGTAGCCACAGGATTTGTAAACTTAAGCGAATAACCATAATAAATAATGGCCATGGAAATGAATAACAAAGTGGTAATTATCTTAGGAGCTGCAAAACCAAAGATATAGGCATAAGCAAAACTCATAGAAAAAAGTGGCGGATATAATGCCCGCACAGACATTAAACCATTAGCAGGATCCATCACTGTATTATGCAAAGTCCCCTCGTGAGCTATGGCTTTCGCCAAAAGATCGTAACCAGAAATTGCATCATAATGTATCGTAGGCCAAAACATTGACTTGACAGTAAAGGCATAAAGCACATAAATAATGGCAATAAGTCCAACAACCCAAGCCACTTGAACATTCTTTAACTGAACCTTAAAATCTGCGAATATATTTGAGAAATCAAATAATGGTTTTATTCCTGCAGAACGCTTTACTAAAAAGAAAAAAGCAACAGCACTTATCAACAATAAACCAATAGTAAGCGAGGTTACATTTAGCTTAACAGATAATACCGACAGAAAAAAAGCATAAATGGACATAACTCCTGCACCCAATGGAAATGAAAGACCAACACGTTCGATAAGACTAATTTTAGGAGAAATAAGATAAACGACACTTAAACCTACTATATATAATAAGAGAATTGAAAAAAATGACATTATTATTTTTTTAGAGGTAAAACTTGAAATTTACTTTTCTTAGCCACCTTATAATTCAGATATTCATAACCCTTGAAATTAACAATGGCAACATGGGTAATCTTATCTTTATAAGGACTTTCTTCCAATTTATCAGCATAAACAAACTTACGAGGATAAATAAAATAACTTGCAAACCGGGAATTACTAAGTGATTGCACGGACATGCCTTTTGTATTCATCTCAGGCACTTCTCGAATAACCTTTGCGGCAGGCATTAAGATGATCGCATCTTCAGGAGTATTCTTGTTGATGTAATCACAAAACTGGAATTTGAATTGATGCTTAACCCCCATACGTTCGTTAAACGTTAGATCTGCATGTTTCTTAGCAATTTCCATATTACTTTCTAACAGGCCAAAAATCCACGTATAAGATGGGCTTTTACTAACTGCCGAATAAGTAACAAACGACAATAGCATGGCCACAATCACTTGTTTTATCAATACATTTTTTACCGCAGTTTTTTTCTTTTCCTTTCCCATAGTTCGTTATTTAAAAATAGCATATTTTATTCCTAAACGTTTAGCTAAGAAATATTGCATTGACGTTCCCAAAACACCAAAACCATATTTACAACTGCGACGGAAGTTAATTGACGATGCCTCTTCAAAATATTTAGTAGGACAAGTAATCTCGGCAATTTCAAATCCTTTGAAGAATACTTGTGCCATAAATTGATTATCAAACACAAAATCATCGGAATTAGCATCCATATTTATTTCATTCAATACTTTGGCTGAAAATGCGCGATAACCCGTATGATATTCTGATAATTTTTGACGCATTAATACGTTCTGAGTAAATGTTAATAAGCGATTAGCCACATATTTATATTTTGGCATACCTCCATTCAAAGCCCCTCGACCCAAAATACGAGAACCAATCACCATCTCATACACATCATTAGCTATCAAGTAACTCATAGAATGTATCAACTTAGGCGTATATTGATAATCAGGATGAAGCATAATAACGATGTCAGCCCCTAATTCTAAGGCTTTAGAATAACAACTCTTTTGATTACCACCGTAACCTAAATTAGTATCATGAGAAACCACATGCTTTATACCTACCGCTTTTGCTACTTCTACCGTATCATCGGTACTACAGTCATCCACTAAAACAACGTCATCTACAATATCAAAAGGAATCTCTTTATATGTTTTTTCAATCGTCTGAGCCGCATTATAAGCAGGCAAAACCACAACTACACGCTTATTATTAATCATCTTAAAAAAGTTTTTTTTATAATTACAAGTCAACAACCTCGCGGCAAGTCCACGAAGCATTTTGTTGAAGAACATTTTATTATTCGCAGCAAGCTACGGAGAATTAAACCCACAATGTGAGGTTTAAAGTTTCATTCTACAAATCTAACTATAAATTTAGCGATACAAAAAAAGCAGCCGACTATTCGGCTGCTTTTATATAACTTAATGATAATTTCTTTACTCTGCTTGCTCTTCTTCATAAGCTTTTAGCAATTCGGCCTGAACGTCATTAGGAACAGTCTGATATTCTAGAAATTTCATCGTGAATGAAGCACGGCCTCCCGTCAATGAACTCAAGGCGGTAGAATAACCATTCATCTCTTTTAATGGCACTTGCGCTTCTAACTTTTCAAATCCTTTCACACTATTCATTCCCAGGATCATAGCACGACGCCCTTGCAAATCACTCATCACATCACCCATACGATTGCTAGGCACCAATACCTCAACAGAATATACGGGTTCCAAAATCTTTGGTCCTGCATTTTTAAAAGCTTCACTAAAAGCATGACGACCGGCTAATTTAAATGATATCTCGTTAGAATCAACAGGATGCATCTTACCATCATACACACAAACACGGATGTCACGAGCATAAGAACCAGTCAATGGCCCTTGATCCATCCGCTCCATAACCCCTTTAAAAATCGCTGGTAAAAATCGTGCATCAATAGCACCTCCTACAATACAATTCACAAATACCAATTTACCTCCCCAATCCAAAGGATATTCGTCAACCCCTCTAACGTTCATTTTAAACTCTTGTCCGCCAAACTTATAAGAAGCAGGAGCTGGCATACCTTCATAATAAGGCTCTATGAGCAAATGAACCTCTGCAAATTGACCTGAACCTCCCGATTGCTTTTTATGACGATAATCAGCACGAGCCGATTTAGTAATCGTTTCACGATAAGGTATTCTAGGATTTTTAAAATCTACTTTTATTCCTTCGTTATTTTCCAATCGCCACTTTAACGTACGCAAATGAAATTCGCCCTGTCCATGAACCAAAACTTGCTTTAATTCTTTTGAATATTCCACTTGCCACGTTGGATCTTCTTCATGGTAACGGTGTAATGCTTCTCCCATCTTTTCATCATCTTTTCCATTTTGCGCACTGATAGCTACACGATATCGAGGATCTGGATATTTAATAGGTTCCATACGAAAATCGGCTCCTTTTTCGTTTAATGTGTGGTTGGTCTTCGACGCTTTTAGTTTCACCGTAGCTCCAATATCACCAGCAACAAGCTCAGGTACTTTATTACGAGTTTGCCCAGCTACACAATAGATCTGACTCAAACGTTCTTTGGTTCCATTATTAGTATTAACTAAATCACTTCCCTCTCTTACCTTACCTGACATCACTTTAAAATACGACACTTCACCTAAATGTGGTTCAATGGACGTTTTAAATATAAATAAAGACGTAGCTCCATCTTGATCACAAGGAATATCTACCCCCTTCATAGTCTGAGGCATTGGCATTTCTGAAACCGTAGGCACAATATTTCCTAAAAATTCCATCAAACGACGCACGCCCATATTTTTTTCTGCAGACACACAAAACACAGGAAATACATCTCTCAAGATCATCCCTTTGTGTATGCCTTGACGCAATTGATCTTCATTCAAACTTCCTTCTTCAAAAAACAATTCCATCAAATCTTCATCATTCTCAGCCGCTGCTTCAACTAATGCATTATGCAACTCTTCTGCTTTATCTTTTTCTGTAGCGGGAATATCTAATATTTCAGGCTCACCACCTTGCGCTTTCCATTGGTACATCTTCATCTTTAACACATCAACAACAGCATTAAAGTTAGCCCCCACATTTACTGGATATTGTATAATAATAACTTTATTACCAAAATTTTCTTTTAAAGTATGAATCGTCTTTTCAAAATCAGCACGCTCTTGATCTAATTGATTGACTACAAAAATCACTGGTTTTTTATATCGCTCAGTATAACGGAACATATTTTCGGTACCTACTTCTACTCCCTCTTGAGCATTCATCACCATTAAAGCAGTATCTGTAACATTTAAAGATGTAATAGCGCCTCCCACAAAATCATCAGAACCAGGACAATCAATAAAATTAATTTTTTTCCCTAACCATTCGGTATATAATACTGTAGGAAACACCGAATATCCATATTCATGCTCTACCGGAAAATAATCCGATACCGTATTCATACCTGCTATTGTTCCTCTGCGGCTTATAACACCACCTTCAGCTAACATCGCTTCTGTCAAAGTGGTCTTGCCGCTTTTCGCACCCCCAATCAAAGAGATGTTTTTAATTTCATGAGCTTGATATACTTTCATAGGAAAAAAGATTTAAGGAAAGTTAATAATAGATAACTACACAACCAAAATGAGGTATAACATCTCCACCTTGGTTACTTTTATACTTAAAAGAGACTGCAAGGTAAAATATAATTTCTAAAAAGTTGGTGGGATAATATTTGCTGTACAACAAAAAAACAGACTATTTTGAGTTTTACCAATATTCAGCAAGCACAAAACTGTATTTATAATGATTATCAAAGATTAGTCGCTTAACATTAAGCGTGGACATTAAATAGTGTACAGAAAGGAAAAAAGAAGAACATTTCTATGAAACCAAACAAGAAGGGGAATAATCAACAAGCTTAAAAAAAAGAAATAGGCCCCCCAAAGGAAGCCTATCTCATCTATCCAAACTCTAAACCTAGGACTAATTCACATAACTATTAACCACATCATTTCTAGATTGAACATGTGATTTAAGTGTAGTGATAGCACTATCAAAATAAGAATCGTTATAAATATAAGTATAACCACTCTCCTCAGCATAAGCATATTCTTTAAGCAAAGAATAATAAGCATCATACGTCGCATCCATATCCTCTACTACAAATACCTCATCAATAAATTTTTTCAGATAAACCTTATATTGTGCCTCATACTCATCAACACCTATAATATAACTGATAAGCGGCCAAGAACTACCTACAGAACTAAGACTGATACCCAAAGCTCCAGATTGTTTGCCATATTGAAATGCTTCATTATTGTCCCAAGGAATCCAACAAAGCAAACCATTTTCTGGATTATTATAAAGAAAATAATTATGCGTCATACGCCCATAAGTGTCCCAATTTTGAATTACAATATTAGCCGCTAACCATTTCAGAAAATTATCCACATCCAATACCTTTTCCAACTCCAATTTCCATGCCTCTTCATCTGAAGTACGGCTGGAACTATGCAAAACATCATACAGACTTTTTACATCACTATAATCGCATGAATCTTCATTTGTTTTCAACTCAAACTCACCTTCATCATAACTGCCATAAGCAAATGAAGCCGCATCTCCATCAGGTTTATAAAGATTACCCGAGCCATTAGTGAATTGTGTTTTTATTACCGTATTATCAACCTCCTCAACAAGGGTATAAACGCCATAATACTGCGAGCCTGAACCATGGTCAATATATACAACACAAAAGTTAGTTTGTGCTGAAGCCAACCCGAAATCACGAAAAAGATCCGCACCTACTTTCTCTCGCATGAGCGAAGCATCATCGTAGTTGTTATTAAGATTCAACTGCTTAAAACCATAAAAACGTTGATTGGCAATTCCAGGATAATCGTCTTCAAACTCATCAAAATCTAATTTCAAAGACAACTTCCCATTACCCGATCGATAAGCTGTACTAAGACTTGAATTTCCTTTAAAACGTATTCCCACTTCGTACCATTCTTTACCATCAAAATTAAAAGAACAAGGCACCCAAATAGGAGTGTAATCACTTGTGGTTGACACCATACGAGGTCGTCCCCCGCTACTGCCGAGATTACTACTAAGATCTGATTGCATAGCAGACCAGTCGGCACTACTTATCTTTATATCAAACCGGAGCACTTCACTCTGAGGAAAAACAGTATTATAATCTGGATCTACACCATTACTATGCGTCAGTTCGGTCCAATCAGAATAACTACTACGATCTACAACTGCCGTGCTATCATACACCTCATCATCGTCATCATCATTGGTTGCTGCAATAACATCATCATCACGACAAGCCATCAAACTCAGGAATAAGCTAAGAAATATTATCAGTTTTTTTAACATATTATCAGTTTTTTAGAAGTTATACTTATAAGCAACCTCTATAATGTGCTTATTTTTGTATTCTAAGTTGAAATAATCTAACTTATAACTCACATTAATGTAATTATTCTTCTTTATTTTGTAAGATAAACCACTAGAATACCTCATCTTATAAAGTTTATTATCTGCTAGTTCCTGAAAAGCTTCAACACTAACAAAAGGAGTGATCTTACATTTAGGAATATTATATTTCACCCCCGCTTTATAACGTAGAAACTCCTTGTCCGAAACCTCATCGTCAGCATAATTACTATATTGCAAACGCAATGATGGAGAAAAACGACCAAACTTCTTTTTTGCCGTTAAACCAAAAGCAATACGATTATAATACTCCGTAGGATCATCTTCTTGAGGACTGATAATAAGACGATAATCAGCTCCCCAATACAAAATATCAAATATTTCATACTCTAGCCCAAACTCTAACAGGGATTTATCAATTGACAAATCATTATCAAAACGCACTTGAGGTTCAAAACTCAGTTTTAAATCTTTACTGATTTCATAATTCAACTGCAAAGCTGTACGGTACGACATCTCATTCTCCACATCCTGCCCCATCAGTGCGCTTGATACTAACATCAAGCTTAAAACAATCCATATACTAGACTTTCTCTTCATAATAAGTTGTTAAGGGTTTATCATAACCATTGGCATTAAAATACAAAGTAATAACGGCTATATCTTTCAGAAAATCAATTTTTTCTATCTCGTAACGTTTGATATCAATACCTGTTCTATCCATTAAATCTTGTAACAAGACATCTTGTTTATCACGATGTACATTAGAAATGTTTTCATAAATGAGCTTAATTGATTTTTCTTGTTTTAACATCAAGCGTTTTTCCAAAAGCCAAAGTCCGCCAACAATAACAGCATTGGTCAATGCTAATTCTGCATAACTCACTTTCTTATTAGCTAACGCATTGATCACAGAAACCCCAATAATAATAAAAAGATAAGTCATCTCCTTGATTGGAATAGTATCTGTTCTATAACGTATAATGCCAAAAATTGCAAACAAGCCGAGAGCAAAACCAAGCTCTAACTTAACACTATTAAGTAAAAAACATAAAAGAAAAACGATAACACCAATAGCCATATAACTAAAATAATAGTCTTTTCTCTTACTATTTTTACTATACATAAAATGAACAATAAAAACCAAGATCAATGTATTAAGGATCAAGCGGATCAAAAGTTCCGAAAAATCACTTACATTAATCAGTTTAATGTCCAAAAATCGTAAATTATTCTCCCACGACATAATATCTGCGGCACCGCTACTAAGCGAGCTTACAGCTTCTGTAATATTAATAAGGTTCATGTTAAAGTTGTTTTAAGTTGTTTGAATGAATAGATAAGTGACACTTTTTTTTGAGCTCACGTTGTTTTCTTTTAAAATTATTGCTTTTTAATTGAGAATCCACAAGACTACGCCCCATGCAATATTTACTAAAACCAGAGGCTTTAATACGCTTTTCTAATAATTTATTAGCCATAGGCGAATAAGCTGATAAACCTTCTGTCTTCACTTCCACTACCACCAAATCATCCATCAAGTAATTCTTTTCATCAGACGTATAATTTAGGTGAAGATCAATAGTACAACGTTCGTGCATATTTTTATTCACTAGAGTAATACGTTGAAAATTATTGACAAGAGAAGGCTTAAGGAGTGTAGGTTCATAAGGACTTTTATCGCTTATAAACTGTACATCTTTTGCACTAAATTGTGGTGTATCATACTGAGTAGGGATACGTTTTTTTATCGTTCTGCCTTTGTTGTTTTTAAATTTTATTTCAAGAAAACTAATCCCCGATATCATATAATTACGTCGTCTTATTTTATAGCGATTAAGCTTACCGCGATGATGCGTATAATACATAAGATCATCTAACGTATCAAAATAAGTACTTTCATAAGACATCATACGTTGCCCCTCAATTTCAAGCATCAAATAATCATCTTGTAAACTCTTTAAAATATCAGGAAATAGACTCGCATTAAACCAATATTTACGATCGGTTCGGTTCATTAACTTCACCTGATCCATCTCAGATAAAGAAACTCCCTTATAACTATTAACTATATTTTCGATATTCATAACGATTAAATCTTTCTGTTATTCTTCGACGAATATACGTGTAGTACTATAGTTCTGTTAAAGATAATCGACGAACCCGATGATTCATTCGACAAAATAGATCAATCTGCCACAACTCTGTCACATTATTTTATTATGAATGATCATATTTCTAAAGAAAACAAAGACATTCAACAACAAAAATCCATCTTGAATTTGCACAAAAAGGGGAAGAAAAAATAAAAAGAGGGTTCTTTTTATCTGTGTCTCTTTTGAGGAAAAGAAAAGGTGAAAAAATAAAACAAATCTACTTGTAATGCTTATTCTTTTTTGTTTGTTGGGAGACAACTAAACAAAAATAAACGAAATAGATATTGGGATATCCCATAGGGACTATGACCATGCACAAAAGACGTGTTTTTTACAGCCTTAATAATATAAGCACTTGTTCAAATAAAAATAATACTGAAAATATGAAAAAGATATGCATCTTTTTAACGCACACGATGCTGAATGCCAATCTGCAAAAGGACGAGTAGCACCACTGTAAATATAGAACTAAATAATATATTAATTAAGGTATATCCTGCATTAACAAATGTAAAAGATTCTACAAAAAAGAGTACCGTATTATGAATTAAGGTGAGAATAATACTATAACGTAAATACCAACTCCATCCATTAACAGATACGGAGGGTATAACTCCTGCTTCGTAATCACCTTGCGGTGCTAAAGCAGGCAAAAGAAAAGTCCGTACAAATCCCATCAGAACCAAAGCGGACATATGAACTCCCATGCTCCCCGTAAAAAAATCAATTGAGATTCCCAACAAAGCACTTAATAATAAAACCGTACGTCCTGAGACTCCGAAAGGAATAGCTAAAATCAAATAGATGTATGGAAAAGCATTAATATATCCACGAAAATGTATCTGATTAAAGACAAAAAGCTGCAATACCACCACCACAAAAAACAACATGATATATCTTAACCAACGCATCATAATTTAATTTTTAGTTGATTTTTCGAGTAATAATCGTTCTTTGCGATGAGCATTCTTTAGCACATATACATAAGATACCTTCCTAAAATCTGTAGATAATGCAATTCTTATGTTATGAAACACGCCCTCGTCACCAGGCTTTACTGATGCCACTGTACCAACCATAATGCCTTCAGGAAAAACAGCTCCAAACCCACTTGTTACGATAGTATCTCCTACTTCCACATCCACATGCTCTTCCACGCTTTCGAGCGAAGCATAACGATAGTCCTGCGTATTCCAACTTAAAGATCCAAAATAATCACTTTTATATAACTTGCTACTTACACGATATTCCACATTAACGAGAGGTAATACCATAGCATAATGACGGCTTACGCTTTTCACAACACCTACTACACCAGCAGGCCCCACTACAGCCATATCTATGCCAACACTATCTTCGGAACCCACATTAAGCATAAAAATATTATGCTGTAGATTAACTGAAGCATTAATAACTTTTGCAGGAATAAAATCAAACGGTTTTTCCGCTAAAGGATCAAGGAGTGACAACATGGCTGTTTTTTGCTTATAAGTACCATCCATAAGCAACTCTTTCAATACCGCATTTTCAACAACAAGCTCCTCATTAATATCTTGCAAAAAGAAATAATCACGGACTTCTCGTTGTCTCTCATAGGCACTCCCCACCGAACTTAACGACCAGTGATAAAATTTGGCGTTTTGATAGTCATTCTTTTGCACAACAAAGATCAATGCTACTATCTCTAAAAGAAGAAATAACATTAAATTTTGATACTTTAATATAAATTGAATAAGACTTCGCATCGCTAAAGAAAAAAAGCTGACTTTTTCATCAGCTTTCAATTATTAAAAAAAACACCAATCCTAACGTAATAAAAACTGATATTTATCGGCATTCTTAAGAGCCACTCCAGTACCCCGTGCTACAGCATGCAAAGGATCATCGGCAATATGAAATGGTATATTTATTTTGTTAGACAAACGCTTATCTAAACCTTTAAGTAAAGCTCCACCCCCAGCAAGATATATTCCATTACGAACAATATCGGCATATAATTCAGGAGGAGTTTGCTCCAAAGCACTTAGAATCGCTGTTTCTACCTTAGCAATCGTCTTCTCTAAACAATGAGAAACTTCTTGATACGATACAGGGATTTCCATAGGCAAAGACGACATCGCATTAGGTCCGTGAACAATAAAATCGGCCGGAGGATCTTCTAGGTCGGTAAGTGCAGATCCTACAGCAAGCTTAATCCTTTCAGCAGTTCGCTCTCCAATCTTTATATTATGCTGACGACGCATATAAGCCATAATGTCCTGTGTCAGATCATTACCTGCAATACGTATCGACATATTAGAAACAATACCACCCAATGAAATAACAGCGATTTCGGTAGTACCACCACCTATATCTACAATCATATTACCTTCGGGAGCTTCCACATCAATACCTATACCTATGGCAGCTGCCATTGGTTCATAAATCATATAAACATCACGACCACCTGCATGTTCTGATGAATCACGCACCGCACGTATTTCCACCTCTGTACTTCCTGATGGGATACATACCACCATTTTGAGAGATGGAGATAATATACGAGAGCTTTTATTCATCATTTTTATCATCCCACGTATCATAAGCTCTGCAGCATGAAAATCGGCAATCACCCCATCACGCAAAGGACAAATAACACGAATATCATCATGGGTCTTCCCTTGCATCTGAAGTGCCTTTTCTCCTAAAGCAATCATCTTCTCAGTACGACGATCTAAAGCCACTACTGAGGGTTCATCAACCACAATCTTATCATTATGAATAATAATAGTATTGGCAGTTCCAAGGTCAATCGCAATCTCTTGCGTAAATGAAAATAATCCCATCAAAATAGAATTAAAAATTTAAATATATAAAATGACGAATTATACAATTCGCATCCGCTTCCTTTTAATATAAAAATAACAAGAAATACACCTTAGTGTATTTCTTGCTTTTTATTAGTGTTTAAAATGACGTCTTCCTGTGAAAATCATCGCAATATCAAATTCATTACAAGCAGCAATAACTTCATCATCGCGAATACTACCTCCTGGCTCCACCACATTTTTAATGTTGTACTCGTTGGCCACTTCAATACTATCACGGAAAGGGAAGAATGCATCTGATATCAATACAGCATCTTCAATAGCAACACCTTCTTTTAAATTAAAACGAGGAATAGTTAATTGACGCAAACTATCTAAACGATTAGGTTGTCCCATTCCTGCTCCTGTTAACCAAAACGATCCATCAGGCGTTTCATTCACCAAAGCAATAGCATTACTTTTAAGATGTTTACAAGCTACAAGACCAAAAGCTGTTAATTTCATCTTGCTATCGTCAAATTGACGATTGGTTACATTCTTAAAATCTTTTTCAACACCTTCGTCCTCATCTTGCAATAAGAATCCACCACTAATAGAACGGTATAATTTTTCTCCAGTAATTTCAGGTTTAATCGGTGTAACTAATAGACGAAGATTTTTCTTCTTAGCCAACACCGCTAAAGCTTCAGGAGTAAACTCAGGTGCAATAATGATCTCAACAAACTTCTTATAAAACCAGTTGGCTATTTCAGCAGTTACAGGAGCTGAAAAACAAACGATACTACCAAAAGCACTGACAGGATCTCCAGCCCAAGCTAACTCTAAAGATTTCAAAGTATTGTCACTAACAGCCAAACCACAAGGATTTAAATGTTTAACCACCGAAACCGCAACTTTATTCTCGATATGAGATACTGAATAATAAGCATCACTCATCGATTTCCAAGCTGCATCAGCATCAAGCATATTATTGTATGACAAAGCTTTACCTTGCAATACTTGTGCATTAGCTAGTGTGATATCTGAATTTGAGTTATTAAATTTGAAAAAGGTTGCTTTCTGTTGTGGATTTTCGCCATAACGCAAAACTTGTCCATCATTCAGAGCAATACGCTCGGTCTCGTCTTCATCAGAAAACCAATTAAAGATAGCACTGTCATAATGTGAAGAAACAGCAAAAGCTCTAGAAGCAAACCATTTACGATCCTGCATATCAGAAGCTCCTTTTTTATCATCAAGCAACTGCTGCAAAGGAGCATATTCTGCTTTTGAAGGAACAATAATAACGTCTTTGAAATTTTTAGCTGCAGCTCTAATTAAAGCAATACCACCAATATCTATCTTCTCAATAATATCTTCCTCTGCAGCTCCCGAAGACACCGTGTCTTCGAATGGATATAAATCCACAATAACTAAATCAATTTCTGGAATAGCATATTCCTCGAGTTGAGCTAGATCATTTTCATTATCACGTCGTGACAAAATGCCACCAAAAACCTTAGGATGCAACGTCTTAACACGTCCACCTAAAATAGAAGGATATGACGTCAAGCTCTCTACAGGAGTACAAGGAATACCCAACGACTCGATAAAAGTCTGAGTTCCACCAGTACTTATCAACTGCACATCAAGAGCGTGAAGTGTTTTTATTATCTCATCTAAACCGTCTTTATGGAAAACGGAAACCAATGCGGATTTTATTTGTTTGTTCACAGCAATATATTTTTACTCTATTATATAAGTGTACAAAAATAACAAAAACCTAGGTGGCATACAAACTATAAAGCTCCTAAAAGAAGTCTGTTTTAAAAGGACTTATTAACAAAAAATCATTATACATAAAAGGCCATACTCAAGGTTAATATAATTAACGCATATCGCATATTATTTATTACTTTTGTATCATATTTTTGGTAAAATAGATTTCTGATGACAAAAAAAGACAAAGCAAAAAAAATAAAAAGACAACCGAAGGAAAACAAAATCAAAGAAATCCTTCAAAATGAACGACTACGCATTAGTTTAGGCGTTGTTTTAGGCATCATTGCCACTTATCTCTTTTTATCTATTTTATCTTTTTTCTTTTCGGGTGCTGCCGATCAGAGCAAACTCGATATTCCATTCAACGAATTAATGAAAGCGGATATTGTAGTCCGCAATTGGACAGGGAAATTAGGGGCTTATCTCTCACATATATTTGTTAACCAAGGTTTCGGCATCGCTTTTCTACTCCCCGTTTTTTTCATTGCCCTATGCGCCTTACGCCTTTTCCACATCCAGATAATTTCTATCCGGAAAGCATTTACATGGATGCTAGTAGGAACCATTTGGCTTTCATTATTTTTCGGCTTTTTCTTTATCAATAACTATGACGATAGCGCCTTATTCCTTGGTGGCATTCATGGTTACTTCATCAGCATTTGGCTTACAGCAGCAATAGGGCAAATTGGGACCATTGCAGTTCTTTTGCTCACCTTAGTCTTGTTTTTTCTTTTTGCTGTTGATAATTCCATCGAACTCCTAAAACAATGGCGCAACTGGATCGTACTAAAAATCAATGAGCATAAAAAAAGAATCGCCGATTCAAAAGCTATCAGAAGGAAACAAAACACTACTGAAATAGAAAATGAAACAGAAAATGAAACAGAAGTAGAGTCAGAAACAAATAACACCATAACACTAGACCACCACACCACACCAAAACCGTCAAGCCAAACTAACGACACATTACCTTTTGATATAAGCTCTCCTAAATCAGAACCTTGCATAGAACAGTGTGAAGAAAAAATTTCTGAACAAGAAATACCTCAAGAAGATGCAAAAGAAGAAGGTGAAGAAGAATTAAATATGGATGTAGTAGAAAAAGAGGAGGAAGATACCGTTAAGAAATCTATTAAAGTAGAAGATTTAGATGATTACGACCCCACACTAGACCTACCACATTTCAAACTTCCAACATTAGACTTACTCGTCAATCATAAAGTAGATGTTGATGTAAGTGATGAGGAACTTTATGAAAATAAAAACCGTATCGTTGAAACCTTAGAACATTATGGTATCAAAATATCAAGCATCAAAGCAACCATAGGGCCTACCATTACCCTATACGAAATAATACCAGCTGCAGGTGTAAGAATAAATAAAATTAAAAACTTAGAAGACGATATAGCCTTAAGCCTAGCAGCTCTTGGAATACGTATCATTGCACCTATACCAGGAAAAGGTACTGTTGGTATCGAGGTACCAAATAAAAAACCAGAAATAGTATCAATGTATTCGGTAATTGCCAGCAAAAGATTTCAAGAAGCTAAATACGAATTACCAATTGCTTTCGGGAAAACAATTACAAACGAGACCTTTTGTATTGACTTGGCTAAAATGCCTCATATGCTTGTTGCAGGAGCCACTGGTCAAGGTAAATCAGTGGGTATTAACGCCATTATTACTTCCTTATTATACAAAAAACACCCAGCTCAACTGAAATTTGTTTTTGTTGACCCCAAAAAAGTAGAACTTAACATCTACTCAAAAATAGAAAAACACTATCTAGCCAAACTCCCTGGTGAAGAAGAGCCGATCATCACCGATGTACAAAAAGTTGTTCATACGCTCAACTCTTTAACAATTGAAATGGATCAACGCTACGATTTATTAAAAAATGCCAAAGCACGTAACATTAAAGAATACAATCATAAATTTATTAAACGTCGTCTGAATCCTGAAAAAGGACACCGCTACTTACCTTATATTGTAGTAATAGTAGATGAGTTTGCCGATTTGATTATGACAGCAGGCAAAGAAGTAGAAATGCCAATAGCACGTATTGCACAACTAGCTCGCGCCGTAGGTATTCATATGATCTTAGCCACGCAACGCCCATCAACAAATATTGTAACAGGTGTCATCAAAGCCAACTTCCCGGCTCGTGTAGCTTTCAAAGTCTCTTCTATGATCGATTCACGCACCATTTTAGATTCTCCAGGAGCCAACCAATTGATAGGACGTGGCGATATGCTTATTAGCCAAGGCAGCGAAATGACGCGTGTTCAATGTGCCTTTGTTGATACACCAGAAGTAGAAGCCATAGTCGATTTTATTGGAGATCAAAAAGGATATCATACAGCCTATTTATTACCAGAATATGTACCCGAAGGCACTAATGACCTTGAAAACAGTGGCGACGTCTTAGCCAAACGAGATGCTTTATTCGAAGAAGCAGCTCGATTGATTGTACTAAATCAACTCGGATCTACATCATCACTACAACGCAAAATGAACATTGGCTACAACCGTGCGGGACGCCTAATAGACCAAATGGAAGCTGCGGGGATAGTAGGACCTCCAGAAGGCAGCAAAGCTCGCAACGTATTAATAACAGACGAAATGTCTTTAGAAACTCATCTACGAAATCTGGATCTTTATTCTTAATCATTTGATTTTTAAAATTACAGAAAAATGAGAACAATACGAGTCTCTTTAATCATAAAAAAAATCAGTTATTAAAACACAAAAAAAACATTTGCACAAAAAAAACAATAAACACTTTTTATTATTTAGAACAAATTGAGAAAAACAACCCCACAATATGGGATTAAAAAAAGAATCAATTGCCTTCTTATATAATTTTAAATTTCCAAAACACATGAAACTGTCATTATTCAGAAAAACACAACATAAAACATTTTATCACATTCCCATTTACTACAACGAGAGTGAAGAAAAAATAAAAAAAATAGAAAAAAATGCCAAAACAGAAATAGATAAACCAAAAGAAAAAAACTACGATGAAACGATAAAAGGGAGTATGCATAAATACGACCATCAACATCGAAGTGGCGTTCATTTTGCAAAATCAGAAAAGAAACGGTCAAATATACGAATCGTTATAATCTTAACAATTCTCTTTATGGTGGCATATCTTTTGTGGAATTACACAGAGACTTTCGTACAAGCTTTTATTGAGCGATAAATCAATAGACACCTAAGTTTGTAAACTTATAACAAATATTCTTACCAAAAGTGGCCGATATTATAAAATTACTACCCGATTCCGTTGCGAATCAAATAGCTGCCGGAGAAGTCATTCAACGCCCTGCTTCTGTAGTAAAGGAGTTGATGGAAAATGCTATTGACGCAGGTGCTTCTGACGTAAAAGTGATTATAAAAGACTCAGGAAGCTCACTTATCCAAATCATTGATAATGGTTGTGGCATGACAGAAATAGATGCCAGAATGGCATTTGAGCGCCATGCTACTTCTAAAATATCAGATGCTAAAGATCTTTTCAACCTACGAACTAATGGTTTTAGAGGCGAAGCTCTCGCCTCTGTTGCTGCTGTTGCTCAGGTGGAATTGAAATCAAAACGCATAGAAGACGAACTTGGCACACAAATATTGATCAACGGCTCTGAAATAGAAAATCAAGAAAGTACCATGTGTTCTAATGGCACTAATTTGATGATTAAAAACTTATTCTATAATGTGCCTGCTCGCCGACGTTTTCTAAAGAAAAACGAGTTTACCTATATCGATGGTGATTTTAAACGCATAGCTCTTACCTATCCTGAGATAAGTATGAGCATTTCTCACAATGACAATATAATACATCAATTACCAGCATCTAATTTACGTCAACGCATTGTCAATTTATTTGGGAAAAACATTAACAGTAAATTAGTTAATATAAAAAGTGAAACATCAATAGCCAACATATCGGGTTTCATTGGGTTACCCGAAACAGCTAAAAAGACACGTGGCGAACAGTATTTCTTTGTCAATGGTCGATTTATGAAACACCCCTACTTTAACCATTCTGTCATTGATGCCTATGGACGCCTATTACCTGCTGATACCTTTGCTTCATACTTTATTTTTTTTGAAGTTGATCCTCAGAGCATTGACGTTAATGTGCATCCTCAGAAGATAGAAATAAAGTTTGAAAACGAAAAAGCGATTTACCCTATTCTCATGGCCACTGTTAAAGAAGCTATTGGTAAATTTTCAATAGCAACACAAATTGACTTTGATCAAGAAAATGCGCCGAATATTCCTACAATAACAGCTGATACTGAGATTAAAATACCAAAAATACAATTTAACACAAGTTTTAATCCTTTTAAACAACAAGAAACCACACACTCGAAACAGCAGAGCAACTGGAACAATACATACGAAACAACTCACAACGAGCATTTCCTCTCTGACATAGAAGAAGAAGAAAATGAAGAAACACAACAAACATTAGAGCTGACTCCCACGGAAAAGACAGTGATAACAAATAATCCAGTACAGTTCTTTCGTAAGTTTATTGCTGTAGAATCAGATAACGGCGTATTAATAATTAATCAACACCACGCACACGAACGGATTCTTTATGAGACTTTAAAACACAAGATCTCAGAAAAGAAAATGAATTCACAAAAATTGATATTTCCAGAATCAATGCAATTTGACAGCCAATTAGCGACTCGTTTACGTGAGATTCTTGACTTGTTACAAAAAGCAGGATTTGATATTGAGGATGCTGGTGATGGGAAATTCTTAGTAAATGCTCTTCCTTCTGAAATTGCGAGCTTAGATGGCATCTCTATCATTGAACAAATATTAGAAATGGCAGAAGTCATTGATATTGACGATGAAATTAACACTATCATTGTAGAGACACTTGCACGCCAAGGGGCTGTAAAAAAAGGACAAGTGCTATCAAAAGAAGAAATGATTTATATTGCAGAACGTTTATTAAAATGCGAAACACCGCTTTACTCTCCTCGTGGTCAAAAAACGATGAGCATTCTTACTGAAAAAAAATTATCAACTTTATAACTTATAAACATGCTTAACAATTTACCTCCAGCACTTAAAAACCTATTAATCATCAACGTCCTCGTTTTCTTGGCCGGTTATATTTTACAAGGTACAACAGGCGTTGATATTGATGGTCTATTCGGGCTGCATTACTTTCAGGCTGAGATATTTCATCCTTATCAGATGGTCACATATATGTTTTTACATGCTAACTTTCAACATTTGTTTTTTAATATGTTTGGACTTTTCATGTTTGGCCGTGTATTAGAACAAGTCTGGGGACCTAAACGTTTTCTTATTTTTTACTTCGTTACGGGTATCGGCGCCGCTATTGTACAACAAACCGTTCAATTTATCGAACTTAAACCTATAATATCAGAACTAAATACACACCTTCAAAATCTACCTGCTTCGGGTTTAGATGTAGGAGATCGTATCATTCACTCGCGTGATGAACTACTCGCGTTCAAAACCACATTCCTTAATCGTTATGTAACCATTGGAGCTTCAGGTGCTATTTTCGGTGTTTTATTGGCTTTCGGCATGCTATTTCCAAATACTGAAATGTACCTTATGTTTATCCCTATCCCTATAAAAGCAAAATATATGGTCATAGGATACGGCGCACTAGAACTTTTCTCTGGCATGTCAGGCACCAGTAGTGGTGTAGCTCACTTTGCACATTTAGGAGGTATGCTTTTTGGCTTTTTTCTTATCAGATATTGGAAAAAAAGCAATAAAACTTTTTTTTAAAGTAGGAATAAGATATTTATTTGAATAAATAATATAAAAATACAATGCAAATTTGGGATGAAATAAAACTTAGATTCAAACGAGGTAATATTATTACACGCATTATTTATGTTAATGTCGCCGTCTTTATCCTTGTAAAAATAACCCTTACCTTAATTAAAATCACAAATCCTGAATTTAATATTTCGGGACTTCTGGAATGGATCGCCATATCTGCTAATATTCAAACATTACCCTATCGGTTTTGGACTATTATAAGCTATCAATTTGTCCACTTCGAATTCTTACACTTACTTTTTAACATCCTATGGCTGTATTGGTTTGGACAATATTTCTTACAGCATTATTCATCCCGTCAAGCCCTTAGTGTTTACCTCTGGGGCGGTATTTTGGGCGCAATATTATATATTCTTTCATTCAATTTTTTACCTTTTTATCAAGAACAAGTTATTGGTTCACAAATGATAGGAGCATCAGCTTCTATTTTAGCATTAGTAATAGCCTCGGCAGTAGCAGCTCCCAATCAAGAAATACAACTGATGTTTATTGGGCCTGTAAAGTTGAAATATCTCGCTATAGCAGTTGTGTTAATTGATCTAATGAGCATTACGTCAACTAATGCAGGCGGACACATAGCCCACCTTGGTGGCGCTTTTGCAGGATTCCTCTTTGCCCATGAATACCTAAAACACAATCTAGACATTACATCATGGCTTGCGAAATGTGTTGATATTATAGATAATCTCAAGAAAAACAAAAGCTATAAGCCTAAAATGAAAGCTCGCAAGACTTACAATAAACAAACGGATATGGCTTTTAACAAAAAGAAAAAGCAGGAGCAAGATGAAATAAATCGAATACTTGAAAAAATAAAGAAATCAGGCTATGACAGCCTCAATAAATCAGAAAAAGAACAACTCTTTAAAGTCAGCAACTAACATCAAACATATAACAAAAATCAAATGCTCCTTCAATCAACTCTAACGATATCATTTCTAAAAGTTTAAAATTTTTATTTTAATGAAATTAATACGTTATTTTATAATTTTTCTTAATATCATAGCAGCACTGGCTTTAATTGTGGCCTTCATAACACCTATGATAAACCCTGTAAGAATACCATTTCTATCTTTCTGGGGTTTAATAATGCCATATATCATTATTCTCAATATAATTTTCATCATTTATTGGATCATCAAAGCCCGTATTTATTTTCTTATCTCATTGCTGACAATTATTATATCATGGAGTACTATCAAAACATCTTTCCCTTACCACCAAACAAAAGAAATAGAAACAAATAATGGACTATGCGTGATGAGCTACAACGTTCGGGTCTTTGATCGTTATAATTGGAGTAAAAACAAAGAAAACACATCACAGCTGTTATCATTTATAAAAAAACAATATGCTGATATTATTTGCATTCAAGAATTTGGAAGTTCTCAACAAGGAAATACAGAACGTTTTATTCTTCAATCATTAGGCGAATATCCTTACCATTACATTTCCTATTCACAAGCTACACGCACCGCAAAACATAGTGACGGCCTAGCTATCCTTTCAAAATATCCTATCATTTCTAAAGGAGTAGGAGCCGAATCTTCACTATCTAAAGGCTATACCATCTATGCAGATATAAAAGTAGATAATAACAAATACAAAATCATCAATGCCTATTTTGCTCCCATTAAGCTTACAAACAAATATGATTTCATTGGACATCTCGACAGCGAAAACTACAAAGTGCGCTTATCAGATGCAATAAAATCAGTACAAGAAGCTTCAAAACAACATTCAAGACACGCTATAGAAATAGAAAAAATCATTAAAGAATCAGATTACCCTGTCATATTATGTGCTGATATGAATAGCACTCCTGTCTCTTTTAGTTATCACCAACTCACACATCAACTCGAAGATACCTTCTTAAAATACGAAACAGGATTCGGAACTACTTATAACGGGAAATACCCTTTTTTACGTATTGATTATATTTTTCATAGTCCGCAAATACCACTTATCTCCTACGAAAGAAAAAAAGTTAATCACTCCGATCACTATCCTATTATGGCTATTTTCTCAAAAAAAGATTAAATAACCGACTTATAAATATTGACAAAGAGGATTTTTTGGCATCCTAATTGCATAAAAACACTAAAAAAAATACATATTGCCTATGCTCGATTCTTTACGCCTTATAACAACCAAATATTACGAATATGAAACACCTAAGGCAAACACCAGACGAGCTACTCGTCAAAAATTACATGGATGGTTCAGAAGAATCCCTTAATATCTTGTTAGAAAGACATAAAAATAAAGTCTATTCTTATATTTTACGCACAACAAAAAACAGAGATACCAGTGATGATATCTTTCAAGATACGTGTATAAAAGTTGTTTTAACTTTGAAAAACAAAAAATACAAAGAAAATGGGAAGTTCCTTCCTTGGGTTATGCGCATTTCTCATAACCTAATCATAGATCATTATAGAGCAAATAAAAGACCCCACATATCCAATGATGAATATGAATATGATATTTTATCAAAAGAAGCAATAAACATTTGCTCACAAGAAGAGAATGTGGTCGAGAAACAGAGTAAAAAAGAACTACATAGACTATTACTAGAACTTCCACCAGAACAACAAGAAATCGTTAAAATGCGCTATTTCTGGGGTTTAAGTTTCAAAGAAATTGCAGACCATACCGACGTCAGCATCAATACGTCTTTAGGTCGAATGCGTTATGCGCTAATAAATCTGCGTAAAATATTGGATAAAAAAAACATTAAACTAGCAGTTTAGGAATTAAAAAGAGTGGAATTTAAAAAATTTCACTCTTTTTTTATCCCCTGATATGAAATCAAATAAGATTAAAAAAAACAAAAGATTTTGAGTAAAACAATAAAGTTCATATTCACGCTCAAATGACCTTAGACCTAAAATTCAAAAAAATTTTAATAGCATTAAGAAAAAAAACAAATTCTTATCAGAAAAGAAGAAGAAGAAGAAGAAGAAGAAGAAGAAGAAGAAGAGAAATAACTACGAAAGTTATATCTCGAATAAAAGATTAACGTCTCATAAAATTACTGAGATATATCTCTTATATTAGTTTTATAATAAACAAATATGACCTACTTTTGCGCCCTCATTCGTTAAGTATAAGATTCCTTTGTTTTTTTTATAATTACAAAACCTCTTTTTTAATATCTAAACTGATTTATATTAAAAAACCATCTTAATTTAATCGAATAGATTTATATCTTGGTGTTTTATTGTTATTGGAATACACGTTTCCATGATATTAAAATGCCTTGGCATTTACTAATAAGTAATGATTGTAGTTTCTGATGTTATCAAAAAGCCTAACGCGATCAAAGAACAAGATTGACCGTATATCAAAGCAAGTTTATCAAAATTGTCTTTTAACTCTAAATAATTTAGACGAAATTCTCCCCAATAATTTCACAAAAAAAAAGAGAACAAGTATTCCTTCTGAATTAAAAATAAGATCCACAAATTCTTTCGATATCTGTATTTTTAATTTTACAGATAACCAGAATCTTGTCTTTAATTTCTGCACTAATAAAACATTCAGGAAATACCTTTATCGTTATTTACAAAAGGTCTCTAATATACTCATATATAAACATAACACTCTTCTGTCATCTAATAAAGCAGAACGTGTTTATCAATATTAATTACATAAACTAAATATTAATTCTTAAGCTCAAATTAAAGAAAGGGAGATAATCCATTATTCTTTAAAGATTAAAACTATGGAAATATTAAAATTATTTACGGAAGTAAACACAGCATCAGCACTACTTTTTTTAAGTTTTACAGGAATTTTAGGTATTCTGATCGGAAAGATTAAAATATTTAATGTTAAACTTGGCATTGGTGGTGTGTTATTTGCAGGTCTCTTAGTAGGTCATTTAGGAGCAGATTTTGAACCTCACACCTTACATTTCATTAAAGAATTCGGGTTGATCTTATTTATCTATTCTATTGGACTCGAAGTAGGTCCTAGATTTATCTCCTCATTAAAAAGTAATGGTTTAACACTTAATTTACTTGCCACAGGTATTGTAGTATTAGGTTTTCTTATTGCTGTAATACTAAAAATCACCTTCGACATTCCAACTCAAGTCATTGCAGGTATAATGTGTGGTGCAGTGACTAACACACCAGGACTCGGTGCTGCACAACAGGTTATACAGGAACAACTATCAAACCCAGACCTTGTAGTAGAATCAGGAATGGGATACGCTGTAGCCTATCCATTTGGCATCATTGGCATTATCTTTTCCATGATACTTATCCGTAAAATATTTAAAATCGACACTAAAGATGAAACATCAGATTTCTCGAAGAAAATTTCAGGTCTATCAGGAAAAGTAGAAGCTATAAATCTTGAAGTCACCAACCAAGCACTAGTAGGTAAAACAACCAGTTTCTTACGCGAAACAATGTCTGGTGAATTTGCCTTATCACGTATCTTTAGAAACGGCGAATTTATCATAGCAGAAGAAAACGAAGAGATTCGCAAAGGAGATATTCTTTATGGTGTCTCAACAAAAAAACATTATAAAGATCTTGAATTAAAAGTAGGTCATATTAAAAAAACAGGTGAAGTTAATATCACTGGAAAATTAGGAATGCGTCACGTTCTTTTTACAAATAAGAAGCTACAAGGTAAATCCATAAAACAAATTGGGATTTCTAGACGATACCCTGTAAACATCACACGCATCTTTAGATCTGGAAATGAAATTATCCCTAGCGAAAATGACAGTGTTGAATTTGGTGATACCATACGTATTGTAGGCGAGCGAAAAGCTCTAAATGATGTAGCAGAAATTCTTGGTAATTCAATTAAAGACTTAGCTCATCCTCGTATCATTCCTATTTTCACAGGTATCCTTATAGGTGTATTAATTGGTAGTATTCCTTTTGCAATACCAGGCTTACCTGCTCCAGCAAAATTAGGATTAGCAGGTGGTCCTTTATTGGTCGCCTTATTTTTAGGACATACTGGAAGAATTGGAAAATTTGATTTCTTCATTACACCTAGCGCTAACCTATTTATTCGCGAATTAGGAATTGTCCTTTTCCTAGCCTGTGTAGGACTTTCATCGGGGAAACACTTTGTACATACAATCGTAAATGGTGGATATATATGGATGCTTTACGGAGCTGCTATAACATTTATACCATTACTCATAATTGGTTTTATTGCTCGCTTATTAAAATTTAATTATCTCACCATTTGTGGATTATTAGCGGGATCGATGACTGATCCTCCGGCTTTAGAATTTGCCAATTCTTTATCTCCAGTACAAGCACAATCCACAGCCTATGCTACTGTATATCCTTTAGTAATGTTCTTACGTATTCTATTAGCTCAAATACTAATACTAATGTTTATATAAATAAATTACATAATAATTATAATATAAAGGCTAACTCTAAATATAAGAGTTAGCCTTTTTTTTGGACCTATAACGTTAAATATATGTCTCAGCATGTATCCGTCTCCGCAATAACGCATAAAAAATTCCAATCAACTTCTATGATAAGTATGATTGGAATTTTTTTAATCGAGTAATTTTAGATCTTAGTTCATTTATCAAAATGTTAGTGTAGCATTCGCTCTTCATTCATTAACAGATTCTCTGCTAATCAATGTTGACTTAAGTTAATTAAATACTTCTAGTATTTTGTATGAACTGTAATCATCAGTTTATACAGCTTCTTCATAAACAGTAGAGAGGTAGTTATGAGACACCCTTTTTCAATATGAACAGATGTGTGTCAATTTATTTTAATACGGTAAAACAGTCCAAAAACAGCATTATCAACTTGCTTTGTCTCCTACTAATACAGTAGAGTAGGTGTCATCAAAATAAATATAAAAATCAGCAAAAACAGGACTCTTTATTATTAACCTGAGTTCGACATTAAATTCTAGCCACAGAAAGATATATTATTAGTCTGTTTATGCTTGCAATTTAGAAGTAATAACAGACTATTTATAAAAATCAAAAGTGCAAAGATGAATTTTAATTGATTTTTCCTCGTGTTTGCTTTTATACCGATTATGAATTGAAATGCGCTTTATTTCGCTTCGCTTATAAAACTCAATCAATTCTATATCGGCATAATACCACCAACTGTTAAGGCTCATTTTAAATTTTAATTGGTATTATTTGGCATAAATTCACCCAAATTCAATCACAATAGCCCGCTATTGCTTCTTGAATCTGAATAAATTTCTACTCAAATAAAATTCAAACTGTGACCGAATTTAAAATCGAACTCAGGTTATTAAC
>CBFIII010000015.1:52418-62702 GCA_965662645.1 Bacteroidales bacterium
TTGCTTCTTGAATCTGAATAAATTTCTACTCAAATAAAATTCAAACTGTGACCGAATTTAAAATCGAACTCAGGTTAATAATAAAAGGCGATAACAATTAGCTCTTCAATGTTGAGTTGCTTACTTCGACTGCGTGTCCACTGAGCGAAGTCGAATGCGCTCAGCACAAGTGCATACTCAACACATTGAAGCTTGTGTTGAACAATTATGCAGACATAATCACTGCCTGTCCCGATCTTTTTCGGGAAACACCATAAATAAAAACCTCGTGAGTAAACTTCCGCCACCAGATAACCGTCTAACCTTCAAGGATTTTTACTATAGTGTTTTCAATCGCTTTTTAATGAGCTCCAATCGTTGTTGAGATCGGATATTTTGCTCATTTAGGGCTTTATTTTTGCCTCATTTTAAGAATTATTGCATCTTAATCTTTAGCACTTCTATTTTTATAGTTAGTAGCCTGTAGTAAAGCTGTAGTCCGACAGACAAGGACATACCTCCCCCACTTAAAACATTTACATCTTTATATTTCAGCACATTAAAAAACCAACTAAACCACCATCAATGGCGGAGCTCTCTTGCGTGGGTATAATTTTATAACTACCAAAGCACCAGCACAATGTTTACAATGCAGGAGTGATTTTTCGCCCCAAGCAGCTTTTAGCATTTCAGTTCTTGTACGCTTGGCAATCTCTTCTATTTTGTACTCAGGCACCAACTCACAGGCCTGTTGTAAAAAAGATCTTTTACTCATAATATTGTATTTTAAACATTTATGAGCAAAAATGAGATTATTTAATCAGATTATGTTAATTTTGAAGATGTTTAAGATAAGCACTCCCGCTGGAGCGGGAGTTTAGTTCAACAGGCTAGTATAGATAATATGGCGTGCCTTTATCACACAATTTTCAACAATTTCTACCAGCACACCTAATGTCTTTGTCAGAGGAACTTCACACCACTGGAACTTATCACACTGATATTTTTTATCCCTATCCCCCTTTTCTATATATTCACAAGGATTCACACAAGTTAACAACCTCGAAGCAACCCCACGAGACATTTAGTTGAAGATCATTTTATTATTCGCAGCAAGCTACGGGGAATAAACTCAAAATATGGGATTTAAAAAAAGTAATCATAAATTTATATCCAGTATTTTATTGCATATCATAATAGTACATTTCAAACATAATTATTTTTCTCATTCTATATATATGTATATATTTGATACATGAAAAATATCATATTACTATTATTTACATTTTTCACTCATCTATTATGGGGTATTGAAATAAACCAAACTTTAACATCTCATTCCATAGAAAAGGATTATTATATATACACAGATACGTGTAGATCTACACAAATAGAGACAATAATTAACTTATCGATAAGTGATTGGCAAAAAGCAACAAAAAAATGTTTTGTAGAAGTAAATGACGACTATGCCTATTGGATAAAAATCCCAATAATGAACAGCAATAAGGTTGAAAAACAACTGGTTCTTGATATTTCATTCTCTGACATAAACATACTACACTTTTATTTATTTAAAAATCAGCAATTTGCAGATTCTACTATTACTGGAGATTATTATCCAATATCTTCTAGAATGCTAAAAACAAATGATTTTTCTTTCCCTTTTAGTATTTCACAAAATGACACATTAAACACAATATATTTAAGAGTATATAACCATACAGAAACATTCATTTTACCATTAGCAATATATGATAAACAAGAATATTTAAGCCAAAAATCAAAAAGTAATTTTTATTGGGGAATTTATTTTTGTTCCGCATTCTTTTTTATTTTGCTAGCTACCGTAAGCTGGATATTTGTACAAACAAAAACTTACCTATATTATATCTTTTACCTTTTTTCACTTTTCCTTTTTCTGATGGCTCAAAAAGGATTTACCTTTTTTTTACTCTACCCAGAATATCCATTTATACAAAATATTGTAAACCCTGTTTCAGTAGGAGCTTTTACATTTTTCGCCTTGCTTTTTGGACGCGAGTTTATAGAACTCAAATTATATCATCCTGTTCTATATCGAATTAATATCATATTTACTTATATAACAGGCATTTTTATTCTCACAATGTTTTTTGTGATGAATTTATCTCAAACCATTATTAATTTAATCCAAACCCTTTATCTCACCATATTATTTATAGACGGCATTCTTCTAATTCTTTCAGGATTGATATCTAGTTTTAAACAACGAAAATCAAATACCTATCTATATTTTATAGCTTACACTTGTGTTACTGGAGGATTTGGTATTTTTTATCTTATGTTTTTTAAAATAATTCCGAGCACCTCATTAATTCGAAATATTATCTACATCAACTCTATGGTTGAAATGTTTATTTTCTCATCTTACCTTACAATTCAAATAAACATTGTTCGTAGCAGACGATTAACTAATTTAAAACAGCTCAAAGAAGAGCAAAAATTAACTGTTCTTAGCTTATTTCTTGGTGAAGAAAAAGAACGTAAACGT
The DNA here is from genome assembly GCA_965662645.1 of Bacteroidales bacterium. Classification (GTDB taxonomy): domain Bacteria; phylum Bacteroidota; class Bacteroidia; order Bacteroidales; family UBA5342; genus UBA5342. Next base: position 54,931 of record CBFIII010000015.1, read on the forward strand.
TTATCTCTTGATCTTCATGATGGATTAGGAGTTCTTTTTTCCACTATGAAAAATCGCATAGCGCTATATAATAAAGACTCAGAAAAGTATGTGCATGAACATAAAAAGGCATCTAAACTCATAAAACAAACAAGTGAAGAATTACATGCCATTTGCGACTCTATATTCCCAGCAATGCTTAACCATAAGGATATTATACCTCTATTACGAGACGTTGTCAGTGCATTAAATAATAAAAACATTAATTACACACTACAAGCGCCAGAAAAGTTAATCATTAAGAACAAAAATAAGCGCATTAACTTGTTTAGAATAATACAAGAAATCACCAATAATATAGACAAGCATTCTTTAGCAAAAAATGCATCTATAACCCTAAGACAAAATGGTCCTCATATCGTATTAATGATAAAAGATAATGGCATAGGTTTTAGATTCCATGACAATAAATCAGAAGGAATAGGTTTGCGAAATATTCAATCGCGAATAGATTTTTTAGGTGGTAAATTGAAATTTAATAATAAGAACGGAGCAACATTTAATATTAGATTTTCAAATGAATAAAAACAGACAGACTTATGGAACTGCATCTTTCATTCTTATTCTATTAGTAAGTATATGGATTGCTGTTTTTGTTAATTCGTCAGACACTAAGAACAGCAATACCATTACTCATGTAAATTATTATGAAGACTTTGAACTTACATTTTCCATTCAAGACTTAATACATCTTTCGGATAGTTCATTTAAAACATATCAAGGCTCATATTTTACAAAAGCCTCTCAACATTGTGCCTATTGGTTAAAGATACCGATAAGGACCTTACCATATAAGGCTTCAACTCGCATCTTAGAAGTGGCATATCCCGACATAAATCTCCTTGACTTTTATTTGGTAAATAACAATGAAGTTATTGACTCTCTAAAGACAGGTGATTATAGGAAATTCAACACTAGAGAAATGGATTATCAGAATTTCTCATACGATTTACCATACAAAACACCGTCAAATACTATTATATACATCAAAGCTTATACACATAAAGAAGTGACCATTGTTCCAATAAACATTTGGACTGAAACTAGTTTTCAAAACTATGTGATTGGAAACAACTTTGCCTGGGGAATCTTTTTTTGTTTTGAAGGGATGATGATCATTTTAGCTTGTATCATTTTTTTACTTTTACATACGGCCGAAAATAAGTGGTATATAGGGTACTTATTTAGTTTAAGTATGTTTTTATTTTCGCTCAAAGGCTTTGCGTATCAACACTTTTATCCTAACTTGCCAGAATTAAGAACAATTGATGCTCCTTTCTGGGTGGGTGTATTATGTTTTTTTGCTTTACATTTTGCAAATACATTTTTAGATATAAAACACATTTCCATAAAACTATATACAATCACCAAAGTCATTGCAGCTTATATCCTAAGCTTACTAATACTTTTACCTTTTTTTATGTTGCAAGGAGCCACCATAATGAAAACATTTCAAACGGTGTTTTTATTTTCAGCCATATTAGCTGGTTGGTATTTAATACTTCCATTAGGCATTTTTGCGTGTATCAAAAAACCTATATTTAAAAATTTCTTTTATTTAATTGCTTACTCTTCTGTAAATATTGGTTTTATGATTTCTTATGTGACCAATTTAGCCATCATAGAAGCAAGTCCTTTTACTATAAACATTTTATACATTAGTGCATTTGTCGAAATGCTTCTATTTTCAACGTATTTAACGATAAACACATTTATAACAAGAAAAAATGCCGTTGAAATTGAAAAGCAATTACAAGCAGAACGCGAAAAGAAGTCAAAAACAATTATTGCAGGAGAAGAATTTGAACGAGAACGTTTATCAAAATACATTTATAAAAATTTAACACCTCTTTTATCAAAAGTAGCGCATAATGTTGCTCAGTTATCTTTAACAAAAGAAAACTATAAATTACAACACCAAACAAATAATCAAATTGACAAAGCCTGTTCGTTTATTCGTAGTGTCAGTCATATTCTATCTCCAAGGATTCTACAAGATGAAGGATTATCAGCAGCATGCAACAATATGATTTATCATCTATTAAATCAATTTCCCGAAGCGAATATTACATTTCGCTCCAATAATTCAACACGTATTGATGACTTTTATTGTGAGTTAATTCTTTACCGAGCAGCCCAAGAAATCTGCTTAGAACTCTTACAAAAAATAAAAGATGCCACTATAATTATGATGCTTAATCATAACGAAGACGAAATTTTTCTTTCATTTACAATAAAAGAAGATGTCTCCAACATTATATCAAAAAAATTAATAAGACGTATAAAAGATTGGTTAGTCTATAATAATTCAAATTTAGAATTAATTCACAAAGAAAAATATGGGTGGTTAATCTCTATAACTTCATAATAAGCCCTTTTCAAAGGCAATCTTTACAATATCAGAAGTGCTTCTAATATTTAATTTCTTTTTTATATGTTTTCTATGGGTAGATACCGTATTTTCACTCATATCTAATTCTGAAGCAATTTCTTTTGTAGAATATGACTTTGCCAATAATAAAAACACATCAGTTTCGCGCCTTGTAAGGTTGTTAATTCTTTGGTAGTCATCGGCGTAGTCATTCTTTTCTTTTTGAACTACTCTCTTTTTTTTTGACTGAGCATAATCCCAACATTCATCATTTTGAGCTAATGCATTTAACGCCATTTCCAATACTATTTCGTCTGAATTTTTCAAAAGTAAACCATCCGCTCCCAAACGACGTGCTTTTTTAATTAATGATTGCTCTTCGTACATCGTAATAATTAACACCTTAACACTAGGTAATCGTTTTTTTATTACTTGTATATAATCTAAACCATCAACCCCACCAAGATTTAAATCAAGTAAAACAATGTGAGGTGATGTTTGCAATAGTTTTTCTTCAATACCCTGAACAGTTGTTGTAGAACCAACAAACGAAAAGTCTTGAAAACTCTCAATAAGAGCTTTCATGCCATTAATAAATAATGTGTGATCGTCTATTATAAAAACTGTTTTCATAGATAAGTCTTAGCCTCTTATACAAAGATACTTTATTTACCTCAAAAACAAAGATTAGACACTCGCCTATTAAACAAAAGCTTACCCACTTTTGGGTATTTTTTAATTTAGTCTAGACCCATACTTTTGTCATAAGAAAGCTATAACAATCATTGATTTAAACCTATACTTATGAAAACAGCCTTACAAAAAATAAAATTTTGGTTAATAGTACTCATAAGTCTATTATGCCTTTCGCAGCAAACTTTTGCGCAATACAATCTAGTAAATACGGAATACCCTCCAGCATTTACATCAAACTTCAATTTGGATTTAGGTCTTACTCCAATGGCTAAATGTGAAAATCACATAGCCATGGAAAGCGAGTATCATAATGGAGGACAAGGCATTGTAGTAATAGCTGAATACGATGGAACAAATTGGGTAGATGTAGCCTCATTAACAGCCTCTGATGGTGATAATGATGATTTCTTTAGATATCAAATTGCTATTACTGACGAAATTATTGCCGTAACAGCACACAATAAAGACGGAGAAGCTGTATATATGTTATACAAACAGCTAATAAAAAAATTCAAATCATTAAACAATAACAAACCGGAGCTTCGACTCCGCTCGCTCAGCCACCTAAATGTATCATTTCAAAACGATATGACACTTTGTGGTTGAACAAAGTCGAAGGTGATCCCTGAGCGGAGTCGAAGGTGGTCCCTGAGCGGAGTCGAAGGGCCTATTTTTACTACAAGAAATTTACTCTAATCTTTTTATAAAAAACTCTTAAAAATGAAACACTCTTTACAAACCTTTAGCTTATTACTGTTTATATTCTTAAATAGCACATTTTCATTATCCGCACAATACATACTACAAGACGCAGATGTAGAGATGACAAATGGAACCATCACTTCTTGTTCCTACGATTTTAGCATTACCGACATCATTATTCCTGACACCTTAGACGGACAAGCAGTAACAAATATCGGTTCATATGCCTTGTTTAAAGATAAAGGCATTACTAGCGTAGTTTTCCCAAGTACGCTTGAAAAAATTACGGGAGCGCAGTGTTTTTCGGGCAATAGTATCTCCATTGTTGATTTCTCGACTTGTCCCAAAATTACAGAATTGAGCTCACAAACCTTTAAATGTAGCAATGTAGATTCTGTAATTTTTAACAACTGCTCTCAGTTGCAAATAATAGGGCCAAGTGTTTTTGAAGATAACAATATCAGTCACCTTAACCTAAGCCCTTGTACCAATCTGGAAAACCTGAGATATAACGCTTTCTACAAAAATTTAATAGATAGCCTGAATATGAACGCTTGTTCTAAACTAAAATCTATCGACCACAGTTGTTTTAATAACAACAATTTAAACAATGTAAACCTAAGCTTTAATACAAAATTATGCTTTATCAATAATAATGTTTTTTCAGATAACAACCTTACGAGTATTAATCTTCCTACTCCTGATTATCCTGATTGTTCAGGATGGATCAATAAAAATAATCAAGCCGTTTCAATAATAACAGATTTTGAAAATATAAGTTATGCTATTGATTACAGCTATACTTTACAAAATGAAGATGTAAACATACAAGACGGAAGCATACAAAGCCTCACAAACAATTATTTTCCGTATAAAAAATTAACCATTCCATCCACTTTAAATAACGAAACCGTCACCGAACTTGAGGGGGCGATTTACTCCTCAGCGACAGCTCTTGGCAATCACAACTTATTTTCGATAAGTCTTCCTGCAACCATTGAGGTAATTGGAGATAATTCATTAGGAAACAATAACATTTCTACTTTCGATTTTAGTCAGGTCCCTAACTTAAAAAATATAGGTGAAAAAGCATTTATGGTTAATCAACTTAGTGGATTTATTAATTTAACATCAAATCCTAGATTACTAATAATTAGCAAGGATGCTTTTAGTTATAATAATATTGATGGAATAATCTTACCTGATCCATCAACAAGATATCCAGATTTTGTAGAATGGCAAGATAGTGAAGGAAATTCTTATCATGCTGGCGATACGGTAAGTAATTTATCTACTACCTATAATGCCTTTATTTTATATACACTTACTGATGATGATGTGATAGTTACTGACGAAGGTGTTTTATCCAGTTGTTCTTATGATTTTGAACTAAGCAACATAATTATCCCCGATTCGCTCGACGGCTACTTAATAACAGAAATTGCAAGTACTGTTTTTGCGTCAAAAGATATAAGCTCAATTGTTTTGCCCGATAGTATAAAAACGATAAAAAGCGGAGCCTTTTCTAAAAACAATATTTCTAATATAGACTTTACACAATACCCAAAACTTGCAACTATAGAACAGAATGCATTTTCATATAATTATTTGAAATCTGTTAATCTTAGTGACTGTGACAGTCTGCAAAATTTAGGATATTCAGCTTTTTATCATAATGAAATAGACTCACTTGTATTGTCAGGTCTTGAAAAAATAACAAGTATAAATTCTTCCTGTTTTGCAAATAATAACATTTCATATTTTGACCTTAATAGTACACCTAATGTTACGGTTATAGAAAGAGATGCTTTCAATATCAATCTACTAGACAGTATTGTGTTTAACGAAAAATTAATTGAGATTGGCTCTCATGCTTTTTCTTCCACCCAGTTGAAAAAACTTGATTTTTCTACTTGTCCCAATTTGAAAAGGATTGGCTCTAATGCTTTCGAAAGCAGCGCTAGTCATTACGATTATGTAGATTTAACTCCCTGTAATCAGCTAACTAGTATTGAATCTCAGGTGTTTCGTTATAATGATACTTATGGTTTACTGGAAGGAGTCATTTTACCTTTTGTAAATAAAGAATCACACTTCTTTAACTATTGGGAAGACGATGATAGTAATAAGTACCAAGGAGGAGATACCATAAGCAACTATGATTTAGCCTATACAGCAAACTTATCCCCTTGGTATAATGTAAACTTTACCGTAACGGACGGTACAAACCCCATTGAGGAAGCTAAAATAAAGATACCGAATATAGCAGGAGTTGACTCTACCGTGACACTTACAAGCGGGATAGCTAGTTTGGATAGTGTGCTTGCAGGAAATTATAACTATACGATTATAAAAGAGGGATATTGGAACAGCTCGGCAGCAATTACGATTACCGACTCTAGCTTATCTGTTGATGTCGTAATGGTCGATTCTACAATTCACACCTATGATTTAAATATTACTGTAAATAACGGAACAGATCCTATACAAGATGCGACAGTAAGCTTGTTGGGTACTGACTATACAAGCGATGCAAACGGTTTAGTCATAATTCCTGATTTACTCGATGGCGATTACCATTTTGCCCTAACTGCTCCTGATTACCTTTCAGGAAATTTTTCTATAACAATAAATGGTAGCGATAATAGCCAAACAATTATTCTTGAAGAAGATAGTATAATCTCTATACCTGATACTGCTTTTAAAACATACTTACTTAGCATTGCCGACCTCAATAACGATGGAGAAATAAAAACGAGCGAAGCACAAGCATTTACTAATAAAATAAATGTTGCCAACTTATCCATTAGCGACCTTACCGGTATTGAAGCCTTCGTAAACATAACACAATTAAATTGTTCTAGTAATAATCTTGTTAACTTAGATGTAAGTAAAAATGTACTTCTCGAAGAACTTGAATGTTACAATAACAATATTGTTACCTTAAATCTAAGCCAAAACACTGCGCTTACAAAAGTAAATGTATATAATAATGATTTACATTACCTTAACATTGCAAATGGAAATACAGCTGCAATAACGTATTTCTCAGCTACAGAAAATAATCTTAGCTGTATAAGTGTAAGCGATGTTGATTTTGCAAACACAAACTTTACAGGTATAGACCATGGAGTTAGTTTTAGTCTCGATTGCGGTACTGTTCCTGAATTTTACCCTGTAATATTTACCGTAAGCAATGCAAACGGAGTGTACGGAGGAGCCGTAGTAAGTCTTGATGGTTATAACGATGTAACAACCGACGCCAATGGGGTGGCCGAATTTACGGCTGTAGTTGTAGCAGATGATATTGCATATACAATTACTGCTCAAGACTACACAATTATAAACAGAACTATTTCTGTGGTTGACCAAGCCGTACAAGAAAACATTACAATTGAACGTAGTGCATACAATGTTACATTTACAATTATTGATGATAATAACAATTCTCTAAGCAATGTTGAAATAACACTAAATGGCTACCCAACGGTTGTTAGCGATGATAGCGGAAATGCCACAATTTTTTCCGTTGCAATTGCAAACGATATAAGTTACTCTGTTCAAAAACAAGATTATGATGAAATAACGGGAACAATTTCCGTTGTTGATGCCGACGTAACAAAAGACATTACTATGAGCGAAACAATTATTCCTACATACACTGTTACGTTTACAATTTTAAACCAAGTGGATTTACCAATTGAAAATGCAAACATTGCATTCAATGGAACTGACTATACAACTAATAACAATGGACAGATAACAATTTTAAATAAACTTGCAGAAACATACAACTATACAATTACGGCAGCAGGTTATAACGATAGTACTGCAAGTCTTGTGCTTGTTTCCGATACAACATTAATAGTTAATCTTATACAAACGACATATAACCTCAGTTTTACAGTAAACAACGGAACAGATGTACTCGAAAATGCAAGTATTACTTTAGAAAATAACAGTA
>CBFIII010000016.1:0-61909 GCA_965662645.1 Bacteroidales bacterium
TTTTTAACGCCTACTTTCAAAAGGCGGTATAAATAGTCCCAGCAACGTCATATTCTGTTACCTGTAAACTTCCGTATGTATTATTTACCTACACAAAATGATATAGCACTAAAAATTTTTAAGCGCTTGGTAAAGTTGATGTACAGGTAAACCCATGACATTGAAATAGGAACCATTGATATGTTCTACTCCTATAGAGCCTATCCATTCCTGAATGCCGTAAGCCCCCGCTTTATCATAAGGTTTGTATTTCTCTAGATAATAATTGATTTCATCGTCTTCTAAGGGCGAAAAGGTGACTTCTGTGATGGCAGAGAACGTGTGACTTTTGTGTTGGGTGGTTAGGGTGACACCTGTGATGACTAAATGGGTTTTTCCTGAGAGTGTATGAAGTATCTTTGTTGCTTCGGCTTGGTCTTTGGGTTTACCCAGGACTTTGTTGTCAGCAATAACAATGGTGTCTGCTGTAATCACCAAGGCGTTGTCGTTAAGGTTCTCACGGTAAGCGGCTGCTTTTTTTTGGGATAAATAAGCCGCGACTTCTTTAGCTGGCAAATCTTTAGGATAACTCTCGTCTATGTCTTTTATTACTAGAGTGGTAAAAGGAATATCTAAATCGCTGAGCAATTGTTGGCGTCGTGGCGATTGTGAAGCTAGAATAAGTTGATAAGGTAAGTTAAGCATAGATGAGATGAATTAATAAGTTTGTGAATCTTTAGGTGTGAAATAAAGGTTCTCAATGACATTCTCTTTTGAAACGCTAGCCCAATCGTTGGTGTCAAAGGTAAGTTTTAGCATAGCTAAAGGGTTCATATTAAAGTAGCCTAAGTGGGAGAGTGCTGAGCCCACTTCCGAAATGGAAGGGTTGTGAGCCACTATGGCTATTTCGTTAACGTCATCAGGCGCTACGGCTATCAGATCAGTAATGACTTCAGGGTAACATAAATACAACTCGGGGCAAGAGATAAGTCTCTTTTTGTCAAGATTTAAGTGCTTCGTTAATAAAGTCGCTGTCTGTTGTGTTCTCTTGGCCGAAGAATAAAAAATGAATTGAGGATCTAAACCCTTTTCTTGCATGGCAGCAGCCATTGTTTGGGTGTCTCTAAGACCGCGTGCATTAAGGGGGCGTTCTCTATCGCTACATCCTGCTTGCCAATCTGATTTCCCATGACGAATAAGTAAAACGGTTTTCATTGGAGTTTAGAATTGTAAAAGGTGTTTGATTTATTGATACAAAAAATCAGCAACCTTGCATTTAATAAGAATACAAAGTTGCTGATAATATATGATAAATAGCTAATAACCTGAACTGTTTTTTTAGCAGTCTTTCTGTTCATTTAATATTTCGTCGCTAATCTGCTGACTTATCCCCATAGATGAGAATCCTCCATCGTGATATAAGTTTTGCATAGTAACCATTTTAGTAAGATCTGAAAACAGGGTCAAACAATAGTTGGCACAATCTAAAGCGCTTGCATTACCTAATGGTGACATCTTAGCTGCGAAATCGGCCAATTGTGTAAGACCTGCAACACCGCTTCCTGCTGTAGTCACAGTAGGTGATTGTGAAATTGTGTTAACGCGTACGTTATTATCACGACCATAAATGTAACCGAAACTACGACCAATAGATTCTAATAATGATTTAGCATCTGCCATATCGCCATAACCATCAAAGATGCGTTGAGAGGCAATATACGTAAGTGCTACCACAGAGCCCCATTCGTTGATGGCATCCATTTTTTTCGCTACTTGCATCATTTTATGAAATGATATAGCTGATATGTTTAAGGTCTGATCTAAAAAGGTATAGTTTAAATCGTCATAAGCTTTCTTTTTTCTAACGTTAGGTGACATGCCGATAGAGTGTAATACAAAATCGAGTTTGCCACCTAATATTTCTTGTGCACGTTCAAAAACCACTTTGAGATCCTCTTCATTAGAGGCATCAGCAGGAATCACTTTTGTATTAAGTTTTTCTGCTAAAATAGAGACTTCTCCCATACGCAAAGCCATTGCTGTGTTGCTAAGTACAATTGTTGCACCTTCCTCTACACAGCGTTCTGCTGTTATCCATGCAATAGACTTATCGTTCAAAGCACCAAAGATTAATCCTCTTTTTCCTTCTAATAATTTCATTGTATAATAATTGTTATTTATAATTCTCTTTTGTTTTTCTCTTGTATGTTATTTTCTTTTTTGGGTTTGTTTATTATCTCTACCCAAATATACCATACTAAGAATAGGCCACCGTACATAATAATACGTCCTATATAATGATGTAAAAAATCAAACCAATTCATGCTATAATGAATAACCATTGTAAGCATAATCAGACGCAAATAATTTAATAGAAAAATAGCTATACAACCTAAAGGAATATACCAAAGTTTCTGTTTCCAATAGCCTCGTGCTGTTGCAATAACAACAAAGACCATCAGGAGTTCTTTTATTCCAGAACATCCCCATATAATACGTACTCCATTGTCATTATCACTATACCTAATGTAATTACCATTGATAGTCACATTAGTACCTTGAAATATACTGATAAATTGATGGATTAGTTTAGCCCAAAAATCATTGATTGCATTAAAGAATGAAGAGAAATTAATACCGTAAAAATAAATTTCCATATCATCGGCACTCGCTTCTCGTCCTAATTTCCATGTCAAATGGATTACAACAACTGTCAATCCAAAGATAATCAAATCTTTATAGCTTTTTATATAGGCTTTTATGTTTTCGTTTTTCAATAAGAACATCTTTCCCTTATTACTGGGGGCGCAAATATACATCTAAAAAGAGAAATATGCTTTAATTTTCGGGTGTAGAGTTGACATTGTGAATATCTTTTGGATAAAAAAGTGTTTTTTAGTATATAAGAGGAGCTAATTCCTTTTGTTTAAGGGCATGACACGGCGTGAGCCTGATGGTCTGTTTGCTTGTTATTTTTTTTGTCATTTTTAGCTTATTTCCTGATAGTTATATTAGGTATGTGTCTAAAAAACTATTCTTTAGTTCCTTATTCTATAACTCGCTTTAGTGAGAAATATCACCAATGAAATAACCTTTGAATTGTAATGGGATAAATTGAGGTTTTAATGGCATTATTAATGCATTTTCTGTTGTGAGATGTGAATTACGAATTGCAAATTCGCTTCATTCGTCATTTATTTATTCGTCATATTTTTGTTTTTCAATGAATTACAAAATATAAAATCACCCTAGAAACATCGATGTCTTGCTGGCTCCCCTCTTGAGAGGGGAATACAAGGGGTGTGTTGTTTTTGGGAAGAGAAAGGAGGTCATAAGTTGTGAGTTATAAGTTGTAAGTTATAAGTTATAAGTTATAAGTTCGCTTCATTCGTTATTTATTCGTCATTCTTCCTTTCTTCCTTTTATTTTTTCATTGTATCATTCAGCCATTTTTCTATTGTATAATTCTTTTTATTTTTTCCATTGTATCATTCATCCATTTTTTCATTGAACCATTGTATTATTCGTCATTTTTTATGTATTCCAATGAATTATACAACGAAACACTTCGCTCCTCAGGAGCTAGTTCGTTGGTTTTCATTATTTTCTATAAACACTCAACTCCTTTGGAGTTGTAAGATGCAGAATTGATAGAGTTGTAAATGGTGAATTGTGAGTTGAAAATTACGAATTGAAAATTACGAATTACGAATTTGCTTCACTCGTCATTCCTTCACTCGTCATTTTTTTTAGTTCAATGAATTACAAGATATTAAATTTGAGTTTGGAATATGGAGTGAAGGATCCCTTTAGGGAATAAAAGGTTGAGCGATTGAATTGTGAATGGTGAGTTGAAAATTACGAATTGAAAATTACGAATTACGAATTCGCTTCACTCGTCACTCCTTCACTCGTCATTTTTTTTATGTATTCCAATGAATTATACAACGAAATACTTCGCTCCTCAGGAGCTAGTTCGTTGGTTTTCATTATTTATATAAATACTCAACTCCTCTGGAGTTGTAAGATCTAAACCCCAATCTTCAAGCTCTTCTGCATCCCAATAAACACTCAACTCCTCTGGAGTTGTAAGATGAAGAGTTGACAACTATAAGTTGTAAGTTTGCTTCATTCGTCAGCTCCAGAGAAACATAGTGTTTATAACAATGTGTTAATTATCAAATAAAAGCTACAGCGTAGCGAAGTGTAAAAATTATTTACAATTGTTTGTTTTATTGATGCTCAATAGAATTATAAATTGCAGATTGGCTCTAAATAAAAAAACTCAGAAGATGATCTCCTGAGTTTCTAATTATAACTATTTTAAATCTAATATGATTCCTTTTCGTTAGGAAAGTCACCACTTTTCACATCTTCAATGTAATTGGTTACGGCGCCCTTCATTTCTGCAAATAAATTGTGATAACGTCGTAAAAAGCGAGGGCTAAATTCTTGATTGATCCCTAACATATCATGAGCAACGAGGACTTGTCCGTCGCAGCCATTACCAGCTCCAATACCAATGATAGGAATGGTTAATTCCTGTGCTACTCTAGTGGCTAGGGTACTGGGTACTTTTTCTATTACAATAGCGTAACAACCCAATTTCTCAAGTAATTTGGCATCTTCTAACAATTTTTCTGCTTCACTTTCTTCTTTAGCACGTACAGTATAAGTCCCAAATTTATGTATCGATTGGGGAGTTAAACCCAGATGTCCCATCACAGGAATACCAGCAGAAAGGATGCGTTGTACAGATTTCTTGATTTCGCTACCACCTTCTAATTTTACGGAATCGGCATGCGTCTCTTTCATGATACGAATAGCAGAACTTAAGGCTTTTTTTGAATTCCCTTGGTAAGTACCAAAAGGCATATCAACTACAACCAAAGCTCTATCTACTGCTCTAACTACAGAACTACCGTGATAAATCATTTGATCTAAAGTAATAGGAAGTGTGGTCTCATTGCCGGCCATAACATTAGAAGCGGAATCGCCTACAAGTATAATATCTACACCCGCTTCATTTACAATGTGAGCCATAGAATAATCATAAGAGGTGAGCATGGCTATTTTTTCGCCTCTAAGTTTCATTTCAGAAAGTCGGTGTGTTGTTACTTTTCTTCGTTCTGTATGTACTGACATATTTGTAGTTTCAAAATTATTATGTTTAGACGCTATGTCTTTTGTCTTTTGAGTTATAAATGCGTTGTTTTTGATAGGAGGATGTTGTCAAAATGCACCATTTTTATAGCTGTGATAGCTGCTTCATCACCTTTATTTCCTAGTTTTCCACCACAACGATCTAGAGCTTCTTGTTCTGTATTACAGGTTAATAGACCATATATTACTGGAGTAGATGATGTGGCGTTGAGTTGTGCTATGCCTTGCGTAGTACCCTGACAAATGTAGTCGAAATGTGGCGTGCCGCCTTGTATCACACAACCTAAAACGATAATAGCATCATAAGTAACTGTGCTATTTGATAATTTATTAGCTGCATGAATCAGTTCAAAAGCTCCGGGCACATAAAAAGTGTCAATATTCTCTTCTTTAGCTTCAAATTTCAAAAGTGTCTTTAAGGCACCATCACGCAAAGCAAAGGTAATGTGTTCGTTCCATTCTGATGTGACGATGGCAAAGCGCATTTTGCGAGCAAAAGGCACTTGTGTAGCATCATAAGCGGATAAGTCTGTTGTTGCCATTATTTAGTTAATTATTAGTTCTATATAGTTTGTTGTCCTCTTTATCAATGCCCATATTATGAGATGTAAAACAAGAGATTTATAAGAAATGAGAGCTTGATAAAACGCCGCAAATGTATGAAAAATAACCTTCTTATTATAGTATTTAATTGATTTCAACGCTGAATCATAAATGCTTTTATAATATTTTGGTTTTTTGAGTATTAGATCAAATTATTTGTTATTTTTGTAAAAGAATTGGTTTTCATAAGCCGGCAGGACGTCATCCATGTCTGGTGTAAGAAATTAAAAGGGAATGTCGTTAGAATCGACTACAGTTCCCGCTGCTGTGATACCTACGATGTAGTTTAGCACGAGTCACTGTCTTATCTGTGGGATGGGAAGACGCTAAATTATAAGGGTTAAGTCAGAAGACCTACCAATTTGTACAGTTATTTTGTGGCCTACGGTGAATAGGTTAAGAACTACGATGTTTTTGTTTGTTTTAATATTCGTCTTACACAAACATCGTGGGCTGCAAAATTCTGTTTCTCTTATCTTTCTCTTTTTTTTATTAGAGTTAAATGCGAAATATTTCCCTTTTTTAGGCAAAATATTTTTGACGTTTTAGCATCAACTATTCACTACCGTTAGTTTTACTGATTTCTACGTTCTTTTCTTCGTTGACGTAAGCTTGACGAGTGAAGACTTTGACGTATGAATTTCCCCTCTTGAGAGGGGAATACAAGGGGTGTGTTGTAACTACGAACGTCTGAACGTTATTCGTTTTTATTATTTGCTGTTGTAACTACGAACGCCTGAACGTTATTCGTTTTTATTATTTATTTTTGTAACACACCCCTGCTTCCCCTTACTTCGACTAGCGCTCAGCACATCGCTCAATAGGGGAACAAGGTTCGGAATATTTATTGGGAACTTTTAAGTGCATTACTTGTTTTACTAATCACAAATGATGACGTGTCGTAAGTTAAGACGAGTGAAGATTATAACGTATGAATTTATAATTGTGTATTTAACGGGTACAAAGAACCCCGCAAAATCTTTGAAAAATCTTACGGGGTTGGTGTTATTTGTTTAAACAGCTTTATAACGCGTTTTGATTTTGCGTTTTTGTATGCTTGTTAATCGTCCTTTAATGAGGCGCCGACGTAGGGGAGAGATGCGGTCGATAAAAAGATGTGCATCAATATGATCATATTCGTGTTGCATTACACGTGCCATCCAGTCATCGTGTGTTTCTATGTGTTCTACGAAGTTTTCATCAAAATATTTGATTTTAATTTTATCAGAACGTTCTACTTTTTCATTAATGTCGGGGATACTCAAACAACCTTCTTCTATGACCACCGTTTCTTCACTACGCTCCAGAATCTCAGGGTTAATAACAATTTTGCGAACACCTTTGTATTCTGGCATCTCGTCTGCAAAAGGATCTAGATCAACGATAAACATACGGATAGCTAATCCCACTTGTGGGGCTGCTAAACCAACGCCGCCCGCCTTGTCAAGGGTGAGATACATGTCCTCAATCAGTTCTTTTAAATTAGGATAATCTGCTGTTATCTCTACTGTTGTTTTCCTTAGGACTGGGTGACCATATAAATGGATAGGATAAATCATTATAATTGGTTTAATATTAAAGTTTTAAATTAAGAATATTTATGATGAAAACGACTATAATATCGTTTCCATTTTAGCACCAGATTTAGTGCAATCTTTTTCTAAACGCGCTTTGCCCCATATTCTTTCCACAATTTTATAAGAAGTCTCAGCACTTAATCCTTTTTGATGTTCCATTTGTTTTTGGAGGAAAATACAGTTGGATATCGCTGCTTTGTGGTTAACAATATCTTCGGCAAGTGCTTGGCAAGTAGGGGCGCCACATGCACCACAATCTATACCAGGCAAGAAACACATCAGTTCTCTTTTGCGTTTTATTTTTTTCATCGCCTCTGACCTATTACCATCTAAGGATAGATTTTTGGATTCAAATGGTTTCTCTAACTCAATGTGTTGCATCAAGTATTCTTTTTTATCAGAATAGGTCTTGCGGGTAGCACTAGGGTCATGTTTCAGACGGTACTTGACTTCACGCGCTCTGTTTTTTAAACGTTCTACTGCCAAAAAGCGGTTTTCAGAATTCAGAACACCTCCTGCACAACTCTCATCACACGCTCTTATCTCAAGAAAATCGATGCCCATAAGACCTTCATTTTCTATTTTTTCGAGGAACTTGATGACATTAGTTATGCCATCTATAGCCAAGGAACGCCCTGCTACGGTATTAGCTTCTCCACCGGTGAGCATCCATCGGATAGCACGGTCATTAACCAATACATCATTGCGCCATTTCTCCTCGGCATTGGTTGTATCTGTTAGTTCCCCTCGTAAAATTTTACGATAGACCTTATTATATACGGTATTAATATTGATGACTCCAGATAGTGCCGATTTGTCTTCGCCTACAGGATTGATGACCGCTGTTTTCTTTGCCGGACATTGTGTAACGTAAAACATACCAATATCCTCACGTTTAGCGCCTTCGTCCACTAGTTTTTCGGTGTAATATAAAGCGGCTAAATCAGTGGGTGTGCGTAAATGTGCTACATTTTCTAATAAAGAAGGAAAACGCAACTGGATAAGACGTACGATAGAAGGACAAAAAGAAGAGATAACAGGCTTAGGTACATTAGGATTCTGAATTAAAGCATTGATCTTTTCACGCAAAAATTCGATACCACCTTCTATCTCATAGACATGGGTGAATCCTAAATCGCCTAATGCGTCGTGTACTTGGCTGTTTGTTACTTTTTCAGGAAACTGACCAAAGAAAACGGAAGGGACAATAGCTACACGGTATTTATAGTTAAATATCTCGCTAAGGTTATCGTCTTTTACATTATAGGCGTGATGTGGACAGGCTCTAACGCATTCGCCACAGTCGATACAGAGTTTCTCATCCAATATGGCCTTGCCATCATATATGCGGATAGCATTGGTAGGGCATACCCTCATACAATGAGAACATCCTACACATTTATCTCTATTTAATTCAATCGAATTTTGCATATATTTAATTCATTTTTTGTCTTAAAAAATAAGATTAGAAAATGTTTGTAATTTTTAATGTGGTACCAATGCCCATTTCACTTTCTATGAAGAAATCGTCTGAGTTTTTTTTAATATTGGGTAATCCCATTCCTGCACCAAAACCCATACTGCGCACTTCTTCGCTTGCCGTAGAGTAACCGGCTTCCATTGCTTTGTTGATGTCTTGGATGCCAGGCCCTTTATCTTTTAATACTAATTCAATGTGATCTTCGCATATATTAGCGGTAATAGATCCTTCTTCGGCATGGGCTACAATATTCACTTCAGCTTCGTATAGTGCTATAACGGTGCGTTTTATTATTGTGTGAGGAATGCCTAGCTGTGTCATCATCTTTTTTACTTCACTTGATGCTTTTCCTGCATTCATGAAATCACCACCTACAACTTTAAATTCCTGCTTGATACACTCCATATTTTATCCCCATTAATCACTTTTTTATAAAAGTTCACAAAGGTACAAATTTTTTGAGTGCTTTAAAAAAATGTAAAAATCTATGCTAGTCAACAACCTTGTGTAAACCAACGTGCCCTTTAGTTGAAGAACATTTTATTATTCGCAGCAAGCTACGGAGAATTAAACCACACAATGTGGGATTTAATAAAAGAATAACTTGTTAAAGACTGAAAATGGTAGTATTTTTGCGGGCTTCTTTTTTTGAAAGAAGCCTAATAAAAAAGAAATTAGAGAGAAGCGATCGTTGCGGAAAATTGATTTAATCTGTTTTTCAACGCTTAACAATTAATTCTTAACTTTTATTAAATATTAATGGGGACGACCGGTTTTGACAGCGAGTCAAGATGGCCTGTAAGCATGCCGAGCATTGAATGTAAGCTCGTAAATATCGCATTTAAACTTTTTAACTGGCGAAAATAATTTTGCTCTTGCTGCGTAACCGAATTATAGTAGGTTGACACTTAATCCTGCACACGATCTGTGGGACAAGACATCGCTTGGACAGCCCAGCCTGAAGGCGGTTCATTTTGCGGTGTGGAAAATTTTAGGATAGGATGGGAGAAGCTTCGGCTTTTGTCCGAAATAAAGAAGATAAGGCATTGATAGGTGGCACTAGGTCGGTCAATGTTCGAAAATCAAACTAGAGCTAAGCATGAAGAAAGCAAGTGATCTGCTTGTTTGGACGAGGGTTCAATTCCCTCCGTCTCCACAGTGTGCCTTAATAATCAATTGATTAACATAGGTAGGGACTAAAACAGGGACTAAATATTTTTATATTTAGTCCCTGTTTTCTGTTTTATAATATTCAAGGGAATATGATCATATTGCTTGATGCAATATATTATTTAAGATTATATTTTAATCACATGCTAGTGTGATTGTCCCTAACTTATCAACAAATATCATATTTCCATGTGTTAAGTGAAAAGCGTTGCTCGATGCTTTTTGCTTTGAGATGCTTTGAGGGGAGGAGTAAGGTTCCTTAATTTCTATTAATTATGCATCAAGCAGATTAGTCGTACTTGTTTTACCCTAAATTTTAGCGTAATTAACGGTAATTATCCATATCCCTATTATCCAACACACCTTGCAAATGAGAGTCTTTTAAGAATTTTTGAAACAAGAAATTAGAAAGGGTCATTATTTGGCAGTTGATGTGTGTTGCTTTGTTTTTTATTAATGAAAGATTCTTGTTACTAGTATTAGAAGTATAGGAAGACCTGGACTAATTATGTGAATAATTGGAAAAATGGTGCGCTTTCGTAATGGAATACTAGAATGTTTTTCTAATTACCAGCTACTAGTTATGAACAAATATCGCTCATTATCGACATAGAGGTGATAAAGGATTGGTTTTTTTATTATTTTTGAATTTCTATCAAATAATTCATCTTCAATCATTAGCAATCTTGGTAAAATGGAGCTTGTTTTTTTAAAGGATTTTTTATTTAAAGATAGTTGTACTTCCTGAGTTTTAACGTGGTTTTTCGTGTGAAAAGAGCATATACAGAGATATTTTCTGAGCGTGAATTAACCTCTTATGCTGTGTGGAATAATAAAACAGTCAATTTGAGAGCAGTTACGTTATATGAATTTGCTAAAAATCGTTGGAAAATATAATATATGAACATCACCCAAATACAAACCAAAGTAGAAGCTTTGGTTACGCATTTAGATCAAGACCAATTTATCTACGATTTATTATTGGCGTATAACTTGCCCAAAGCGACTATAACCCGACTAAAAACGGGATCTCACAACAAGTCCAATGTAGAAGGTGAAATCATCCTAAAGGCTAAGCTTAATTATAAGCCCATAAGCGAAGGGGATGTAAATAAGTTAGCAGAGCAGCGCGCCAAAGAGCTTAAACACAAGGAGCGTTTTGTGTTGGTGACGGACTTTAAAGCTCTGGCGGCTATAGATACCAAGACGGCGGATAAACTCTATATTGCTTTTGAGGAATTGCCTAAATATTATGATTTCTTCCTTCCCTGGGCGGGAATGGAAAAGGCACAGCACCACGATGAAAACCCTGCTGATACTAAGGCGGCTGAGAGAATGGCCAAACTCTTCGATATTATCAAGAAGGATAATCCTGACGATAGTCCCGAATTTATACACCAACTCAACATCTTTCTATCACGTTTGCTCTTTTGTTTTTTTGCAGAAGATACCCATATCTTTGAGGAAAATCAGTTTACCAATGCCATAGACTCCCATACGCAAACCGATGGTAGTGATGTGCATACCTTTTTGGATTTGCTCTTTAAGGTGCTGAATACACCAGAAAAACAACGTAGTGAAACGTTCCACAATAAACTGCCTCAATACATCAATGCCTTTCCTTATGTGAACGGTGGCCTCTTTCAAATAGATGTACCTGCACCCCAGTTCTCGCGCCGCTCACGCATAGCGATGATTAGTAGTGGTGGGGAAGGCTGGGATGCCATTAATCCTGACATTTTTGGTTCGATGTTTCAAGCGGTGATAGGTGACGAACAGCGTAGTAACTTAGGTCAGCATTATACCTCTGTACCTAACATTATGAAGGTGATAGAGCCACTATTTCTTAATGACTTATATGAGGAGTTAGATGCGGCTATAAAGACGCAAAATCTAGTGTCTCAACAAGCGAAGCTAGATGCCTTACTTCACCGCATTCATCATCTGAAAATATTCGATCCTGCCTGTGGTAGTGGTAACTTCTTGATTATAGCTTATAAAGAATTACGCTTGCTAGAGATGAAAATCTTTAAAGCTGGTAATATGATGGCGCTCTCGGGCATAGAGCTTTCACAGTTTTACGGCATAGAAATCGATGATTTTGCAGGAGAAATAGCCAAGTTAGCTTTATGGCTGACCGAACACCAAATGAATGTGGCTTTTCGAAAAGAATTTGGCCGTACCAAACCCACCTTGCCTCTAAGTGAAGCGGGGCATATCGTACCAGGCAATGCTTGTCGATTGGATTGGGAAGTGGTTTGTCCTAAAAGTAAAGATGATGAGTTGTATGTGTTGGGGAATCCTCCTTATTTGGGCTCTACAATGCAGAATAACAATCAAAAGGATGATATGAAATTAGTATTTTTGGGACATAAAAATTTTAAGAATCTAGATTATATTTCTTGTTGGTTTAAGAAAGGTGTAGAATACATAAAAGGTAGTAATTCAAACCTTGCTTTTGTAACAACAAATTCTTTGTCTCAAGGCGAACAAGTTTTATGTTTTTGGCCATATGTATTTGCTAATGATATCAGAATAAATTTTGCTCATACTTCTTTTAAATGGACAAATAATGCTAAATCAAAAGCTGCTGTAATTGTTGCTATAATTGGTTTAGGAAATCTCAGTAATAAACCTTGTTATATATACAAAGGAGATAGAAAGCATAAGGTTGACAGTATAAATGCTTATTTATCTGCAGCATCTAATGTTATAATTGGGAAAAGATCTCATTCCTTATCGGATTTTCAAGAAATGAAGTATGGAAATAAACCTGTGGATGGTGGAAATCTTATACTCTCATTTGAAGAAAAAGAAGATATTATTAATAAACACCCTGAAATTAATCGTTTTATTAAAAGATTAGTTGGATCTAAAGAGTTTATTCGAGGAGAAGAACGGTTTTGTTTATGGATTAAAAAGGAGGATTTGCATAATGCACAGTCTTTTAGTGAAATATATAAACGAATTGAAAATGTTCGTAAAATGAGATTGAATAGTCGTGATAGTGGGGCTAATAAGCTCGCTTTAAGGCCATATCAGTTTCGAGACTTCGTAGATGTTAAAAAAAATGCGATAATTGTACCTCGTGTTTCTTCAGAAAGAAGAGCATATGTACCTATCGGTTTTGTGAATAATGATACTATAATATTGGATTCTGCTCAGGCTGTTTATGATCCAGAGCCATTTTCATTTGGCGTTATAGCCTCAAAAATGCATATGGTTTGGTTAAAAACAGTTGCTGGTCGTCTTAAATCAGATTACAGATATTCATCTGTATTAGTTTACAACACCTTTCCCTTCCCAAACATTTCCACCCAGCGCAAAAACGAAATTACCCAATCGGTGATGCGCATATTAGACGAGCGCGAAAAGCACAGCGATAAAACCCTAGCACAGCTCTACGATCCAGATAAAATGCCCGATGGTCTGTGCGAAGCCCACCGCTTGAATGATATCATCATAGAGCGTTGCTACCGTAGTGCGCCTTTTACGAGTGATGAGGAGAGGTTGGAGTATTTGTTTAAGTTGTATGAGAAGATGATTGCGGCGGAGGCGGCTGATAAAGCTTCGGTGGCTAAAGGTAAGAAGGGAGGTGGAAAATGAGAAGCAAAGTGGATAAAGAGATATTAAAACAAATTAATATACAGGGCAATAGCTCCAGAGGAGCAAAGTGTTTATAGCGATAGGAATATGAGAATGACAAGCTCCAGCGGAGCGAAGTATTTATAGCAAACATGTATAACAGGTGAATCTAAGCTCCAGCGGAGCGAAGTGTCTAATACGAGTGAAATAAAAAATATATTAACGATATAACACTACGCTCCGCTGGAGCTTATGCTACACGTTGGATACTATTGCTATAAACACTACACTCCTTCGGAGTTTGTGAATGTAGCAAGAGCAAATGAATTAAAATAGAAAATCTACTTTAGCGGAATAGTGTTTTTTGCAAGACGATATTACACGAAACAATAGCTCCAGTAGAGTTTGGTATTTATAGACAAAAGAATAGAAGTGATTTAAGTTCTAACGTAGCAGAGTATTTATAGAGAACGTGTATGACAGATAAATTATAGCTCCAGCGGAGCGTAGTGTTTATAGAAAACAAGTATAACGGGTGAATCTAAGCTCCAGCGGAGCGCAGTGTCTAATACGAGTGAAATAAAAAATATATTAACAATATAACACTACGCTCCGCTGGAGCTGATGTTACACGGTGGATGCTATTGCTATAAACACTACACTCCTCCGGAGTTTGTGAATGTTGCATAAGGAGGTGAATAAATAATATTAGAATGTGGGAATGTATGCATAATAAGAAGGTATTAAATAAGCCAATAGTTCCAGCGGAGCGAAGTATTTATAGAAAACGTATAAACCGAGTGAATTCAAGCTCCAGCGGAGCGCAGTATTTATAGCATAGGAGATAGTAGTATTTTTAAGCTCCAGCGGAGCGTAGTATATAATTAATGAACAAAGATATGGCAGATACATTCACACAAATTTATATTCAAGTTATCTTTACGCCAGCCTATCGCGAAGCGTTAATATCAAAGCATTGGGAAGAAGAATTATATAAATACATGACAGGCATCATCCAAGGGGAAGGACATAAGTTAATTGCCATAAATGGTCCCAAAGATCATATTCATATCTTCATAGGAATGAAACCTCACCAATCATTATCTGATTTAGTCAGAATTATTAAAACACATTCGACCAATTGGATAAATGAACGTAAGTTAGTTAAAGGAAAATTTGCGTGGCAACAAGGTTATGGTGGTTTTTCTTATGGGCATTCTCAGATTGATGATGTGGCAAAATACGTTATGAATCAGAAAGAACACCATAAAACGAGTACGTTTAAAGAAGAATATCTTTTGCTTTTAAAGAAGTTTGATGTGGAATTTAAAGATGAATATTTGTTTGAATTTCACTAACGTAATAACACTACGCTCCGCTGGAGCTGATGTCACACGTTGGATGCTATTGCTATAAACACTACACTCCTCCGGAGTTTGTGAATGTGATAAGAGTAAAAGAATAAAAAACGTTTTTAGTGAGGTAATGAATTTATGATGATGAGATGATACACAAACCAATAGCTCTAGCGAAACAGAGTATTTATAGAGAACGTGTATGACAGATAAATTATAGCTCCAGCGGAGCAAAGTGTTTATAGTAAACATGTATGACAGGTAAATTCAAGCTCCAGCGGAGCGAAGTCTTTATAGCAAACATGTATAACAGGTGAATCTAAGCTCCAGCGGAGCGAAGTGTCTAATACGAGTGAAATAAAAAATATATTAACGATATAACACTACGCTCCGCTGGAGCTAATATTACATGGTGGATGCTATTGCTATAAACACTACACTCCTCCGGAGTTCTAAATTGTGAAAAATGGAAGAAATGATAAAACAGAAAAGCGACTTTAATCAAGTTGAATATTTATAGCAAAAGAGCGAATATGAATAACAAGCTCCAGCGGAGCGAAGTATTTATAGAAGTTTTTTAGAAAACACGTAAAAATAATATCATTATGCCAACAACAAACCAATACCATCCCGACAAAGTATTTCCGCCCTCAGTCACACTGAATGAGAAGTTGGAAGAGATGGGGATAAGTGCACAGGATTTGGCAAAATCCTTAGGCGAAAGCGAGGAACTGATATCTTTGCTATTAGAAGGCAAGATGGCAATTAGTGCGAGGATGGCTCAGAGCATAGCTCGCGTTACAGGTATCCCTGCTGCATTTTGGATAAGTAAGTCGCAGCGGTATGATGAATATAAAATTGATATTAAGAATAAAAGATTAACTCTATGACATCAGAAGGGAATATTGAAGTAATGGTTGCTTCTACAGTTTATGGTTTTGAAGATCAGCTGTCAACTATATGTGCAACACTGTCTACAATGGATTATTCTGTGATAAACTCACATATAGGAACAACACGAGTAGATCCGTATAAATCAAATCTTGATAATTGCTTAGATAACGTAAGGAGATGTGATGTATTTGTAGGGATTATTAGACCATTTTATGGTACTGGTAATATTAAAGAACGTAATATTACATTTGAAGAAATGAAGCTTGCTATAGAATTGGAGAAGCCTTATTGGTTTTTGGTTCATCGAGATGTAGTATTTACTAGACAGTTAAAAAAGAAAATGTATTATCTTGATTCAGACAAAGAGCCAAGGTTTGATGTTAAAATTAAGAAAAGTGCGATATTCGATGAAAGAACGCTTGATATATATAATCATGTGATAAGTGAAGGAAGTTCCATTACATCACGTACTGGTAATTGGGCACAGGAATTTTATAGACTAGATGAAGCTCTTGATTATGTAACTGCACAGTTTGAGGATAAAGGTTTTATTGAAAACATCATTAACAATAGATAATATGGATAATTCAATTATTATAAAGAATCTACTTTCTAGTGAAAATGAGAAGAAGCCAATTCTATTTTCTGTTTTAAATATTTCAGAATTAGGAGAAGCTCTTTGTGCTTTGCTTAATGGAAAAGGTGGAGATGTTATTATTGGCATTAATAATAACAGAGAGGTTATTGGTGTAAAAGAAGGACTAAAGAATACTGTTATTAGTAAAGTTATAGACAAGCTTTCTCCATCAGCTCCTATCACTATAGATAGTATAAATTTTGAAAATAAAGAGCTCCTGTTGATAAGTGTATGGTCAGGAGCAAATAAACCCTATAGCTTTCAAACTAAAATCTACACTAAAGAAGAGAATGAAATAAAGAAGGCATCGCCCAAGTCGTTAAAGCGTTTGACTGCAGAACGAAAAAAGTCAGAGTTTACTTGGGAACGCCAAACGGTACTAGGGGCTGATATTGAAGATCTGGATCAGCAGGAAATAAAGAAAACCATTAAAGCTTATTCTGAAAAATATTTGGCAGAAAGTCGGTTAGATGTCGACGAGTTTTTGCTCAAAACAGGATTAATGCAAGGGGGAAGTTTGACTAATGCAGCAATTGTGTTATTTGCCGAGAATCCTACGCGATATTTATCTCAATGCACAATCAGGGCTACGATTTATAGCAACTCAAAAGCCAGCAATGTCCTTTTGTTTGATAAAATATATAATGGTAGTTTATTCAAAAATATCCAATCTATTTGGGATCTTTATGAGACTCACTTAATCAGTAGTGAGAAGATTTCTGGACTTTTGCGCACAAAAGAATCTCTACCTATACTTGCCTTGAGAGAGGGATTGCTAAATGCTGTTATTCACCGAGATTATTCAAGCGTTTCGAGTATTCTAAATATTGAAATTTATCCTGATAAATTGGTAATTTCAAATACAGGTTGTTTGCCAGATTCTATTTCAGAATCTGATTTACAAAAGGAGCATTCTTCTATACTTAGAAATCCTATAATTGCCAATATTTTTTACATCAATGGATTTATTGAAATGCTAGGAACTGGAACTTTGCGAATGATTGCTGATTGTGAAGATAATGGTTATGAGACTCCTTTTTGGAAATCTGAAGACAACCGTACAGTGCTTACACTACCTGGAATTAGTCATCGCATCAAAAATGATGGTGTAAATGATGGTGTAAATGATGGTGTAAATGCTATTATAAATGATGGTGTAAATGATGGTGTAATTGATGGTGTAAGTGATGGTATAAGAGAGGGTATCGTAAAGATAATTAATATTCTATTAAAGAATGAAGCTCTAAATACTGAGGGGATAGTTCGATTGATGTCTACTAAATCGAAGCCAACTATAGAACGATATTTACGAATTGCGAAACAGTTAGATCTGATTGTTTTTAAAGGTGCTGCAAAAACGGGCGCTTATTATTTAACTGATAGAACAGCGGATTTTAAACAAGATTTAAACGGCATTTAAACGGGAATTTTTACCGTATTTTAATTAACTGCTGATATTCAGATAGGAAACGCTGTTTTAAATGAAGGATATTAAAATAAAGTATATTCATTATTTAAACGAAAAGTGAGAAATGGATAATGTCTAAAAGAAGATGAAATTCAAACCTATTATAGACGAAATTTAGACAAAAAATAAATAATATCTTAATTAATATTCATAATATCAAAATATTAAGCTTTGTCTGAAATGTTTAAATAAAAACATAATTAGACGAACTTAGACGAGATTTAGACGGGAAACAATCTTTTAACGTTGAAATTCGACGTGAAAGATGCCCTTTATATTGAAATACTTTTAAACAAGAAAACGTATAAATCGAGTGAATTCAAGCTCCAGCGGAGCGCAGTGTTTATAGAAAACATGTATAACGGGTGAATCTAAGCTCCAGCGGAGCGAAGTGTCTAATACGAGTGAAATAAAAAATATATTAACGATATAACACTACGCTCCTCTGGAGCTGATGCTACACGTTGGATGCTATTGCTATAAACACTACACTCCTCCGGAGTTTGTGAATGTAGCAAGAGCAACTGTATTGAAATAAGATTCTGTATTATTGCCTTTTATGTAGATTTAATAACGAGTGATGTTTAACTAAAAAAGTAAGCTTTTACTCATTGTTAAGTTAAACTTTAGATAAACTTTAGTTAAAAACACCATATGCTATGCATAATAGACGATAAGGCTTCAATAAAAAGATTTGAGATAAAATGAGCTTCTCTCAAATAATACAATTGATAATGCAAAACATAGAAAATAATAGAGTTGACGATAAAAAACAAGAGAAAATGGCTGATAAATCACAAAAAGAAACGCGCTTAATACGTAATAGTACCGCTGAGTTTTTGATATTTACTTCGCAGGATGGAGATAATAGCATTGAGGCACGGTATGAAGATGGCACTGTATGGTTGAGTCAAAAACTCATTGCAGAGCTTTTTGAGGTGGATGTGAGAACCGTGAATGAGCATTTAAAGAACATTTTCAAACAAGGTGAGTTGGTAGAAGAAGCAACTGTCCGGAATTTCCGGATAGTTCAAATTGAGGGAAAAAGAGAGGTGGCTCGCCAAGTCGCTTTTTATAATCTTGACGCCATAATATCGGTTGGTTATAGAGTGAATTCTGTACGTGCTACGCAATTTAGACAGTGGGCGACTAAGGTATTACAAGAGTTTTCAATTAAGGGCTTTGTGATAGATAAGAAGCGTCTGGAAAATGGGACGTATCTGGACGAGAATTATTTTGAAGAATTACTAGCCGAAATACGAGAGATAAGGCTGAGTGAGCGTAAGTTTTATCAGAAAATAACTGATATCTATGCTACAAGCTTAGATTATAATCAAGATGCTATTACTACTCGTGAGTTTTTTGCAAAGGTACAGAACAAGCTGCATTATGGAGTGCACCAACACACTGCTGCTGAGCTGATACACTCAAGAGCTGACAGTACGAAGGACAAAATGGGTTTGTCCTCTTGGAAAAATAGTCCTGATGGAAAGATACTAAAGACAGATGTTTCTGTGGCTAAGAACTATCTTTCAAAAGATGAACTTGACGAGCTGGGACGTATAGTGAATGCTTATTTGGATTTGGCTGAAGCACGCGCCAAGCGCAAGATCCCTATGACGATGCAGGATTGGGCCAAACGACTTGATCTATTTTTGGAATATGATGACCGAGAAGTATTAAAAGGAACAGGAAAGATATCGGCACAAATAGCGAGAGATAAAGCAGAAAGTGAGTTTGAGAAATACCGCATCGTTCAAGATCGTTTATTTGAAAGTGATTTTGATCGTGTAATGAAACAGTTAGAAGATAAGAAAGAATAATATGCAAAATATAGTACAAGTCAATTACGGACAAACAGGGCAAAGTAAGAGCACTAATGCATACGGAATGCGCGATATGCAAGCTCGGGCTTACGAAGAGCGTCAAGCGCAGTATTTACTCATTAAATCGCCGCCTGCTTCGGGTAAGTCGCGCGCTTTGATGTTTCTTGGCTTGGACAAATTGCAGCATCAAGGCTTGAAAAAAGTTATTGTTGCGGTGCCAGAGCGTTCTATTGGAAGTTCTTTTGCACCTACTGATTTGATGAGCTATGGTTTCTTTGCTAATTGGTCGCCTAAGGCTAAATACAACCTCTGTACACCAGGGAGCGATACCAATGAGAGCAAGGTTAATGCATTCAAAGACTTTATGACGAATGACGCGGAAATCTTGATTTGTACGCACGCCACCTTTCGTTTTGCTTGTGAGCAGTTGGATGAATCAGCATTTGATAATTGTCTGATTGCTATTGATGAATTTCATCACGTCTCTGCCGATGCTGATAACCGCTTAGGGGATAAGTTGCGCGTGATAATGGAAAAATCGAGTGCACACCTTATTGCTATGACGGGTTCATACTTCCGTGGTGATAGTGTGCCTATCCTAAGAGCTGATGACGAAGCAAAATTTGAAAAAGTGACCTATAACTATTATGAGCAGTTGAATGGTTATGAATACTTGAAATCTTTAGGCATAGGTTATCATTTTTATCAAGGGAAATATACCGAGGCCATTATGGAGGTGCTGGATACGGATAAGAAAACCATTTTACATATTCCGAATGTAAATTCTGGTGAATCGACTAAAGATAAGCGTAGTGAGGTGGACTTTATTCTTGATGCTATTGGTGTGGTGCAGGAACAAAATTCAGAAACTGGTGTGATTACCGTTAAACGCTCAGGTGATGGTAGGTTGTTAAAAATAGCAGATTTGGTAGATGATGATCCTCAGGAGCGCGATAAGATTGTTGGTTATCTGAGAGGTATTAACCATTTGGATGATATGGATTTAATCATTGCGCTGGGAATGGCCAAAGAGGGTTTTGATTGGCCGTATTGCGAACATGCCTTGACGGTGGGTTACCGTGGTTCGCTCACCGAAATCATTCAGATTATTGGACGTGCTACACGTGATAGTTCTAATAAAACGCACGCACAGTTTACCAACCTTATTGCGCAGCCCGATGCTGCGGATGATATGGTGAAGAATTCTGTGAATGATTTACTTAAAGCCATTACGGCGTCTTTATTGATGGAACAAGTATTGGCTTTTAACTGGAAGTTTAAAACCAAAGTGAATGATGATGATAAAGCAAAGCCTGGTGAGATAAAAATCCGAGGTCTGAAACAGCCTAGTACTAAGCGGGTGAAAGGTATCCTAGAGAGTGACTTGAATGACCTCAAAGCAACGGTATTGCAGGACAAAACAATGAAAAAAGCGCTGAATGGTAGTGTGGATGCTGAGGTGATGAATAAGGTATTGATACCGCAGGTAATTGCTAAGACTTATCCGGATCTTTCGGAAGAAGAAAGGGAAGAGGTGCGTCAATATTTAGTACTCGAATCGGTGGTGAAGAATAGCCGAATGGTCGATTTGGGCGAACTGAAACGAGCTATAAAAGCTGATGCCGAAGTACAAACAGCCAAACAGAATGGACAATCGGATGCTTCTATTCAGCAAGATCTGGTGCCTAAGGTTGTTAAAAAGATGTATCCTGATTTGAGTGATGATGAAGCACAATCCTTCAGTAAAATGACGGTAAATGTTCCCGACTCTAAGGCGGGTGATCCCCCTAAAGCTGACCAACGTTTTATCAAAATGGCAGGGCGTTTTGTGAATATTGATGATCTCCATATAGATTTAATCGATCAGGTCAACCCTTTCCAAAAGGCTTTTGAAGTTTTATCGAAATCGGTAGATGCTAAATCGCTAAAAGTAATACAGGAAACGATAGAGTCCACTCGGATAACGATGGATTTTGAAGAAGCTAAAATCTTATGGCTAAAGATTCAGGACTTTATAAAAACGTATAATAGAGAGCCTAGCATTAAGTCCTACGATCCACTAGAGAAACGTATGGCAGAATGTATTCTTTACCTTAAAGCTGAAAAACGTAAACGATCAGAAGCTCATGGATAAGGAACAAGTACTCAATGATATTTTTGCTAATGATCCGCTTGGATTATTAACTGTAAAACCGCGCGCGGCTTATGGTCAGAATGCGGATGAGCGCCTGATGGCTTCGTTTGAGGAGATCAATGCTTTTGTGGCGCAGCATCAGCGAGAACCCGAGGCTAACTTTGCGGAGGTGTCCGAATATCAGCTATCGGCACGACTCAAAGGGATAAGAGAAGACGTGGTCAAAATCCGTCAATTGAAACCTTATGATGTGCATCAACTTTTGGCAGAAGTTGAAAACACTATAGTTGGTGAACCTAAAGCAGACTACTCAAAATCGAAAGTGATTGAATCCATAGATGATATTCTATCAGATGACAGTTTAGGCCTCTTAGGCGATGATGATGACTTAGGCTTGTTTGAGATGAAACACGTCACCCGAATAGAGGAGCGTGATAGTGCCGATTTTGTGGCGCGTCGTAAGCCTTGCAAAAACTTTGAAGCTTATGAAAAGCAGTTTAAACAGATTCAAGAAGAACTAAGTAATGGTCAACGCGATTTAGTTGAATTTAATGAAAACCAGTTAGCTGAAGGTAACTACTTTGTACACAATGGTCTTTTATTACTACTAGAAAAAACATATAAACTAAATAGAGATAAATTTGGGAAAGTGGATGGCCGTACAAGAGTCATCTTTGAAAATGGTACAGAGTCTAGTATGAAGTTACGTTCATTAGGAAAAAACCTTTTTATAAATGGAAGGGCTGTTACAAATAATAAAATCAATATAGAGCAGGAGTTTGAGCAGAACTTTAATGGCATTTCAGACAACGATAATGTTACAGGTTACATCTATGTGCTGAAATCACTTAGTGTTGATCCCGAAATTGTACAAATTAATAACTTATATAAAATAGGGTTCTCGACTACAGCAGTAGAAGAACGCATCAAAAATGCAGCGAAAGAACCGACTTACCTTATGGCGCCCGTACAAACCATTTGTACTTGGGATTGCTACAATATGAACCCTCATAAGTTTGAACAGCTGATTCACCAGTTCTTTGGTAACTCCTGCTTGGAGGTGGATGTGTTTGATGAAAAAGGTCAGCGCCACACACCGCGCGAATGGTTTGTTGCACCTTTGGAGATAATTGAAAAAGCCGTGGAATTGATTATTAGTGGGGATGTGGTGAATTATGTTTATGATGGAGAAAAGGTAAAAAAGATGTAATACTATTATGCCAAGATTTGATAAAATAGACGAATTAATAAGCGAACTAAACAGGAATCGTCAGCTTTTTTCGGCACTTTTTGATAAGCGAATGCACCATATACAAGAGGAAATAGTATTACATCTAGTGGATGATGATGTAGAGAAGTTGGAGCGATTGACCTCTTATGGTTTGTTGTTTAGGAATCAATCCTTAATTAGTTTAGATACCCGATTACAAGATTTTTTTGAGGAGTATTTGGAAGTGGATGAAGCTGTGCACGTATTTTATATTCAAGATCATTTGGATCAGATAAAACGTGATCAGTCTTATTTTCTAAAAGAAAAGGTCATATCTAAACGCGATCAGTACATTATTAAAATAAAAAAGAATTTACGCAGTATTATTCGCATCACTGTCTTGAATGTGAAGACGCTACGAAATAATACGGATGAAACTTATAAGACTGAAAGCAATTTTGAGATTAAGCGAGAAAAACTAGATAATATTCGCAGTCAGCGGGATGCTTTAGAAGGGGTGATAAATGCTGTCAAACGTTTACTGGAAGATGACTTATTCTTTAAAACAGCTGCTGACGATGAACTATTAATGATTTTACATCAATTGCGTCTGGCATTAGACGATTGTTTTAATAACCTAATTGAAATACAACAACAGATTATTGAATACATTAACCACATTGAGAAAAGGGTAGAAGTTGTAGATAAAGTCTTGAAGCTAAAAATGCTATATGATAAGCACTATTTAAAAGAACGGACTAATTTCTATTTGTTGGCAAATGCCTCTATTGATTTGCCTCTTCAGAAACAAGAGAATTTCCGAACACGTCTGTCTATTGCTGATATGCAGAATGATGAGACCATGCAAAAACTGGTTTTTAAGGTTAGAGATAAACTGAAAAATAAACAATTCTTAGCACAAAATATTTCAGGAAAAATACCCGATGAAGCTTTTGAAAACAATCAGAAAAAAGAAGAGGTTATTGTTCTGAATAAATTGAAAACGATTTTTTTAGGTAAAGATCAAGATTTATTCTCTTTCGTGATGTCGCATCAGTTTAATAAGCTTGTGTCTTCAGAAGAGCGGATAAAGCTTTACTGTCGTTTAGCTTCTCTTTACGAAAAAGAGTTTGAGTTTACTAATGAATGTGCGCATTATAATGATTTAGAGTATGCTTTAATTTTCCCTAAAGCAGAAAAACTAACAAATAATATCAAATGAATAAAGAACAAACCGCCGCAATATTTGATATCTTAAGCAAAGGACAGTTTATTAGTTCCAATGCAGTGGATGAAGAAAGGCGATACCAATATCAATATTTGGAAGAAAATAGTGAGACCTTAAAAAAGACTTATAATGAGGTTGGTTTTCAGTTAAATAGTGGTAATAATTATTTCTATTTTTCTAAAAGTAATGAGGCTAACCAAAGCATTGAATATAAGGTGGAGAAAGCTTTACGTTGGTTAAATATTTTAGCTTTTTTTACCACTTTTAGGAAGGATTTATGCCGTGGTGCGCGCTTTAAACCCAATGATATTCTTTCTATCCTCGATCTCAACATTGCTATGCGTGAGCAATTAAAAGAATTGCAGAAGCGACAAGGAGTTGAAAAGTCTAATTACGATAAACTAAATGATCTGTTAAAAGAAATGCAAAAGGAAGGTTTTATCGAATTGGAAAATGATATCGACCAAGTATGGAAAGTCTTGGATGCTTGGGAATATATGGAACAAATGGTGATGGCCGTGAATATATACGATAATGACGAAATAGAAAACAACTAAGAACTTATGAATCAATTGCAACGCATAATCCTTATCAATAGTGGAAATGTGGATTTCTATGAACTGTTTTTGGATGGAAATATCCATTTTATTGGAACACAAGGCACAGGGAAAAGTACATTATTACGCGCTATCTTATTTTTTTATAATGCTGATTCCCGGAAGTTAGGCATCTCAAAGGAGAAAAAGCCTTTTGCTGAGTATTATTTTCCACATGCCGACTCATACATTATTTATGAAGTAAAACAGGGCGAACACCGCTTTTGTGTATGGCTGTATAAAAAACAGAATCGCTTATGTTTTCGCTTTATAGAGGGGCCATATACGCAAGATTTGGTTTTGAATAAGCGCGAGGCCTTATCGGAAAGTGATCTTATAGCCAAAGCTGCAGAAAAAGGACTTAAGGTACATCGTCCAATTTTTAATTTTACGGAATATCGTGATATTATTTATGGAGCAAACCGTAGTATGAGACGATTTAGCATCATTGAAAATCAAAACTATCATAACATACCGCGTACTATATCTAACATTTTTTTGAACTCATCACTTGATGGTGGTTTTATCAAGAAGACAATTATTAACTCTTTGAGTGATGATGCTTTTGAAATTAATTTGGACAAAAATCGTCGTCATCTGGAGAGTGCGCGCCAGAACTATAAAGATGTATCAGAATACTTAAAACACGAAAAGAAAGCCCAGAATATAGTTAGTGCGTATGAGGTCTTGCTGAAGCAAGAAAAAGAACAAAAAGATTTAGCTTGGAAGATTGGAGCGGCATATAATAAAGGCAAAGAGGAATATCGCTTAACGGAAGAAAAGGAAGGAGGACTTAAAATTGAGTTACAAGAGCAGAAAACTAAAATTGAGAAGATAAAAAGTGATCATAAGAAAAGAATTCGCCTGGATCAAGATAAGCTTTCGAACGTTAAAAGAGATATTGTTAAAGCTAATAGCTTAGTGAAAGAATATGATGCAAAAAACATAACAACGGTATTGCATGAGAAAAATAATGAGGAACAATATCAAAGTGATTTATCTCAAATTAATGCGCAGCTGGGAGTGTTGAAATCTGGCTCTCAAGAAGTGGAGAATCAGTATCAACTGAATAAGCAAAAACTAGAAAATGAGTGGCAACAACGTATTTTAAAATCTGAAGCATCTAAGCAAGCCGAACTGGAACTTTTAAGTAAAACGATGACAGATGGTCAGACTTCTTTTTATAAGGAGAAAGAGGAAGTGTCGCAGAGTTATCAAGTGAAGATTGAAGAACAGGAAAAGGAGAAAACGACTATTGCTGATGCTTTAAGATCAATTGATTTTGAAATAGAAAAACTGGAATTACAACATTTTTTTCAAAAAGAAGTTGAAGAACTAAAGCAGCAGGAGCAAAAGCTGATTTTAGACAAAGAAAAGGCAAGTAATAAAGCTAAAGAAGCAGAGTTACAAAAACTGGCATTGCAAAAAGAAGGTCTGCAACAGTCTCAGATGTTGGCGCTGGAAAAGACTCAGGAGTCAAAGGAATTTGAAACTCAGAAAAATGAGCTAAAAGCAAAGATTAGCACTTTGCAGGATGATATTGATGCACTTTCTGGTTCATTATTAGAATTTCTGGAATCAAACAAGAGTGATTGGAAAAGTAATATTGCTAAGGTTGTTAAGAAGGACATTCTGCTGCGTAATGACTTAAAACCAAGCTTGGAACTTGGTGATAATTTGTATGGTCTTTCTGTAGAATTGGATGACGTGGAGTCATTGCAATTGTCAAAACAAGAATTGGAAAGAGAGTTAAGCGAAAAGCAAAAGGATTTGGAGGCGCTTCAATTGCAGATTTTGAAATTCAATGACTTACACCAGGCTAAAAATGATAAACTACAGAAAAAGTTCAATAAAAAAATAGCAGCACTGAAGCTTGATATAGTCACTTTTAACTCAGAAAAGGAACAGCTAAGCATAGCTATAGAAAAAAATATTTTAGCACAGAAAGGGTTGAGTGAAAAAGGAAAAGCAGCTAAACGACAAGCTATTGCGGAGCAAGAGCTGCTAAGACATAAACATCAAAAGAAAAAGGATGAAGTAGAGGCATACCTTAGCACATTAAATAGTGAAAAATCTAAACTACTGGATGAGCTCACTAAGCGTTACAAAGCGCAAGAAAAGGGTGTGCGACAAAAGAAAAGTGCTTTGGCTACTGAGATTTTGGATAAAAAGGAAGGTATTCAGTCTGAATTAAAACTACAGTTGGAGCGCTTACTCAAACAACGTAACGATGCTTTAGCCGAAAAAGGAGCGGATATTGAGCATATCAATTCTTTGGAAGCACAGGCAAAAGCATTGCTTGCAAAACTAGAATACATCAAGAATAACCTTGAGTTAATCATTAGATATAAAAAAGATTGTGAAGACTATATCGATCGTTTAGACGATTTTAGACGTGAACGAAAGAGTTATGAAAATGATATCTCACACAAAAACCATCTTCACGATAATAAAGTAAAATCGGAGAACGAAATTCGAGATCTTTTGCAGAAAAAAGTAAATGCATCTGCAGACTTATTAAAAGAATTAGGTGTGCAGCTAGATAAGTATAAGCGATTTGCCTCTGGTTTACTTTTTGAAAAATATCGTTCTTTTGTGGAGCATCATGATGTGCAGGACAGTTGGAATTGTGATGTTTTGATTGACAAAATTAATAATGTGGCTTTGGAGTATGACAAGAACGATAAACAGTTTAGTGAGCGTATTACGGAGTTTGCGGGATATTTCTCTCCAGATAATAAGCTTGGATTTAATACGATGCTGAGTAGTCATGCACTCTATCGTGTTTTTGCCGAGAATTTGAAAGAATTTGTTCTTAACCAAAAAATTATTGATTTTAAAACAGATGTGACCAAGAAGTATGCCATGATTTTGCAAAATATTGTGGCTGAGACTCGCGATTTGTTAGAAAACGAACAGGCCGTATATAAAATAATTACTCGTATCAATTCCGACTTTAAGAATTCAAATTTTGTGGGAGTTGTCAAATCTATTGAGATGCGATTGCAAGATAGCTCGAATAAAATTATGCTGATTTTACGTAAGATTCGGGATTTTGAAAGTGAAAATGCTTTGAATTTTGGAGAGATTAATCTTTTTAATCAAGTAGAGTCTGCCAAAAATAACGATGAAGCAGTAGGTCTATTAGAAAGTCTGCTTACGCAAATTGGTTTAGCAAAATCGAATACCTTGACTTTAGAGAATGCTTTTGATTTGGAATTTCGTATTTGTGAAAACGAAAATGACACCAATTGGGTGAGTCGCTTAGCAAATGTGGGGTCTAATGGCACGGATGTACTCGTGAAATCAATGATCTATATTAACTTATTGCATATCTTTAAAAATGCAGGAAAAAAGCAGAAGAATGATACTGTTTTACACTGTCTGATTGATGAAGTGGGAATTTTACACGATAGCAATGTGAGTGGACTTATTGATTTTGCTGGAGAGCGTAACATCCGCCTAATAAACGGTTCGCCAAATTCACATAACGAGCAAGATTATAAGCATATTTATATGTTTAGGAAAAATCAAAAGACCAATAAAACAGGAATCACTAAATTAATTAGTAATGAGCTCTAAACAGATACCGATAACTTTTTTACGTGTGTTGAGTCGTTTATCGCAAGGAGAAGAACTGCGGGCTAGTGATATTTCGTCTAAGGTATTGTTGAAGAAATTTGTGGCTGATGGAATGATTAGAGAGAGAGCCGTTAGTAAGCATAGATGTGTGTACGTTTGTCCGAACTCCGAAAGTCTAGATCATTACCTTAATGCTCAATACGACATTCTTTCACTTGAAAATTATATTCAGCAAATAGATGAGATAGCTTCTGACGGAGAAGCATCTTTAGAAGCGACAAAGTCCACTAAGACTTTTCGGCAAGGTAGTCTTAAGGGTTTTTTTGTAAAGGCTTTTGGCGCGTCGTTATTTGTAAATAAAGAACTTGTAAAATCAATGCCTGATGGTATTGAACTGTTTGTACATCAGCCAGAAAAGCTGAGAATACCTTCCGACGTGTTGATCGTAGGCGTAGAGAATCCAGAGTGTTTTGTGAAATTTGAGCAAGTGCGCTCGTCTTTTCCAGAGCAAGACCTTTTGCTTGTGATGCGCTATATGAGTTTAAGTCCTAATGAATGGTTGGAAACTCTCCCCAACTCGTATTTGCATTTTGGCGATTTTGACCCTGCAGGCATTAGCATTTATATTAATGAATATAGGAATAGACTTGGTGCAGAGCGTTGCCAATTTTATATCCCAAGCAACATAGAATATTTACTTCAAAAATATGGTTCAACGGCTTTGTATGATAAGCAACAACATCAAATCAAAAATATTAAATCTGACCAATACCCCGAGATAGCACCATTAATTGATGTGTTGAATAAGTATAAAAAAGGACTAGAACAGGAACGTTTGTTAATGATATAATCCAACGATGGAAGAAATTAGAAATCTTTGTAGTGTAGTAATTGTCCTAAACAAAACAGTGTCTAATTAATCTAGATAAGTTGAAGGGAGGAAATGGTGAGGAATATAAAAACATTTTTAAATATATGAGAGTCTATTTGATTTATGTAGTGAGCAGTATTATTTAAGTAAGAAGAACTTAAATGCTGAAGTGTAGAAAGATTGGTTGGAAGGCATCAAATATACTTTTGAGAAGAAGGCTTTTCTCGGAGCTTGGGTGTCTTTAAATCTTCAAGAGCGCTTTTCTGAAGATTTCCCGAAATGGGTTCATCATATTTATCCTGAGTTGGAGGTGGAAATTAAGAAAAGATCATTTAATGAATAGGAAAAATAAGGCACAAAAAACCTGCTGATTAAAGCAGGTTATTTCTTTCACTTGCTTACGTTCTCACAAGGAGAAGAGGCTTGAACAAGTATTACGGCGAAAAACGGATTATCTAAATTAGAGGTTTATTTAAGAATAATACAGTATTATGGATACAGGACAAATATTGATCTACCAAACTGAAGACGGTCAGGTAAAGATAGAAACGCACTTTGAGAACGAAACGGTGTGGCTGAGTCAGGCACAAATTGGTGAGTTGTTTCAGAAAGAAAGGAGTGTAATTACTAAGCATATACGCAATATTTTCAGAGATGGAGAATTGTTGGAAGAAAGCAATGTGCAAATTTTGCACATTAGTGGATCGGACAAGCCTGTTAAGTTTTATAATCTCGATGTCATCATATCTGTAGGGTATCGCGTAAAATCGCACCGTGGTGTGCATTTTAGAAAATGGGCTACTGTGCTTATCAAAGAGTATTTGGTAAAGGGTTTTGCAATGAATGATGAACGCCTAAAGGAAGCAGGAGGGGGGAATTATTTTGATGAACTTTTAGCGCGTATACGTGACATTCTTGGGCTAGTGAAGCGCAGCTCAAACGTTATCGTGCATTCGAAGCAAAGAGTGGGATTCCCGTTTTTGTAGCTATTGGCTTAGGTGGAAAAGGCCAATCTCCCGAGCATTTATATGTTATTCCATTGAAGTGGCTTAAGAGCCATTTTCTACGTAAAGAGGAATTGGAAAAGTATAG
Source organism: Bacteroidales bacterium (assembly GCA_965662645.1). Taxonomy (GTDB): domain Bacteria; phylum Bacteroidota; class Bacteroidia; order Bacteroidales; family UBA5342; genus UBA5342. Next base: position 30,451 of record CBFIII010000016.1, read on the forward strand.
TAAAGAATTAGAAAGTCAATTTTTTTATATGCCTGACAAACAAAATTTGAGGTAATGTGCAGGTTTAGATGTGTATACTGATTTGTTGGTTAGATTTTATGACTGATTATGCTTGGCGGTGGTAGCTTTTAGTTCTAGGAAGGACGTGTTTTAATAAAGATTTATTATGTCAAAAACATTCAATATTTATTGTGATGAGAGCACTCATCTAGAGAATGATGGGATGCCCTATTTTATTTTGGGTTATACAAGTGTAGCTTATAATCAGATTAGAATACATAAGCAAGCTCTTAAAAATATTCGTGCTCGTCATAAGGCAAAAGGTGAGGTTAAGTGGAGTAAGGTGTGTGAAGGCAATTATCATTACTACGCTGATCTTATAGATTATTTTTTTTCGAGTGATATCAGTTTTCGTGCTATTGTTGTAAATAAGGACGAGATAAACAAAGAAAGAAGTGATTTTTCTAGTTATGATGATTTCTATTTTAGAATGTATTATCAGCTTATACATCATAAGACAAGTATGGAATATAACTATAATATCTATCTTGATATTAAGGATACATGCAGTCATAAGAAGTTGGCAAAACTGAAGGATATTCTTAAATGGAATGCGTCAATAAGAAGTTTCCAATTTATTCGTTCTCACGAGAGTTCGTTTATGCAACTCGCTGATTTAATAATGGGAGCTATTAATTATAAGTTGAGAGGGGAGAATAAAGTAAGTGCAAAAATCAAATTGATCGAAAAAATAGAACAGCATTGTGATAGGCCTATCACTTGCTCAACGCCTAAGGCGGATGCGAAATTTAATCTCTTTTTTATTGAACTTAAATAATTACAATGTTTAATAGTTTAAAGAAATATCCAGAGTTGTTAGATATTGAAAATCTTAGTGTTGGGGACAGAAAAATTTCATTAAGAAAGATATTTCAACGAGATATCGAAGATAATAGCTCCTTTTCTTTTAATAATAAGCTGATTCGACCTATAAAAAAAGAGGATGGTGTATCAGCGATGGATACTTTGTTTCATCATCTGACGACAAGAAATGATGAAGATGATAAGGGGAAGAAGTTAAAATCGAGATCTTTTGAAATACATCGTTCACGTAGATTGCATTGGATTAAGCATATTATCAATGAATTTGAGAAAGAAAAAATAATTGTTTTCAGTTATGAAGATAGAGACTTCAGAAATCGTAAAGATGTGATAAGAACTTACCTCTATAATCAGATAGAGAAATATGTGATTATACTAGAACCACAAAGAAGCAGAACAGACTATTATTTACTAACAGCTTATTATTTAAATGAGAAACGAGGCTTTAAGCAGATTAAGCAGAAGTTGAAGAATAAGTTAGATGAGGTCTATTAAAACGCAAAGCTCGGTACATATCTAGATGTATCGAGCTTCGAAGTTCCTTTCTCCTATGCTGGTAGAATGAACACTGCAAATGTATACAAAAAGGTTCAGAAGGTCGAGGGTTCGACCTTAAAAGCTACATATTAAATGCTTTTATTTTTAATTGATATTCTTAAGTTGCTTATATATAGTTTGGTGTGAGTTTTTGTGTAAGGTGTAAAGGAATAATAGTTGACAAAGTTGACAATAAAGAAGAATAATTATGAGCCATATAGAGAAACTAATTAACGAATTTGTTCAGTGGTACAAAGGTGATAAACATCATGATCTCGAAGATGCTTATTCAGAGTTGCAAACGAGTGCTTACTTAGAAGGTTTGAATCAAGATGACTTTAGCTCTTTCTTTGTGAAATTTGTAAAAGATGGAGGAGGAGTTCAGTCTGGAGGACAACGTGCTATAGGTGGACTTAAGAAAATGTTAAATAGTAATTATACCGCTTTTCGTCAGTATGTACTATTACCTTACAAGAAGGATTTTGATGCAGAAAATTGGATTAAAAATCTTAGTAAGTTTAGTTCTTTTGGTATGGGAGCAGCCTCCATTTATTTGAATCGCATAAATAAGGATCGTTTTCCTATTGTTAATGATAAATCACAGAAAGCATTGACAATATTGGGTTATAGTATCCCAAAGAATAAAGATAAAGCATATGCCCCAACGCTAAAAGCACAGCAGAATTTACAAAAGCGTTTTCCTATCATTAAGAACTTCTATGTTGCTGACTCTCTGAACGACTTTTTAGTGGGGAATTCCAATGCACAGGAAATGTTAGATGCCACAGATCTATTGATTGAAAAATACAAAAATCATATACGAGAGAATGGACTTGAAGATGAAGTTTATAAGTGGAACTTATTAGAGCAGTATAAAGGAAGAGTTGATGCTGATGCTGAGGATTTTGAGAAAGAAATTAAGACGGTTGATTATAACAACTTAATTTATGCAATGAGTAAATCGGTACTTAATAAAATCACAAAAACTAAAGCTGAAGAACTTCGAGGTTTGTTTAAGATGTTGTTTGATGAAAGTATCGATCTTAAAGATAGAATTAAGTCTTTCAATGTCGAAACACTTAGACTTTACAAAGAGGTAGAAGGTCAGCATTCTCATCATCAAGATGAGCGCTCAATGGCTGCATATCTAGCGATTAAATATCCCGAAAAATACACGTTTTATAAGTCATCTTATTATGAAAAGTATTGTAGTCATATAGGCGTACAATCCAAAGGTAAGAATGAGAAGTATGTACATTACTTATCATTGATAAAAATTCTTTGCGAGCAATATATTGAGGAAGATAAAGAATTAATTCAGTTGATAAAAGCAATTATTCCGAACTATTATGATGGTAAACGACATAATATGATAGCTCAAGATATATTGTACCAAACTTTGGATAAAATGGAGACGCAGTATTGGGTATTCCAAGGTAATCCTCAGGAATTTGATGTTGAACGAGGATTAAGAGAGGCATTGACCGATAGTTGGAAAGTAACAGCACATAAGAATGAAATAAAAAAGGGTGATAAAGTTATTCTTTATGTGACTGGTAAAGAGGCTGGTTGTTATGCTTTAGCAGAAGTGACTTCTGATGTATATGAAGAACGACCTCAAAGAGATGATAAACTTTGGAGAAAGGGAAGCAAAGGGGAGTATGGGGTGGATATAGAGTTTACGTATAACTTACTCGATCATCCTATTTTAAAAGATGAATTAAAATCAAATAAAAGTCTCGCTAAGCTAAAAATAGGTACTCAAGGAACAAACTTTGCGGCTACGGAAGTACAATATCATACTATCCTAGACATGATAGACGAAGCTAATCATCAAGATGAAATACACGATACTATGAAACAAACAATATCATATCCTCTCAACCAAATCTTATACGGACCTCCGGGAACAGGAAAAACCTACGAACTGAGTTCTCGTTATTTTGCTGATTATACTTCTACAAAGGCGAGTGTGTCAAAAGAGGAATTTATAAAGTCTAAGATTGAAGATAAATCTTGGTGGGAAGTTATTGCATTGGTCATCTTAGAACTAGGTATTTGTAAGGTTAGTGATATTTATGAACATAAGCTACTTCAGTTAAAATCTTCACTTTCAAATTCAAACAATGTACGTTCTACTATATGGGGACAGCTGCAAATCCACACTGTTGACTCATGTGAAAATGTAAATTATTCAAAGAAAGGCTCTCCATTAATTTTTAATAAAACGGATGATAAGAAATGGCAAATTGTAGAAGAAGAGCTGAATGAACAATGCCCCGACCTGCTTGATTTACATGCTCAAATCACGAATTTTAGTCCCGGTTCTGATATTGAAATTAAAAGGTATGAGTTTGTGACTTTCCATCAGTCTTTTGCCTATGAGGATTTCATTGAAGGAATAAAACCAGATTTATCAAATGATAATGGAGAATTGAACTATATTATTGAGGATGGTGTGTTCAAAAAGATGTGCGCTAAGGCTAGGAATGATTCTGATAACAACTATGCGATCTTTATAGATGAAATAAATAGAGGTAATGTATCACAAATATTTGGTGAACTTATTACATTAATTGAAGAAGATAAGCGTGCAGGGCAGGCCAATGAGCTCTCTGTCACGTTGCCTTATAGTAAAGAAGTTTTTAATGTTCCAAATAATCTTCACATCATAGGTACAATGAATACCGCAGACCGTAGTGTAGAAGCACTAGATACTGCGCTCCGTCGTCGTTTTCAGTTTGTGGAAATGTCACCAAGACCAGAAGTGATTGAAGAGGTAAATGGGCAAAGAGATTTAGAAGGCATTGACTTAGTAAATTTGTTAGAAACCATTAACCGTAGGATAGAGGTCTTGCTCGATCGTGACCACTGCATTGGTCATAGTTATTTCTTGAACCTGAAAGATCTTGATGCTCTTAAAGTGGCTTTAGCAAAACAGATTATTCCATTACTACAGGAGTACTTCTATGGGGATTATGGCAAAATTGCATTGGTATTGGGTGAAGGATTCTGTAAAGCAAAAGAACAGATTGACACTTCTAAGCTATTTGCACAGGTGGGCGATTATGATGCCGAAGCTTATGCTGAAAAGAAAATTTACACCTTGAATAATCCTATTGATATGGATATGAATGAATTCAACAAAGCGATTAATACACTGTTAAATATTGTAAGTAACGGTGAATAGTAAAACGAACCATATTACTATATATGAGCACCAAACACTAAAAATTGGTCGCAGCTATGGGCTTACAGAATACACCGCGAAGCATCAAGAAGCTTTAGAGGTATTTTATGGTAATAAGGGCTTGCCATATTACTCTTTGATCAATAAAGGGGTGCAGTTTAATGAGCACGTTGGCGTATTATCTGTTGGTGGCTTAACCATAGAGGTGCTACCAAAAGCCGATAAGTATTCTAAGGAAGATAATTGGCGTAAGATTCTGATATCAATGCTACAAACCGTTGGAGCATTTCAGGTTTTTGCGCCAAGTTCTTCGGCGCTGAATACAAAGCAAAACTACATTCTAGACCTCTACTTCGAACTCTTTGTGAGAGAAATGGAATACTTATTCCATAAAGGGCTAGTTAAGCAATACCGTAAAGTAGAAGGCAATCAGTTGGCTCTCAAAGGGAGCTTGCAATTCAATAAGCACCTTCAGCATAACCTTGTTCACGCAGAACGCTTCTATGTGAAGCATACGACTTATAACAAGGAGCACCTTATTCACGAGATTCTTAGTAAAGCTCTTTGTTTGCTAAATAACATCAACAGCAAAGCAAGTTTGAAAAGCAGAATAGCTAAGCTATTAATCAACTTTCCAGAGCAAAAAGACATCAAAATCAATGAATCGACTTTTGATAAAATAGTCTTAAACCGTAAAACAGAAGATTATAAATATGCTCTAGAAATTGCCCGTCTGCTTTTGCTAAACTATCATCCCGATTTATCTAAAGGACAAGACAATGTTCTAGCCTTGATGTTTGATATGAATCATCTTTGGGAACAGTTTATCTATGTAAGTTTAAGACGCGGATTAAAAGATGCTACAGTTACAGCTCAAACTTCTAAAAGCTTCTGGAAGCCACTAAATGGCTATGCTTCTACGATTCGTCCAGATATTGTGATAACAAAGGGTGAAAAGAAAATCGTTCTCGATACGAAATGGAAAAACATAGGTGATAAAAATCCTAGTCCCGAAGATTTGCGTCAGATGTTTGCTTATCATGAGTATTATAAAGCTGATAAGGTGGCTCTTGTTTATCCTGGCAAAAAATCTATTAAATCAGGTAAGTATGTTGGTCGAGATATGGAATGTGCTATTATACGTATTCCTACGGATGACACGGTAAGGGGGTGGCAGAATGAGATTGCTCAATCTATTTCGAGATGGATGGAAAATAGTTGATTATTAACTCAAAATAAAAAGAATATGTCACGTAGTAAAGTACTCCCCATTTCCTAGACCAATTACTAAGAAGATTAAAACAATTTATTGTTTGTTCCACTTTCTTTCTGTGAAGCGTAGCGGAACAGAAAGAGAGTGGAACTTTTTAGTAGAACTGTAAGGATCCATCCATTATTATTGGTTGTGGGGAATTCGAGATATTATTGCTGTAATATAATTGTTTAGATTGAGAGAGATTTATCCAAAGCATATTAACAAGATCAATAAAGGAAAAGTTGTTTTTCACGAAAAGCAAGTAATTGTAATCATTATTCATGTACAATAACTAAAATTCACCTATATTTGTAATCAAAATTCACAATATATGATCGATAGTAATCGTTTTTCACAAAAAGTAATTGTTTTTCATGGGCGTGAACTTCCAGAACAAAGCAATCTAGTTGGTTATTCTTTAATAATTGAAGCCATATATGCGCAGGAAGGAATACTGTTACCTATTCCTGAAGTGATTGCTGTGTGTACAGATAAACACAAACGGTATAATACTGAGTTTTGCCAAGTGTTTACTTTGAGACATAAGCCAAAGGATGACCTTATGAGTCATTTAATCTTTGCAATCAAATATGAAGGTGTTGATTTGTTGATTACAAAAAAGCTCTTTCAAATGGTGGGCAAGGAACCTATTTTGAAACTAATAGATAACGAACCGACCAGTCAATATACACGTAAAATCTGGTTTCTTTACGAGTGGTTGCTAGGGGTGACACTCGATGTGCCTGATTTGAAGATAGGTTCGTATGTGGAGTTGGTAAACCCTAAATACCAGTTTGTAGGGGCAAATATCAATTCTTTGCGTCATAGAATTAAGAATAACTTACCAGGGGTGCGTGAATATTGCCCTATGATTAGGCGCTCTCAATATCTTGAATCATTGATAAGTAAGAATCTGTCGGAGCAGATAGAAGAGGGTTTAAGTAAGAAGGATAAGGAATTGGTAAGAAGAACATCCGCTTTTTTATTATTAAAAGATTCTAAGGCTTCATTTGCCATAGAGGGTGAAAATCCTCCAAGTGTAAGGGCTCGGAATTGGGGAAAGATAATAGGTCAAGCAGGCAAGGTCAAACTATCTATAAATGAAATCATTCGTTTGCAAGATATTGTCATTGGTACTAGGAAATTAAAAACAATGGGACTACGAGTGGAGGGTGGTTTTATAGGGGAGCATGATAGGGATACATTTTCACCTATGCCTGATCATATTTCTGCTAATCCATCAGATTTAGACTCCTTGTTGAGGGGATTGTTTACGACCTCAAATCTATTGTCATCTTCTGGGTATGATCCTGTTTTGTTAGCGACTACCCTTGCATTTGGCTTTGTTTTTATTCATCCACTTTCGGATGGTAATGGTCGGATACATCGGTATATCATTCATCATACACTAGCTGAGCGGGGTTACACTAAACGTGATATGATTTTCCCTATTTCTTCTGCTATTTTGAATCGAATAAGTGACTACAATGATATTCTTGAGTCTTATTCACATCCTAGATTAGATCTGATAAAATGGGAGGAAACAGAAACGCATAATATCAAAGTTTTGAATGATACTTCGGATCTTTATAGGTACTTTGATTTAACTAAGCAAGCAGAATTCTTATTTGAATGTGTGGCTGAAACCATAAGTTCTATTATTCCAGCTGAATTAGATTATATAAACAAATATGATAGGCTTTTTAGGCTCGTCGATGAGTCTGTTTCTCTTCCAGATACACGCATTGATTTGCTTATAAAATACTTAGATCAGAACAGTGGTGTCTTGTCAAAGAAGAAACGTCAAAAGGAATTTATTGAGCTTGATGATGCCGAAGTTGATGCACTAGAGGCGCATTATCGTGAAGTCTTTTTGACCTAATAAAGGTATAGGTAGAGGCAATGTTTACACTGCCAAATTTGAAAGAGTGCACCTAAATCTTGAAAATAATTTACCTAAAGTCTTTACGCTTTCTTTTGGGCTTTTGGTTTAGTTGTAATTATACGTGAAAGCATATAAATTCTGACTTAATGGTGTTTTTATATGCTTAAACATATAAAATGAGTGTTCTATCTGAATTTGTAAAGAACAAGCGAAAATTTATTGGGCTAACCCAAGAAGAGTTTGCTGATCGTTGCGGTGTGGCTCTTACAGTTATTCGTAAAATAGAGCAGGGAAAGACGAACCTTCAACTGGATAAGGTTAACTAGGTATTGGCAATGAGCTAGCTCCTGTAGAATCTAAGGAACTTAAATCTGTTAACTGATAAAAAAAGCACAAGTATTATATGGTGATATGCTAGCTGGTGTATTGACCGAAACAGATGATGGTGAATATACCTTTCAAGTATGATAAGGACTATGTAGAGAATAAGTCTGAGCACTTGATATGTGAAATTGGAAATGGAATGATTTTGAGCAAATGTTCGCTTTTGAGTGAAAAATCACTACTTTTGAATTATAAAAATATAAAGTTTTGTACAAGGGGATGAGTCCAAACTGTACGTGAAAATAGTGTGTTATTTGTATATTTGAACATTTATAAAGTACTTATATGTAGTGCATTGAGTTGTTAAACCCGGATTCCACAGTCTCCACAGTGTAGATTAAAAATCAGTCGTAAATAATTGATTGAGACTAAAACAGGGACTAGCATTAATTTGTTAGTCCCTGTTCTGTTTTAAGGTCATTGTTTTTTTTGAAAAAAGTGAAGAAATTATAGTGTAATATTAAATAAAGCGCGGAAGCCAAAAGATGGCGCACCAATTACGGATTCGGGTGTTACGCGCCAAATGGCTTCCACCCGCAAAACACTTAAAATATTTTCAAATCCAGCGCCTAATTCCACATAGGGTATATCCATTGAGGATACTGTACTAGGAATAGAAAGTGCCTTTTGATGTTTGTCATTCAAACGCCCAACCATCAGCCTAGCCGACAACACTTCGCGAAATGCCGTTTTGCGCACCAAGGGAATCCGTCGTATTATAAAGCCATTCATATGGTAATCGATATAAGCATGTGCATACAGGTCGTGCACATATTCAAGATAGTTAAGCAAATTAAAATCATAGCGATATAAACCATAACTCTCATTACCACGAGGGATATCGAGAAAGGTGTAAGGTAAAGTTCCAAAGAAAGTACCCGCTTCTATAGCGTAATTTAAACGCGCCTGACCTATATTCAAGCCCTGCTTGACGGTTGTCGCTACCTTACCATAAAAACTAGCATCGTTGCCATAAAAAGCACGTCCACCACCTAAAGTAAAATGAATAATTGGATATTCGGTATCCATATAAAGGCGCAAGAAGCCTTTATCTATCAGTTTCTCCTCATACGACCAGCGCGTATCCACATTCACCTCAAAAGCGCTTACGGCATTTAGCGCTTCATTATTCCTAAAGAAAGGATAAAATTCAGGAGACTCATGCCTCGTATAGCTAGCCGATACTTTATTAAGCAATCCAGGATGCCACTCATAATCGTAACTAAACGCGACTTTTTGTTCTCTGAAAATCTCGTCTAATTCCCCATGTTTCAGCACTTGCGAAACGATGTTGTTCTCAGTGGGTGAGAATGCATTTTCATAGAGATTCAAGATTTTTTCATTTTCGCCAAAGCGAATCATTTTATCATCATAATACACCTTCATTACCTGCCTATTGAGGCTTGGAAGACGATAGCCATAACCCACAGAGGTGTTCATTTTTTTATTGCGGGTACCATAACCTAGGCCACCCCATACCATCATATCATCACTAATCTCCTCACTCGTCCGAGCTCCCACAAAGAAATGATAGCCTTCTACTTTATTGGTGTTAAAATAACTGGTATAAGGTCCCAATTCGAATTTTCCAAGGTCATAATAACTGGTCATCGTCATTTGTGCCAAATTATTCAGCCCCTTAATGGTTTTGATGTCCGTCACCGAATCAATCACAGATGCCGCCAATTTATCCTGATCTGTCAGTTCCTCCATGCGATTCTCGGCCCAATATGCGGAGTCACGTTGATAAGCATTATGCAATTTTACCGTTTCATATTTTGCATTTTTAGTGCTCAATACAATCTCTTGGGGCGAATTTATGGTTACCTGATCGATGTTAGCTGTTTGCGAATAAAACAAAGACACACGCTCTTGTTTTTTATTTGGGGTTTTAAAGGGCACATAATCGAATAAAGCATCAATTTGCACCCGCTTATAAAAAGGGGTAGAATCATTGACGAAGGTGTAATTACTCTTCATTCGCAACATTTTCAGAAAGTTAATATTGCTAGTTACGGACAGATCTCCATCAATTTCTAAAATGGAATAGTACTGATCTTCCACCATAAAATAACCTTTAAGCGTATTTTCTCCTTTACGCCGCGGTTGGTAGTTAACGCGAAATATTTTATGATCTCCCACCGTCATACTGTCAATTAAAAAATAGCGGTAATAAAACCAACCATTCTCAGCAATAGGACTCACAAAATTCTGCGAAAAAAGGTTAATAAAATTATCGTAATAGTTGACCTCAATATCCAAAGCACTCGTATAACCCGAAATCTCAAGGTCATTTAGTATCCCAACACCATGCGTTTTATCCGCAATGACCGTTGACTTTTGCAAAAGAGGATCTTTCTGTATTTCATTAAAAACGATTTGCTCCGAGGAGTAGAGTGGCAAATATTTACTACTATCAGCAGCCGTTTGAAACACATGTTGATTATCCCTAAATGCCTTTGAATCCAATAAATTCTCTTTAACATTATTGATTTGATAACCCCACTTTGTGTATTTTCGGTAGGAATATTTTGAAAATTGCTCTGGATTATTTGCTGGTTTATGTTCCTGAATATTCTTGAATAATAAGCGCATAGGACCATCATCTGGCTTGACTTCTAGTTCTGAGATGTCAAAAGAGGTGGGATGCAAACGTACCGATAAATCATTAAGATGAGTACGTGGAATGATTTTTTCGACCGGAGTATAACCCATCGCTGAAAAAACCAAGGTGTCAGCACTCATAGGATAAGGCATGGCGTAATATCCTGCAGTATCCGTAATAGCTCCTTTTATCGTATGCTTAATGATAATGGTTGTGAATGGAATAGGCTCATCTGTCTCACTGTCATTTACATACCCTGAAAGCATTGGGCTTTGCGCCAACGAAAACTGAACGATATAATAGAAGATGACCAATTGAATATTTCGTCCATTGAAATATTTTATTAGCCTTGATTTTATTAGCATGTGTTGCATTCTCTATTAGTATTATGCTGGACATAAGAAACGCCAACATCGTGCCTGCGCATTAACAATTCTTGCACAAAGTTCAGCAAAAAAAATGATTAAATAAGACTTTGAAAAACTATTTATCCTCAGATGTCAGAATGCTTTACTCAAGAAGCAAGTGAGCAGACTACTAAACCATTCAAAAAAAACTAAATGAGTAAGGGGGGGGGAGTATGTGAGTAAATTACGCTAGTTCTTTATACTTTGTTGTAATTGCCCGATTAATAGTGTTATAAGTGAATGATTGTCATATAAGTCTTATTTTGTATTAATTACTAGGTTCAAGGTGTTTAAGATTTTGCTACAGCTTTAAAGTTTTTAAAGCTTTATTATTTACTTGATTTTTTAATGAAAACACTCCAAAAATTGGAACAAGCTTGTAATATTTTAAAATAATACTTTTGCCTAAGATAGTCTAGAACTTAAAATTGGAGAAGTTATTCTGTAGAATTAATGTTGAAATTTATAACAGGATCAACGAAAATTAATGCGCCTAATCAACTTATAAGATGAGATGCGTATCTTTGGCCACCGAAAAATAAAACACGCATAAATGAAATCAATTGGCAATATATATTTGGCTTGGCGCAAAGATGCTAATAGTCCACGCATACTCGTAGGGGTGATTAAGAAAAATACTACTGAGGGGGTGCGTTTTTTTTACTTGGTTGATGGTGCTATCGAAGCGCGACGTTTAGGTTTTGAAGCTTACAGTGCCTTCCCTGATGTCATAAAAGTATATACCGAGAATGTATTGCGCATTTTTGGACAACGTATTTTGCAAGCAGCAAGACCGGATAAAGAAGCCTACTTTGACTTTTGGCATATCAATAGTGAATTCAAAAGTAAGCCTTTCTATATGTTAGCTTATACTCAAGCGATGTTACCTAGTGATAACTTTGAGTTTTTGGCTTCTTTTAATCCTCGAAAAGATTTTTCTTTGGTCACGGAACTTTGTAATGTAGCATCAAAAAACTTCCCTGCAGATATATTGAAAGAAGGCGATGTGTTGCGCTATGTGTACGAGCGAAAAAATGAAACTGCTAAATTGTATAAGGGCAATACTGCTGTGGGCGAAGTGAAGGTGGTGCATTCTCGTATTTTTAGCAAAGTTAAAAACTTAATAGTCAGGATACATAAGCTAGAGCCAAATGAGATTGGCGATAGGGTATTTGTTAGAATATCTAGGGCCTAGATGACTTCTTTTAAGTTCATATTTCACTCTAAATTGATCTAGAATCAAACTAATAAAATAGAGATGTATTTGAAAAATATATGCAATTAAATATAAAATCATATTATTGCATAATATTATATTTAAAAACATATAAAATGAGTGTTTTATCTGAATTTGTTAAGAATAAGCGAAAATCTATTGGGTTTACCCAAGAAGAGTTTGCTGATCGTTGTGGTGTGGCTCTTACAGTTATTCGTAAAATAGAGCAGGGAAAAACGAACCTTCAACTTGATAAAGTCAACCTAGTATTGGCGATGTTTGGAAATGAATTAGCTCCTGCAGAATCTCAGAAACTTAAACCTGTTGACTGATGAGAAAAGCACAAGTACTATATAGTGATATGTTAGACTTTCTGATGACATTCAGTAAATTTAAATATTCAATACTGGCATTGCAAATGCCTTAACCACAAACCCCTCGTTGCAAACGAGGGGCAGAAAGGGGCAGGCGTAGTATCAATTGTAAACACTTTTTTTCGCAGTTGGCTGCGTGGAATAAACCCCACAATGTAGGGGTTAAAATTGAAAAATTCGCATCAGAACAATTAGTTATTTTATTTTTATATAAATAGTTAGCACGAATGGTGTGTGATACGTATGTTGATATAATGCAATTGCTGTTCAACAATAAAAAGATGATAATATGCTACACATATGTAGATGCTGGTTTAGCAAAACACACCGTATTAAAATACTAATTGGTACTTTTGTAATATGATTAGATTTTGTGTTACAGCTGTTTTCCTTTTTATTATGATGATTTCTATTTTCGCACAAAAAGTGGTGAAGGTCGAAGGTCGTATATTGGACAGTGAAACTCATCAAGTGGTGAGTGATGCAAGTGTTATTGTTAGCACATCTAATGGAGTTAATTCCAATGCAGCTGGGTGTTTTTCTTTGCAAGTCAAACAGGGTGATGTGCACCTAAGCATAAGTCATACTCAATATAAACCTCAGGATTTTTATCTCAAACTTAATAGTGATACCACTTTAACTTTTCTTTTAGATAAGAGTATCAATGAGATCGATGAGGTAGAGGTTTTAGCCAGTAAAAATAATTTTGTTAAAAATGTTATTCCAGGCATGGTTGCTTTGGAGCAGAAAGATTTCACTTCACAGCCTGCACTATTAGGTGTTCCTGATGTGATAACAACGTTACAGCGTGGCACTGGCATACAATCAGTAAATGAAGGTATTGCTGGTATATATGTGAGAGGTGGTGGTGCAGGGCAAAATTTAATACTGTACGACAATATTGAATTAGTGGACCCATCACACCTCTTGGGAACTTATTCCGCTTTTAATCCTTATCTGGTAGAAAGGGTAGAGCTTTATAAAGGCAATTCACCTGTGCAATATGCCGATCGTCTTTCATCGTCCATTATTGTTTCCTCTTTTGATGATGTTTCTGATCAAGCTATTGTTACTGCAAATATAGGGACACTTGCTTCTACAGCAGCTGTTACCTATCAAAAAGATAAATTTGGCATTATGGTAGGAGCTAGACGTACGCAGCTTGAGATTTACAAAGAGGCCGTCATCGCAATAGTTCCCAATTCAGAAGGTTTTGTAAGAACCAATAGTTATAACTTCTTTGATTTTAACGGCAAAGTGTTTTACAATAATAAAAAGCATGATCAGCTAGCTTTATCTTGGTATTGGGGAGGAGATGATATGGTCTATAATGGTAATTCGGATGTAAAAGTAGGGACTAAGTGGCAAAATAAAGGCACAGCTCTTACCTGGAAGCATACCATGTCAAATTATTCACTGAAGACGGTATTAGGCTTCACCAACTATGAGTTTTCATTTTCTGGGGACATTATGAATTATCAGGCTGATTTTGATTCGCAATATTCTACAGCTTATCTTAAACATGTTTTTAATAAAGAAATTGACCAACATTTACTAACACTTAATGGTAATGTGCACTATTACGATGTAGTGCCACAACGCGCATCAGTATCCAACAGTGAAAACAGTTATAGTAATAGAGATGAATACCGAAGTGCTGAGTTTTCTTTAGCAATAGCTGATAATTGGCAAATCAATGATCAACTTACCTTGTATTACGGTTTGCGAGCCAATGAATTTGTTCAGTTGGGACCAGCCACTTATTATGAGATAGAAGGAGCAGACACCATCGCTTTAGATTACTCAAAGGGAGAAAGCATCCAGCATTATTTTAATATCTCACCACAAGCTTTTTTGACATGGGAACAGAATGATAATTTAGCTTATAAGTTGGCGTACAGTTATAATAATCAGAATATTCATCGTGGCTCATTGGCGACTTTACCCTTGCCTTCTGACTTGTGGATTTCAAGTACCAAGCTCATTAAACCAGAGCATGCACACTTACTCTCTATCGGTGCTTACAAAACGCGGAATGGATATGATTTTAGCGCTGAAGTATATGGGAAAATAATGGATAATATTTTACTCTTTGAAACGAATCTCACCGGTGAATTGACTCCTAATTTTGAAGATAATTTTAAAGCTGGTGAAGGTTATTCTGTAGGTTTAGAACTCTTAGCACGCAAGAATTTTGGTAAACTGAACGGCTGGGTAGCATACACTTTATCCAAAAGTAGAAAACGTATCTATGGCATTAATAATGACGAGTGGTTTGATGCTAAGTACGACCGCATACACGATTTGTCTATTGTAGCTAACTACCGCTTGAATAAACGCTGGGACTTTTCCTCCGCCTTTGTGTTAGCTTCGGGCAACAAGACTACAATACCAGCAGGTCGTTATCTGATGATGGGGTATATTATGAACGACTACACCGCTGTTAATGATTTTAGGATGCCTATTTATCACCGTTTGGATTTAAGTGTCAACTATCATTTGAAACCGCGATTCTTCAAAGAATCAATTCTCAATATGTCAATCATTAATGTTTATAATAGACACAATACTTATTTTTTCTTTTATGAAGTAAGAGGTAATCTTGAAGAGTCTAATATTTCAGTAAAGCCTAATCAGTTTTCATTATTTCCTGTTTTACCATCCTTAAGCTGGACTTTTAAATTTTAATAAAATGAAGGAATTAAAACGACAAACTATTATGATTATTTGCATTATAGCTTTTAGCTTAATGTTAGTTCATTGTGGTGAACCTGAAATAGCAATACCTGACTATACACCCAAAATTGCTGTTGACGGATATATAGAAGCAGGACATCCCCCCGTTATGTATTTAACTTATAGTAGTTCATTTATATCAGATTATGATTCTATGGACTTTGTAGATATGGTGAAGTTTAATGTCTCAGCTTATGTTATCACAGAGGAAGATGACACCATTGGTTTTACGCGCCATACTAACACCTCAAAGTTTCCTCCTTTCGAATATACCATGGCTGTATCTGATCTTAGAGGAGAAGCTGGCAAGACCTACAAGCTCTTTATCAGCAAAGTAGGTGATGAGGATATTACAGCCACTACAAGTATCCCACTTAATCCTCCTAGTGTTGTAGATTTAATCTTTGAAAGTAGTGCAGAAATGGACACTTTAGGGACTTATAAGTTATCTTTAGAAAACTCAAAGCAAAATTTATTCTACTTTATTGAGAATAAAAAAATTGGAGAATCTGATTTTTACCCGATTCGTTTTCCTGTTAAGAGTAATCGTTTATACGAAGAAGAGACCTTAAGTTATTACTTAAGGGATGCTGGTACAAGTAATCTGTCGCGTTTATCAGAAACCGAAGATAGTCTTGACTCTGATGGAGAAAAGGGATTATACAGCTCTAATGATACTGTTATCTTTAAGATATCTTCTCTCGATGCAAGTAGTTTTGAAGTGTTATCAAGTGTTTTCTTAGATACAGAATTTCCAGACAATCCTTTTAAGCCCATATCTCAATTACCCATATCTAATGTATCTAATGGAATAGGGCGATGGACAGGAATAAACAGCATCATAAGGGTGGGAGAGGTAAGGCCATAAAAAAAGCCACCCGAAGGTGGCTTTAATAATATTTGATCTAGAAAACTCTCTAATTATTAATCACATTAGAGTTAATCCTCGAAACGATCTCCAATTTCTTCAAAATCTTCAGATAAGCTTTCCATTGCAGCAATGAAATCAGCAAACATTTCCTCAAGTTCTGTTCCTGCACCCTCATCATTTGGATTCATATAAGTACCATCAGCAAATTTGAAACGCATCATTGGTTCATAGTAAGCACCCTCAATATCTTCACCTACGTAGAAATCAACAACTCCAACTAAATTCCCGTTTTTGCTTTTGAGTGTCATTATCACGGCCTTATTAAGCTCCTCTGTGATGTACTCCATTTCTGATAATGATGGTTCTTCTTCAGATTCAATATCTCCAGGATAATTATTGTAAGCATCATAGATATTACTACTAGCTACTACTCCATTAATAACAAAATCACCCAAACGTAACTCAGCAGTCATATTATAATCTAACGTAGATAAGAATTCATCTGAAGGAAGCTCATCATTCTCATTTATCGTTTCTACTTCTTCTGTAATTTCTTCGATACGCTCATCGCTCACATCACCCTCGAGGGCTAAAGTATAACCAAAAAGCTCATTGCCATCTTTTTTGAAAGATGAATTATAAGATACTTTTTTAGTGCGATCTGTTGCATCAAATTCTGTTGACATTTCAAAATCTTCTACTGTTAATGCCATTGTTACTTTATTAGGTAAGTTATCTGCATCAAGAGTTGCTGATAAGGCATAGCCTAATAGTGTTTCAGAATTTTGCTTAATAGTAAAATCGATACTTGTAAACAGTTCTTTGATGGTTAAATCAAGTGTTTCTTCTGTTTCAACATATTCCCATCCTTTTCCTGAAGTATAGACTTCATCTTCATTCGTAAAAGTAAACATCTCTGAAATATCAACATTTTTAAATTCAACGACTAACTTAACTTCGATGTCATTAGTTGTCATAGAATTAGCTGAAGGTGAATTTATAATGTAAGTCCCAACTTCACCATCTGTGAAATCGTATTCCATAGTGCTAAAGTTGTAAGTATATACTCCCCATTGGGTTTGATTACTTAGAGTTAACACTACTACTCCTTGTTCCATAGCATCTTCCATATCTTCAAACGCTGTACCTTCGACTTCGCTAACTGGCTTAAGTAAATCTTCAAAAGGAGGGGCATCAATGTCCATATCCATCATTGAATCTAAAACTGTTATGGATTTCATCATCTTGACACTCTCAAAATTCTCAGCCATAGCAGTCATACTTGCATCAAGCTTATCTTTACTCTCTTCTTGAGTGTAATTTTCGGGGTCATCGTCTTTATTGTCGCACGCATAAAATACGGACAATAGAGTCGTTGTTAGAACCGCCATTCTTAATAACTTCATTGTAATTTTCATAGTGTAGGTTTTTATGGGTTTTTTGATTTTGCAAATATACGAATAAAAGCGAGTTAGAAGAAAAATCCGTCTCTAAATATCAAAATAGACCTTTGTTTTTACTTGTGATACAATAAAAAGCAAACAATTAGAGATCAGTGAGCGGTGAAGAAGTGCTGAATTCACGGTCAATAGCGACATTCGGAATAGTTAGCATAGCATCCACTATATTTCTGATGTTATTTCACTATTCTGTCACTTCTTGGTAGAGATTTTCGTTCTATAAATATCTCATATTTCTTTCCCTCTAAGCAATTTCACAAATGCCATTAATCTCATCAATCAATTTTACTATCATTGATGCGCGTTTTCCGAATACACCAATGATACCCTGGTCATCAAGGTCGGTGAAAGGTGATTTCATTAGCATTGACTAGTCCTAAAAAAACGTTACAGGTTTAAGTCCAAAAATAGGCTGCCTCGTTTTGAGATTCCTCTTTTTTGTGATGATGCTGTAAGGATTTCTTATCGGTGGACGGTCTTAGAATAGATAAAAAATAAAAACATATCTCCATTATATCCAATTTATAGTTTACATTTGATATTCTATTTTAAAAACTTATTTATTGAAGCTGTTTAAAGTAATACAAAAGAACTGCAAGCAGCAACTAGAATAACTGAATAAAATGAATTCAAAAGAAATCAATAGATTAGCAGATATTGCAGAGCAGCTGATTACGACCTGGAATAAGGTCTATGTGCAGGAGCTATCAAATTTCACGAGAGAGCATACATCACATTTTAAATTGATGCATGAGAATATTATTGCTTTTGAGAAATCCATAACTTCTCCATCAAATAATATCATTGAGAATGTCTTAGAATTACACACAGCAAATCTTGGTTTATTAAAAGATCATTATAGTTGCCTCAACCCAAAAAATGGTTCAAAAGAATTCACCAAAGAAATTGAGCAACGTATATCAAAAGAAATTCATGCATTACCTATTTGTATTCCAAACCAATACAACAATGATATTCACATAGAATCTGAAAATAAATCATCTCGTTTTTTATGGAAACTAGGCTCCTTTTTTTATCACGTCAGAAATGTACCCTTACACATCAAGAACACTGCTTTAGCTCTATTGAAGCGAGAAAAGAAAGTCTTACCTGTACGCATTCATAATATTTATTTTCAATCTATTGTGAAAGGGTTTCTAGTGGATCGGTATTTAGAGTTTTTATTGCAAAACACTTATGACATTCAGAAAAAGATCATCCATTATTCTCATCTTATTTATGAATTAGAAAGTCAAATTATAGAAAAGGATTATGTATTAGGTGATACCCTAAACTTAGAAGTAGATTTACCACAACTTGATGAACAATTTACTAAAATAAATAATTTTTATCCTCAATATAAAGAGGAATTTAAAACCTTATTAGAAAAGTCTGGGACTTGGGAATTTCCACTATTTTACATGCGTTATAGATTAAAGAAATCTGCTAGAAAAATTCTGCCACAGATTGATACAGCTCATAGGTTGTGGAACTCTACATTCTATGCTTTTTGTGAAAATTGGCGTTTTCGTGAGGAGCTGTTTAAATTTGTTTTTGAGTTCAAAAAAAGGACGTCTAATGTATTACACAGTTACTCTGCGAAGCTAAACAAGACTCTTATTCCATTAATTACTAATAAAAGAGAATCATTGTTACAACTTATAGATCGCATCCCTGCACCTGACAATTGCGATTTGCGTTCTTTGAAGCACTTTTATACTAACGAACTCTATAAACGACATAAAGAAAGTCTTGTTGAGCATACGGAAGAGGATTTGAATAAGGCTTGTTTAGAAATAGAAAAACTTCTACATAAAATTAAACTTGACACCAAAGAGCTATTAGAAACATTGCCTAATAGGTCTGGAGTAGTACGATCACCCAACTATGAAAAAGGGGTGAGAAAATCTGAGATATATTACTTTTCCCCATCAGAATTTGTTGAAATTGAATGTGTCCCATCATTCATCAAAAAGGTGGAGCAGTTTATACAATCATTCAATAACAGTTTTAATGAAATTGTACTTGAATTTAGTGATTTTGATCAAATCAGTGACTTCACGATAGACACAGCACTATCGATGATTGAAACGCAGAATCATTCAGACCAAATTGTAATATTGTCTAAGGAGGGAATGAAGCGTTCACTAAATATATTGGAACGTAACTCTGAATTGTGCAATGATATTATCAACAAACAAGAAAATGTTTTAAATCAACTATTTATAGACTTCATTAACAATGTAGTAAAGATTAGTGATAATGATAGAATCCTAAACATATATTCTAGTTTAATAAGGTCGAAAGCGATTAAGAAATCGAAAGAAAACCGGCAACGGATATCAAAACTCATATATCAATTTAACATTCAGCTGACTACAAGTGTTAAGGAACGCATTCCCTCTGTTGTTCGTTTTTATACTGATGTACGTAAAAAGCTTAAACTAGACAAAGCACCGGTCTATGTTTCATCTGAAATATCAAATTACCTGTTGGAGATAAATAAACGCATCTACAATCTCCCTATGGTTTATCGCTACTTGTTCGAAAATGCTCCTGTCAAAGAAGTCAATCTATTTCTCTCACGTGAACGCGAATTATCAAAACTTGACGATGCTCTTAAAGACTGGAAAGCTCAAAACTATGCAGCAACATTAATCATTGGAGAAAATGGAAGTGGTAAATCTTCGTTAATTACCTATTTTATTAAAAATCTTAAAGGTAGCTATCATATCAACTATCATTTAGCTATGAAGTTTTATAGTGAGGAAAGTGACTTCTATGTACTAATGCAAGATGTTTTTAATAATAAAGACCTCACTTCAGACCAGAAAATACTTGAAGAGATACAAAATACTAAAGGACAACCAATAATTGTCATAGATGGCCTTGAACGCTTATTTTTACGTAGCCCAGGAGGTTTTGCATGTATGCACAAACTTTTGGCTTTTATCATATCTACAAATGAATATGTGTTTTGGGTGTGCTCAATTTCGATGCATGCCAGTAATTATTTAGACAAAACGATTGCTTTAAAAGAAAACTTTGATCATATCTTAGAGCTTAAAGACCTCTCATCCGAAGCTATAAAAGACATTGTACTCAAAAGGCACCGTCTCAGTGGATATACCCTTCGGTACGATGATGAAATGAACGCTAGCCTTGATAAGACTAAGGAGCGCATACGACAAGAACAATTAGAAGTTGAATTTTTCAATGAACTTAACAAATTCTCTAACAGTAACATTAGTCTTTCGCTGTATTTTTGGCTTGAGTCAATCTCAGACTTTACAGATAAGGAATTCCAGATCAAAAAATTTGAAATTCCAGATTTTAGCTTTTTAGAATCTCTTTCTTCAGAAAAAGTCTATGCGCTTCTTCTCATAGTGCTACATGGAAAAATGACGCTAGAATTATACGCACGTGTATGCAACCAGTCCATTGAAAGAAGTCGCAAAACACTCACCATACTCAAAGAAGATTCTATATTGATTCTTATTGGTGACTATTATAAATTAAATGGGGTCTTATATCGACATGTCATTCAATTATTAAAGAATAAAAATTTGATTCATTAAAAACAATACAAAATGAGACGTCTGAAATCTACCTTACTCTTTTTTTCTTTATTCGCTCTCTCAGCATTGGCATTTAGTCAGGCTGATACCCTTGTCATAGACAATTTGTCTGCAACAGGCTCAAACATATTGAATAGAATAGATTCTGATACCAAATCATTATCAAATTATTTTAGCATATCTAAGATTATAATTTCTTTGCTTATTGTGGGGATGACATATGTTTTTTTGCGCATTATATCATTGATTATTAGTATATGGGCAGAAAGAAACATAAAGAATAGAGTCACTATAAAAGGCCTGTTGCCCGTGATTCGAATTGTAGCATGGACAGGAGCTTTGACCTTTATCCTTGTGGCCGTTTTTAGTCCACCTATGGCCTCAATATTAGCTTTTTCAGCTTCTATTGGTGTCGCTGTGGGCTTTGCTTCTCAAGATCTACTAAAAAACATATTTGGGGGTATTGTCATTATTTTCGATAAACCATTTCAAATTGGAGACAAAGTGCAAATTGGGAAATATTATGGTGAAATTGTGGGGATAGGTCTTAGATCTACGCGCTTAGTGACCAGTGATGATAACCTAGTCAGTGTACCTAACTTGGAAATCATGAATTCAGCTGTTGCTAATGCCAATGCTGGGGAAGAGAATTGTCAGGTCGTAACAGAGATACTTCTACCACTGAGCTGTGATATCAACAGTGTAAGAAGCTATGCGATGGAAACCGCTCAAGTATCGAAACACATCTATCTCAACAAACCCATTGTAGTCCTTTTCGTTCAAGAACAGATAGGACACAAAATAATGTTAAAGGTAAAAGTAAAAGCTTATGTTAATGATCTAAGGAATGAGTTTGCTTTTAAAAGTGAAATCACTGAAGTATTGACCACGAAATTTTCTCAACTATATAAAGAACAAGATAATCGTTTTTTTAGTTAGACAAACCTTAAAAACCACATAATCTGGAGCGAGGGCGTTTGTAAAGTTTTTATAGATAGCATATTGGGTTTTTGAATTCGAATTCTTTCGTCTCCACAGTATAGATTAAAAATTAATCATAAATGATTGAGACTAAAACAGGGACTAACATTAATATGTTAGTCCTTGTTCTGTATTTTTAATACTATAAAATGATTTAAACGAGGGATAGACGGGAGGGTTTATACAAGAAACCAGATCTATTGTAATTGGCGAATGACTCTACAGGGATTGCCTGCGGCAAAGACATCTGAAGGAATGTCCTTGGTCACAACACTACCAGCACCTATTACTGTTCGGTTGCCAACGGTTACTCCTGGACAAATGACGGCATTCCCGCCTATCCAAACGTCTTCTCCAATGCTTACGCTTTTTGCTAATTCAAGTCTTTTTGCCCGAATTTTATAATCCATAGGATGTGTGGCGGTGTATATCTGCACATGCGGACCTAAGAGCGTTCTGCAACCTATCTTTACTTTCATCACATCCAAAATGACACAATTGAAGTTAATAAAAACCCCATTTTCAATAATGATATTAGTACCGTAATCGCAGTAAAAAGGGGGTTGAATGGAAACCTATTTTCCTGCATTAGGAAGTGATTTTTTTACTATGGTAATTTGTTTTTTTTCGTCTGCTGTGGCTTCATCCAATTCCATATTTATTCTTTATTAAGAAATAGCTGAGCAACGTTCTGATTATGCTTTTTAATAATATTAACTGGCTAATATATTAGCTGCTTTAGTGAAAAAATGTTATATTTGTCTCATATATTAGCTATGATGAATTTTTCAATACAAAAATCGACACCTGAATATCTCAATGAAATTGCGAATCGTGTGAAACAGCTTCGTAAGCAGCATAAATTATCTCAGCGAGAGTTATCTGAACGCTCTGGAGTATCACTTGGATCTTTAAAACGATTTGAAAATACTGGTAAAATAGCACTTGAGTCACTCGTAAAACTTGCTCAAATATTAGGTGCAACAGATGTTTTTGATCACCTTTTTGCGGCTCCAAAGGATAGGAATTATATCGAGTCTTTATTCAGTAATAAAACTAGAAAATAATGAAACGACTTGAACAGCTTATTGTATTTCTTGATTTTGGCACACAGCAAATTGATGTAGGTGAACTTGTTTATACCAAAGGGCAAATCTATTTTAAATATTACTCTGAGTTTTTAGTTAAGGGACTTAATATTTCTCCTTTCAAATTACCTCTTAATTCTGGTATTTTTGAATTAAAGGAAAATATCTTCGATGGTTTGTTTGGTGTTTTTAATGATTCATTGCCTGATGGTTGGGGGCGTTTGTTGATGGATAGAGAATTGGCTTCGCAAGGTGTGAAAATCACTGACATTACCGTGCTTGATCGATTGGCTTTTCTCAGCAATGATGCTATGGGAGCTCTACGTTACAGACCAACGCATTCCTCTAATGCTATCGTTGATCATATTCCTGAACTAGATATTCTTGCTGCTGAGACAAAAACTATATTAAATGATGCCGACTCCGATGTTTTGGACTTGCTCTTTCAGATGGGAGGTTCGTCAGGTGGCGCACGCCCTAAGGTATTTATTGGAGTTAATCTCCAAAATAATAAATTTTGTGCATCACAAAAATTGTTACCAAAAGACTATGAACATTGGATCATAAAATTTCCATCATCCTTTGATATGGCTGATATTGCAAACATTGAATATGCCTACTATCTGATGGCACTAGATGCTGGCATTGAAATGAGTGAATGCCGTTTGTTCCTTAGTTCGGCAGGGAATGCTTATTTCGGCACTAAACGCTTTGATCGAACAAAGACGGAAATTCTTCATTTTCATTCAGCCTCTGGTTTAATGCACGATAATTATCGTTTGAGTACAATGGATTATGGACATTTGATGGATGCTGCTTTTCATTTAGAGAAACATATAAATGCATACGAAAAAGTATTGCGTTTAGCTGCCTTTAATGTATATAGCCATAATCGTGATGACCATAGTAAGAATTTTGGTTTCTTAATGAATAACAAAGGGGAATGGCAACTGTCACCAGCCTATGATTTGACCTATTCCAATTCTTCGCATGGCTATCACAGTACAATGGTGGCGGGGGAAAGCAAGAATCCTAGTAAAACCCATTTACTAAAACTTGCACAACATTATGGAGTAAAGAATGCTGAAACAATAATAGAAGAAGTAAAAACAAGTGTCGGGAAATGGCATATTTTTGCACAAAAAGCTGGAGTCAGTCAAAAATCTTTGCATGAAATCTATAAAGTAACGCAACAACTCATTTTGAGATAAAAGCAAGTTGAGAGGGTCTAGATTCGCTCCGTCTTTACAGTATAGATTAAAAATCCATCATAAATGATTAATTGCAAATAAAATAGAGACTAGCATTAATTTGTTAGTCCTTGTTCTGTTTTTTAATACTATAAAATGATTTAAATAATGGGCAGAAGGATAAGGTGATTTTTCAAGCTAAGTTCTACAAGCCACACGAGAACTTAGTTATTACTACTATTTCATCGTTATATTAACGGTAGCAATAGATATAGGTTGAAATAATTGTGTTAATTTTGTGGCAGAAAAATCACTCAATAATCAATCTTTAGTATATGTTATACCAAGAAGCATTTGTTCTATTATGGGAACAGTTAAAAGAAAGTATCCAAGAAGGGACTTTTGCTAAGTTAACCATGGCTAAGACCATTGGTAAACCAAATTTGAAAAATATATTTGTTCGACCTGTTTATTCAGAAGATGGCTTTAAGGTATTACTTAAGTTTCGTTACAGAGCGAAAGAAGATGACGATACCGAAGAGGAGATGACATTAGATGAAGCTCTTGTCATATTGAAATCACATCTTAAAAATCCTTTTTCATCTGTTTTGGTATTTACCACCACAAAAGATCTTCTTTTAAAAATCAATAAAAAGGGATTGGGTAGTATTACTGAGAATCTGCCGACGTTCAAAAACGTGATGCAAGCTGAGAGTGATGTAGAATAGCACGAGCTTATATGGGATATCAAATTTGATGATGGTCTATTTATAGCGTTGTTTTTTTGAATTCTATACCTAATGCTGCTGTGTAAATCAATGGATACTGCATTACAAATTGAAATAAAAAAAGACCTTCAGTTTATCTTTATTCGCTAAGATGCGATAGTATGAATTTTATCCACATTGGTTTAATCCCACATTGTGGTTTAATTGTCCGTAGCTTGCTGCGAATAATGAAATATTCTTACAACTAAATGCCCCCCCTCATAGACTTTAAATTCTTGTCTAAGGAATCTTTTCAATAGTGTGATTTCTTTGCTAAATCTATTGATACAGAACGTGATTGTTAAATAATATTTGAGGTCTATAGCATAGGTTTTAAAGTATTAATAATAATTTCTTACTTTTGTTACATAAAGAGCAAATAGATAAAGCGATAAATAACCTTTAGGTGTTTATCTTTTAGATTGTGAATTCAAACACTAATTTTTCCTGATATTTTTAACTAATCCATTAAAAATGAAAAACAATTGGCTCATAGTCCTATCTCTCATCCTATTCTCTACAGGATGTACTACCTTAAAAGTAGCTTATCATCAAATTTCTGTTCCAGAAGAAGGTGGTATGAAGTTTACACAATACACACGTGATGATGAAGTCGTAGTCGGTCCTTCTATTACCATCAACGATGAAACAAAGAAATTGATGTGGTACGCTCCATCATTTATCTCGGTATCAAATGATGGCGAATTGCTTGCTTATGTGGCGCGCGCCAATGGTTTTAATAATCTTTATATTAAGAAAATTGCTGGAGGTCGTGCTACTATTCAACGTACATTTAACCAGAATGTTATGGATATGAGTTTTTCTCCTGACAGCAAAAAACTCGTGTTTACAGAACGTAAAAGTAACGACTATAATGTGAGATTAATGAATGCGCTAGAAGGTGCAGCAATTCAGCAAATTACCTCTTCTTCGCAAAGCGAGTTGGGAGCCAATTTTGCGCCTAATAATGAAGATATTTTCTTTGCAAAACAAGAAGGCTACAACTACTTTATTTGGAGTTTTAATACCAAAACCTCTCTGCTAACTCAATATTCAGAAGGCTTTACACCTGTAATGACACCAGATGGGCAAAACTTAATCCTGACCCGTAATAATAAACAATCATTGCGTGGCGAAATATGGATGGTCAACCTAAAATCTGGAATGGAAATGCTTATTCTTAGCGATCCAGTCAGGGGTTATTCTAGCCCATCGATATCACCTGATGGTAAACAAATACTCTGTGTGGGAAATACACCAAAAAGTGAAACACGTCCTCAAAATCTTGATATCTATAAAGTAAATATAGATGGTACTGCTCTTACGCAGCTTACTTTTCATGGAGGTCATGATGTTTCACCAGAATGGAGCCCAGATGGAAAATCATTCTTCTTTATATCACAACGTGGCACCGAAAATGGCTCATACAACGTGTGGAAAATTGATATTAACCAATAAACTATAATCTAACCCATTATGAAAAAAACACTTCTTATTTTATGTTCGCTAGTTGCGCTAACACTTAGTGCTCAACAGACTGGCGGTGGAGAACGACCGATAAGTATAAAATCTAAAAGTACAGGAGATCACCTTTATCAGAGCGCAACTACTACAATGGGCTTTTCAAAGGCAACTGATAATTTTAAAGATTTGCAGGGGGCAACAGTAGGTTTGAATTTTACAACGGGTAAAACGTATTACTTAAAATCTTTAGAGCCTCATCTTCCTTCTGGAATGGGTCTTGGTTTTGATGTTTCTTACCTTGATATGCGTCTTTTGTTTATTGATAAGAATTATTCGGCAACAGGCATAAATTTTAACCTCGGAATACGGTTAGGTATCGCTGTGGGATATAGTTTTGCAGATAATGCCACAGTAGATGTGTATTACGATCTTAATCCTGGCATTGCACTTTTCACTGATGCTGGTGATACATCACCAGCCGAACCACTTACTACAGGCTATTCTGTTTTTGACGGTATGCTTAAAGTCTTTGGAATACGTCTTAGATTTGAGAATTTAACAGCGGGTATAGAATGGCAAATGGGACATCTTAATTTTGATGGAGAATATGAAAATAGCTTTGGAATTACAGAATATACTGATAGTAGCATACCTCAAAATACATTAAATATTAAAATTGGTAAGTGCTTCTAGTTATTAACTAAAATGTTTTTTTTACCATAGCGCAATGCTTACATCGTAATGGATGCAAGTGTTGCGCTTTTGTTTATGGTTCTAAGCAATAAACAGGCTCTTCGTCAAAACCAGTGGGATTAATTTTGTCATTAATTCCCGAGTAAATATACCATTGCCATAAAATTCTTTGAATTACGATACCCTCTTGTCCTAGATATAGCCAATTGCATTACACTATTTAGACCTTCTGCCACGGCATTTGTTATTCCTGTTTTTATTGACATTACGATTCCATCGTAATGCTCTATGATTGTGCTAATTAACCTTATTAGCGGTTTTAATACTAGCGACAAAGCTATTCCCATCCATTCATTTATAAGTGACTCAACAGCATTACTTTGAATGCCCCACAGTTGGTCGATCTTTCTTTTATAACTTCTAATGCTACTTTGGTCTTAAAACTACTGTTGTTTTTTTCGTGTTATACCAATTTGATTTTAAAATTAGCTCCAAGAGATATTCGTATTATGCCGATGTAGAATTAATTAAGCTATAAAAGCGTAGCGCATTAAAATTTATTTTAATTCACAATCGGTATTAGTCCTATAATGAATCCAAATTTAAGATATTAATATTTGTCTTAGCGTGTGGCTTAATTTAGGAGGAATATTATACAATATTCCCTTTTTTTGAGAACAGGATAACACTCAAATAGGTATCGAATTTAGGCAATCTGACTTTCTATTTTATCGAGGCTATCGAACTAAAGTTCTTCTTTGAAAACTGAACAAAGAGGTTGTTAATTTTGTTTTCGAGTACAGAAACGAGTGGTTAAAAAGTAAACATGTAGAATACGAATAAACGAAAATTACAGATAAAGGTTAAACCGTGTTTTCTAACTTGTTTTATACCCAGAAAGATATAAATATAATTTAAAAAAGCATTGCAGAATCTATATCAGAAAAATGAGTAAGCATTAGATATGAGAGAAGGTATGAAATTAATAATGTCACAAGTAATGCTAAGGTATATGATTGCTGTAAATCAGAAATTTAGATTTTATATTTATTCTTCAAATATAAAAAACAACAACATAAAAAAAAGAGCTTACTTTGAAAAAAACAAGAAACATATACTTAGAATTCAGACTTACTTATATAAGCTCTTTCTTGGGGCGTATAAGAGGTGTGATTTTTATTTTATTATGTCTTATTCCCGCACTTAGTTTTGCTCAGCTCGATAATGAATTTTGGTTTGCTGCGCCTCCTCTTAGTCCAACTCATCATGGTGGTTATGGTCAACCCATTTATTTTCAGGTGACAGCGGATTCTGTTCCAGTTAATATAACCATTAGTTTACCTGCTACAGGTACCATTTTAACGAGTTTCTCTCTCCAGGCTTATGAAAATAAGCAAGTGAATGTTTTTTCTTCAGATTCATCTGGTCTGTTTACTGATATAGCTGATTTAGAGAATTACTATGATAAAGGCATACAGAACAAAGGCTTGTTGTTAGAGTCTGATGGTGGATTATTTACAACTTATTACGAGTATGCTAATACTAACAACAGAGACATTTATAGTTTAAAAGGTAATAATGCCTTAGGTCAAGAATTCTGGGTATCCACTCAGAATTCGTATGATAACGGTTATGTTGATGCAGGTAATGGTTTTGTTATTGTAGCTACTGAAGATAATACGGTGGTTACTGTTGATCTTACTGGTTCTAGTGTGGACACCTACTCGGGGGTCGTGACTATAACGCTGAATAAAGGACAGTCCTATACTTTTCAGAGCAACAATCTTTTAGCAGAAGATCACCTCAATGGTATTCATGTTACTTCGACTAAAAATATTGCAATTAGTATTTATGACGATAGTATTCAGTATGGTGGATCAAAAGATATCATTGGTGATCAATATATTCCTATAACAAAGATAGGAACGGAATATTTTGCTCTTAAAGGTAATGTGACGGGGGATGGCGAGTTTTTATTTATTACAGCTACCGAAGATCATACTGCTATCACGGTTAATGGTATATATCTCACGGATCTTGACCAAGGGGATGTTTATAAAGTTCCTGTAAATCAGTATGACATGAGTGTTAGTGCTACATCGCCTATTTATGTCAATCAGATTTCAACGAGTGGTCAAGAGACTGGCGGAGCTGTTCTTCCTCCTATTAATCAGTGTATCGGTTCGTTGAGTGTTACTTATCGAAACAGTTCAAGTGATAATTCCAATCGATTTGTTAATCTTTATTTACGAGTAGCAAAAGCCAAAACAGATGAAGAGCGTTTAGAGATGATTAGTGGTTTTACGGTATATCAGTATGATGATAATTCAACTTTATTAAGTACTACTATTTTATCGTCTGATGATTTTGAATTTACCGATGATAATAAATATGCCTATATCAAGAATGCTTCACGAAAGAATGTCGTTCTTACCACAAAGAGTACTGTAGTAAGAGTAACGAATGATTATAAATTTCACCTAGCTATCACCGAAGGAACGGGTAGCGGAAATCGATTTGGTTATTTCTCGGACTTTTCGGAAATGGTTCCTTCGGCTGTTATTTTCGAAGGTTTTAGTGATGCTGACGGTGACTTTTGTCAAGGTTCTGGAGAGATTGTCATGCTCGTTTATAATGGCGTAATAGTGGATTGGCTTTCTGCTGGTGATCCTAACGATGTCAATTTATTATATGATAGGACCTCGATTTCTGCCAAATTCAATTCCGATACTATGGGCTATTTTTCTTTTTTAGCTATTGTAGAGAATGATTGTAGTGATGGGGAAAAGGATACGTTGGCTGTTTCTATTAATATCAATCCTA
Source organism: Bacteroidales bacterium (assembly GCA_965662645.1). Lineage (GTDB taxonomy): Bacteria > Bacteroidota > Bacteroidia > Bacteroidales > UBA5342 > UBA5342. Next base: position 60,837 of record CBFIII010000016.1, read on the forward strand.
GTTATGACATTCAAGATACCGTGTGGGTTTGTGAAAATGATTTTCCCTATACTTATAGAGATACTGTTTTTGACATAGGAACAGCAGACGGTATTTACAATTTTGATCGTTTATCGGTTTCAGGGTGCGATAGTCTTACTCATTTAAGATTAATTATTTGTCCTATCTACGAAGTGGCTGATTCCAGCTTTATTTGCGCAAGCGAATTGCCTTATCAATATGGCGACTCTATTTTTCCTGCGGGAACACCAACAGGTATTTATCCTGTGCTATTTTCTACGGTAAATGGTTGCGATAGTCTGGTTAATTTCAAGCTGACCGTTTTCCCGACTTACGAAGTGGCTGATTCCAGTTTTATTTGCGCTAGCGAATTACCTTATCAATATGGCGACTCTATATTTCCTGTGGGAACACTGACGGGTATTTATCCTGTGTTATTCTCTACCGTGAATGGTTGCGATAGTCTGGTTAATTTTAAACTGACAGTTTTTCCCACTTACGAAGTGGACGACTCCAGTTTTATTTGCGCTAGCGAATTACCTTATCAATATGGCGACTCTATTTTTCCTGCGGGAACACCAACAGGTATTTATCCTGTGCTATTTTCTACGGTAAATGGTTGCGATAGTCTGGTTAATTTCAAGTTGACCGTTTTTCCGACTTATGAAGTGTCTGACTCCAGTTTTATTTGCGCTAGCGAATTACCTTACCAATATGGTGATTCTATTTTTCCTGTGGGAACCATGACGGGCATTTATCCTGTGCTATTCTCTACCGTAAATGGTTGCGATAGTCTGGTTAATTTCAAGCTGACCGTTTTCCCCACTTATGAAGTGTCTGATTCCAGTTTTATTTGCGCTAGCGAATTACCTTATCAATATGGTGATTCTATTTTTCCTGTGGGTACAACGACGGGCATTTATCCTGTGCTATTTTCTACTGTGAATGGTTGCGATAGTCTGGTTAATTTCAAGTTGACCGTTTTCCCCACTTACGAAGTGGACGATTCCAGTTTTATTTGTGCTAGCGAATTGCCATATCAACATGGCGATTCTATTTTCCCTGAGGGAACG